>JASFRG010000345.1:0-3013 GCA_050115035.1 Anaerolineales bacterium | reverse complement strand
ATGTAGGTCTGTCTGACGAGCAACACCTTTTCGTCCCGGATGAGCATGACACGTACCCCCAGTGTTTTGGGACGGAAAATAAAACAGTAGATACGAAAGCCCAGATACAGCAAACGCATCATGCGATAATCGTCAGGTTGGCGAGAGAGGCTGCCAGTCGTTTGATGCCGACGCTCTCGAAGACCACGTCCACGATCTCGTCGTCATCCTGGATGCGGCTGTCGAGCACGATCCCTTCTCCCCAAAGTTTGTGCTTGACCTTTGTTCCGGCGTGGTATTTGCTCTCGATAATGGAAGCGGACTTGGGTTTAGTATGCTGCACCCAGAGCGTTTCAGAGGGTTGACCTCGCAGCGCTCTGCCTATTCGCGCTCTTCCTATTAGTAAGTCGTGTGGAATATCATCCAGAAAACGGGACGGATAGGTTTCCTCTGCATAGCCTCTTCCGCCGCGCTGCACGGATCGGATCAGGTAGAGTTTGTCTTTGGCGCGCGTGATGCCGACATAGAACAGGCGACGCTCTTCTTCCATTTCCTCAGGCTCGTCGAAGGAGCGGTTGTGCGGGAGCAGCCCGTCATCAAGGCCGACGATGAAGACTACGCCGAATTCCAACCCTTTGGCGGCGTGCAGGGTCAGCAGTGTAGGCGCGTTAACGGTTTCGTTCAGTGTATCCTGATCGGAGATGAGGGCCACATCTTGCAAGAATTCGTCCAGCGTGCGGGTGACATACTCCTGTGTCAGACGGCGTAATTCTTGGACGTTTTCCCAGCGTTCAGCGCCTTCATCGGTGCCGTCGTCAATGTAATCCTTGTAGCCGACGTCGGTGACGATCTGGTCAAAGAGCTCGGTGACTGTGTAGGTCTGCGCAGCGACCCGCCAGTTGGCGAGCATGACCCCAAAGTCTCCCAGCGCGATCGCCGCACGGTTACTGAATTGTTCCCAATAAGGCGAGCTGGAACCGCGCGCCAGATCGAGCACCATCGCACCGGGGGTGAGACCAATTCCGCGTGCGGCAGTGTACAGCGATGTGATTGTTTTCGCGCCAATACCGCGCGTGGGCACGTTGATAATGCGCGTCAGGCTGGCCTCATCATTGGCGTTGTATGACAGGCGCAGATAGGCGATCATATCCTTGACTTCACGGCGACCGTAGAAGCGCTGCGCACCGACCAGACGGTAAGGCAGACGCGCATTCAGGAAAGCTTCTTCCAGCAGGCGCGATTGCGCGTTGGTGCGATACATGACAGCGCAATCGCCCGGCTCGAACTGGTCGCTGGCCACCAATTGCGCAATGGTATCCACGACAAATGAAGCCTCGGCGTAATCGTCGGGCGCTTCATAATAGAAGAGTTTCTCCCCTTCGCCGCGTTCGGTGAATAATTGCTTGCGGCGGCGGTTGCGGGCGCGGTCGATGACGCCCATGGCCGCATTCAGGATATTTTGCTTCGAGCGGTAGTTCTGTTCGAGCAGGATGACTTGCGCATCAGGGTGGTCCTGCTCGAAGCGCTGCACGTTACGCCAGTCCGCGCCGCGCCACCTGTACACACTCTGGTCCGGGTCTCCGACGACGAACACATTGTGATGGGCTGACGCCAGATGCTTAATGAGTGTGTATTGCGCCATGTTGGTATCCTGGAACTCATCCACCAACACATGCCGAAAACGTCCGGCATATTTCTGGCGTACTTCCGGGTTGTCTTCCATCAGGCGGGCAGCGTAAACAAGGATGTCATCGAAATCCACGGCATTGCTGGCGATCAGCCGCTTCTGGTATTCCTCGTATACACGCTTGACTATCTCATCGCGATAAGTGGTGGTGGGGTAATCTTCCGCGCCGATCAGTTCGTTCTTGGCATTGGAAATGGCGGCATGTATGCTGTTTGGCCGGTACAGTTTCTCGTTCAGGTTGAATTCGCGGATGATGCTCTTGACGAGGCGAGTCTGGTCATCGGCGTCGAAAATGACGTAGTTGGCCTCCACAGGCAGAAGGTCCGCTTCGCGGCGCAGGATGCGGGCACAGGTCGAATGGAAAGTGCCCAGCATCATGCCTTGCGTGGCCTGCCCTCCCAGCAGGTCATCCACACGGGATTCCATTTCACGCGCGGCTTTGTTGGTGAATGTGACAGCCAGGATCTGGTAAGGACGCACTCCCTCGTAAGCAATCAGATAAGCGATGCGTTGAGTCAGTACGCGCGTCTTCCCGGAACCGGGGCCTGCCAGCACTAAAACCGGCCCAGCCCCCGCTGTGACAGCCTGTCGCTGCCGGGGGTTGAGTTGTTCTAAGAAGTCCATAAGAGAATAGAGAATAGAGAATAGGTCCAGGCAGGACTAATCTCTTTCTCTTGTCATCTGGTCTCTAAAGTTCCGACGTGCAGTTGGGACAACGGGTTGCTTTGATGGGAATGGTGGTAAAGCAATGGGGACATTCTTTGGTCGTCGGTTCTGCGGGGGCAGGCGCTTCTTTTTTCTTGGCAGCATTTGCAGATTTGACGACCAGGAAGATGACAAAGGCGACAATGAGAAAGTCAATAACTGTGTTGATGAAGACACCATAATTGATGGTAGCAGCTCCGGCAGCAGTAGCAGCTTCGAGTGAATCATAGGTATTCCCGTCCAACGCCCAGAAGAGATTGGTGAAGTCA
Organism: Anaerolineales bacterium; assembly: GCA_050115035.1. Lineage (GTDB taxonomy): Bacteria > Chloroflexota > Anaerolineae > Anaerolineales > Villigracilaceae > JAABUE01. The sequence goes on along the minus strand of JASFRG010000345.1, from coordinate 373 downwards.
ACGCCACCGAGTAGAAGACCGATTGGAGGCATTAACACATCGTTCACAAACGAAGTGATGATCTTTCCAAACGCGCCGCCAATGATAACAGCCACGGCCAGGTCGAGCACGTTGCCGCGCATAACGAATTCCTTGAATTCTTTTAACATTTCTCCTCCTCAGGGGATGTTTTGGGATACCTTGTATTCTATTTTAGGAAAGGGTGAATGTCAACAAGCCGACAGTCAACAAGCCGCAGCAATTTTTAGCAGCGGTGCAGAAAACCAACTTGGCGAAAAAGCAAAGGATGAGTCAGACGCAAGACGAGCAAGAACAGGCGCGAGATCAGCACCCACAAATGGGCAGTGATGGCCTCATAGGATGTCAACAGAAA
>JASFRG010000344.1:0-3044 GCA_050115035.1 Anaerolineales bacterium | reverse complement strand
TATTTGTTGAGCCAGTTGTAAGCCGGTTTGAGCAGTTTGTATGGCTTTTGCAATATGGCCTTGTTTGGCCAGGGCGAGCGGCAAAATCCTATAAGCCTTCGCAGCCACATCAAGCGCCTCTACCGATTCTGCCAGCTCGATGGCGTTCATGGCATGCTCTTTGGCATTTTGATAATCCCCAGTATTATAAGAAAAGCTTGCATACCTCGAGGCCACGATTGCGCTGTTGCGCGTGTTTTTTTGCTGTTCTGTTAAAAGTTCCAGGGTTGCAAGATCCTGTTCTTGCCCGGTGTGATCACCAACGATGCTGTACAAGGCCACACGTTCCAGCAGCAAATCGACCCGTTCTTGAATATTTTCAATTGTCGATAACGCTAATGCACGGGTGTAACTTTCAATTGCAAGGCTGTTTTGGTAGGCGCGTGCAGCTTCATTGCCAGCCAGGATATAAAATTTTTTAGCTTTTTTGGTAAGCCCCGCGCGATCAGAATGATAGGCGATCTCGTTGTAATGAGAGGAAAGTTGATCCTGATACAAGGTTTCGAAAGCTTCGACCGCAATCTGGTGCAATTCCTGTCGCCTGGCCTGTAGCTGCATATTATAGGCGGCATCCCTTAGCAGCCCGTGACGGAAGATATAGCGGATCTCGGTCAGGGTAGAGAGAATATCTTCTTCCACGGCGCGATGCACTTTGTCTGGCAAGTTTTTATCATCGTGTAACATTTTTGAGAGCAGGCGCAATTCAAATTCTCTCCCCAGAACGGCCGCCGTTTGCACCGCATCTCGGACACCGCGGTTCAAGCGGTCGAGGCGAGAGATCAGGATGGCGCTGATGTCTGTTGGCAGCGCTTCAGTGGTTTGCTCGCCTCTGACTTGCCAGCCCTGCTTTCCCTGTTCCAGGTTATCTTCGCCCTGTAAATAATGAATGATCTGTTCAAGGTAAAAAGGATTGCCCTCTGTACGCTGTTCCAGAATTTCAATCAGGGAAGGGGCTACCGCGCCTCCTAAAAGAAATTCAGCCATTGGAACGAGATCGCCACCGGACAGCTGTGTGAGATTGATTTCCACGTTGGGCGCGTTCTCAAGAATGATCTCCGCCTTCGTCTGGCGGGAAGTAGTGATGATGGCAATCGGGTAAGTCTTATCGTGCTCTGCTGTCAGCGTCCTGCCTAAATATGGCATGAACTCGATGGTGTCGTTGTCTAGCAAGTGCGCATCTTCAATTAAGAGGATCACAGGCTGCCTCAGGCTCTCAGCTCGCAGCAAGGTACTCAGAGCGATTATGGTATTTTCGTAACGTCCCTGGGCATCCAGTTTCTCGTAGAGCGAATCTGTCCAGTGCAGATCGACCAATTCCCCCAAAAAGGCGCGCCTTCTGTCCAGGCTCTGAGACAGGTCGTCATCCGGGATAGTGCCGATGATCTCTTCCAGCTTTTTATCGAAAGATTGCTTGCGCTCGGCTTCATCCATGGATTCGGAAATGTTGAAATAGTGTTTGAGCCAATACCGGAACGGATTGAGTGATTGTCGCACGATTTCGTCTGTCTGACAGAGCGCCCAGTAGACTTGCTTCTCAGAAAACATGTTGGATGTCTGGAAGGCATCAACGAGACGGCTTTTTCCGATGCCCGGTTCACCGAAAATGGTCAACATCCCGGCAAAATTCCTGCTCCAAATCGGATCGATAAACTTGCGCAGCGTTTCCAGTTCTGCTTCACGCCCCACAAATTTCCCGCTGAAAGCGGCGCGATCATCTTCCTTGCGCCTGAGCAGTTTGAATACGTTTTGTTCTTTGGCAAACCCTTTGAGTTTTTGCTGACCGACATGCTGGAAGCTGAAGCGGCGCTCAGCTCGGCGAGCGATTTCTTCATCGACCCAAATCTCCCCCAAAGCCGCGGCTGACATCAGTCGCGCAGCCAGGTTTACCCCCCAGCCGTAACAGGTGTATTCCTCCTGTAATTCTCCGCCCATGTAGCCTGCATACGCCAGCCGATAGGTGATGCCGGCCTTCATTGAGATATCCGCTTCTTTGAGCAACTCAAGAAAAAAGTTCAAGGCTCTTTCGACGTCATTTTCCTGGGCTAGGGGTGCTCCCCAGAACATGAGCAAGTTGGTGCCTTTGTCACCGATGTCCACACGGCTGAACAGGCCGCCATAACGGTCCTGAAGCATGAATACCTTTTGTAGAAAGGGCTCCAGATCGATTGCGCCCTCATCTGCTTGAGGAATGCTGATGAACAGGTTGACTGCCGGACGAAACTCACCTGTCAGATCGTGTGAACTGACATCCTCAGAGCAGAAAACTTTCAGATGTTCTGGATTGGGAAATGGGATTGTAATTTCTACGGGTGCAGGTGTGCTGCCTGAAAACTCTGTGAGCACGAAATGTTCATTCTGTAACCGACCGTCAACAAATTCGCCGAGCGCTTTGTGCAACTGCGGGCACAGCACAATCTCTCCCGAGTTTGATTGGCTTAGGGATGAGACGGCATTATCAATGGCTGAGCCGCGAAAATAATAGGTAGCTCGTCTTCCGCTAATTGCGCGGACGATTCTCCAGCGGGCATCTCCGATCCCCATGCCAATTTTGACGGAGATGGTGAACTTTCCATAAGGTGTTTCAAAGCTGGAATTCTTTGCGCGATGCTCTTGAATGTTCAAGGCAGCAGCGATAGCCCTGGCATACGCCTCGGAATCTGTGTTCTCGATGGGGAATAAAGCTGAGATGGCATCCCCTGCAAAACCGACTACATAACCGCCATTGGTGTGCACGCTTTGGATCATGGGATCGAACACCTGGCGCATGCCATTGGCCAGCACTTCCGAGCCGTGCATGCCATGTGTGGCCAGCACATCTGTCATCGTTGAGAAACCGGTGACATCTACGATTAATCCAAGCGCATCAAACCTGCCGTGATAGTTCTCGGCCTGGTAGTTTCTGAGAATAAAGTGCGGGACTAGTCGGTGCATGGTTTGGCAGCCTTAGGCTGTGTTTTTCCTTCTTGAGGCAAGGTAGATGCCCAATAAAATTAAAATACCGCCAA
>JASFRG010000343.1:0-3065 GCA_050115035.1 Anaerolineales bacterium | reverse complement strand
TTTTAAACAAAAAATCACGGCGTATGCCGCGATTTTTATCAGTCAGGAAAGGAACGAGTTACGCTTTGGTTTTGGTCAGGTTGCGAATGCAACGGGTGCATAGCACCTTCTTGACCTTGCGGTTATCCTCATAAAGCGTCACCTTTTGTAGATTGGGTTTGAACTTTCGATTGGTGGCGCGCATTGAGAACGACCGGTTGTGGCCAAAAGTTGTCGTCTTTCCACAGTGGGCACACTTTGCCATCTTACAAATTCCTTTCTTGCTATAATTACAAAGTTACGGCTTGCTCTCGCAAGCACAGCATTCTACCACACATCGTACCCTTCTACAAGAAGATATGTTCATAAACAAAGAGGATTGAAATATGGGCGAAGAAACCACATCTTTAGGCGGCATTCACATTTCACCCGAAGCTGTCGCAACCATTGCATACCACGCCACGCTTGAATCGTACGGCGTGGTGGGATTGGCTCCCAAAAATATTGCAGAGGGATTGGCATATACCATTACCCGTGATCCAACGCGTGGTGTGTCGGTTGAGTACGATGGGGAAAAAGTAGATATCGAAATCAATATTGTCGTGGAATACGGCACCCGCATTGCCTCGGTGGCTAACAGTGTTGCTAATACGGTCCGTTACCACGTAGAAAAAGCGTTGGGGTTACGCGTTAACACCATCAATGTGCATGTAGCCGGGCTACGTGTGAGCAACACAGACTGATCGCCACAGGAGCAGGAGAGACGGTATGGGCTTGGATTCCCCGCAAACACAGAAAAGATTAGAAAAATTTCGTAAGGCTCCCATGGACGGTCAGTCGCTCAAACGGTTGGTGGAGGCCGGGCTGACCTGGCTGCGCACCAACCAGCAGACGGTCAACGCGCTGAACGTTTTCCCGGTTCCGGATGGCGACACCGGCACCAACATGGTGCTGACCATGCAATCGGCTTACAATGAGATCAGCGAGTTGGGCCATCGTAGCGTAGATAATATGGCCGCAGCCGTTTCGCAAGGCGCGCTCATGGGCGCGCGTGGTAATTCGGGCGTTATCCTGTCGCAGCTATGGCGCGGTTTTTCTCGCGGTCTGCAAGGGCAGGATGTGCTGGACGGGCCGGGACTGGTCAAGGCTTTTGCCGAGGCACGTGATACAGCTTATAAAGGCGTTGTCCGACCTGTGGAAGGCACGATCCTGACTGTTGCCAAAGATATTGCCTCGGCCACGGAAGCAGGTTTGGGGTCCACGCAAGACCCGATTGAGATTCTGGAGATCGCCGTCAAAGCTGCGGACGAATCGGTTGAACGGACCCCGGAACTGCTCCCGGTCCTCAAGCAGGCCGGTGTGGTCGACTCGGGTGGTATGGGCCTGTACTTAATCCTGGAGGGCATGTTGCGTCATATTTATGGGGATTCGTTGGATACGCCGCTGGCTTCGGTGCAGCCCATCTCAGCACTGGACTTTGAAAGCGCCATGCAAGAGGTGGAAGAGGGTCAGGACTTTGAAGTCGTTGTCGACTTTTATCCCCAAGGCGAGTTGAATTTGCAATCTTTCTACGGCAAACTGGAAGAGATGGGGACCTCCATTCAAGTAGGTGAAGGCGAAGGGATGTATCGCATGCACATCCATGTGCCGTTGGAGAACCGTTACCTGCCGATCGATTACATTATGGACATCGGGACGATCACCAAGGTAGCGATGGAAAACCTGGTGGCCCAGATGGATGAAATCGACCAGAAGGCCAAGGGCGACTATTTTGAGCTGGCAAACGTCGAGCCAGGACAAATTGCAGTTGTGACGGTTTCGCCCGGGCCAGGGCTGAGCCGCATCTTTGCCAGCCTGGGGGTGGCAGCCATTGTCGAAGGTGGGCAGACCATGAACCCCAGCACGCAGGAGATTCTGGCGGCCTTCGAAAACCTGCCGACGGATAAAGTCATTATTTTGCCGAACAACAAGAATATCATTATGGCTGCCAACCAGGCTAAGGATGTGACGGTCAAGAGCGTGCAGGTAATACCGAGCCGCAATGTCCCGCAAGGACTATCTGCCCTGCTGGCACTCAACCCGGATGGTGATATAGAAGCCATCGCCGAAAAAATGAACAAGTCCCTTGACTTAGTGAAAGCCGGGGAAATTACTGTCGCCACGCGCAGCGTAGAGATCGACGGTGTTAAAGTGGAAGAGGGGCAGGTGATCGCGCTACTGGATGGGAAATTGGTCTGCTCTGCAAAAACTGTCGAAGAGGGTTGTATGGAATTGCTCGATAAGGCCAAAGCCAAAGAGCACGAACTGATTACCTTATTCTTTGGCGAAGACCTTTCTTTGACGGAAGCCAATCAGATTTCCGATAAGGTGCGCGAAGCCTATCCGGGGCAGGAGATCGAAGTCCAGGATGGTGGACAGCCGCATTATCAGTTCATTATTTCAGTTGAATAATCTTCTTAGGATGGAAATAAAACATGAAACTCGGCATTGTCACTGATTCCACCTCCGACCTTCCACAACACATCATTGATGAACATGAAATTGAAGTTGTCCCGGCGGTGCTTGTCCTGGATGGCCAATCCTATGCGGATGGCAAAGGCATCTCACGCGAAGAGTATTACACGCGCCTGCCGGATATGAAACAATCACCGACCACCGCGGCTCCATCCACCGGCGATTTTGCAGAACGCTTCCAGAGGTTGCTAGACTCGGGTTGCGATCATATCCTTTCCATCCACGCTGCGGTGGAACTGACTGCCATCGTCAGCGTGGCACGGCTGGCTGCGCACGATTTCCGCGAGCGCATCACCGTGCTGGACAGTGGTTCCTTGACGCTCGGTCTTGGCTTTCAGGTGCTGGCAGCCGTCCAGGCCAGATTAGACAACTTGAGCCTGGAAGATATTTTGGAAGCCATCCGGTCTACACGGCAGCGCACGAAAGTGATGGCCGCACTGGATACGATGGAATACCTGCGCCGTAGCGGGCGTGTTCCTGGAGCGGTGGCAGCCCTGGGTGGCTTGCTGCGTATCAAACCCATTGTTGAACTGTTAAACGGCGAAGTCAAACCCCTCGGCGCCGTGCGGACA
>JASFRG010000342.1:0-3067 GCA_050115035.1 Anaerolineales bacterium | reverse complement strand
GATGATCGTGAACATCGCCGGGGGCGGATCGCACTACCATCCTGCGGCAAACAGACCGAATATCGGTCAGATCGCCAACCTGCCTTTCGGCGCCACGGTCGAAACGCCGGTCCACGTCAGCAGCGTGGACGTCAATCCGATCCACGTCGGCGCGCTGCCCGAACCTATCGCTGAATTGTTGCGTCGTGAGATCACTGTTGGGCAATTGTGTGTAGATGCCGCTATCGAGGGCAGTCGCGAGAAAGCTTTGCAATGTCTGCTGCTCGACCCCATGATTACAGACATCGGTGCAGCCAAACAAATCCTGGATGATTATCTGACAACTTACAAAATGCATCTACCCCAATTTTGGAAGTAACAAACACTCTACCCTGCCTCATTCCTGCTGAACAATTTAAACACTTCATCAACAACCGGCGAAAGATTTATTCATCGGTTGTTTCTTTTTAACGCAGTTTATTCACAGGTTAGCAGGAAGTTTAGTGGAATACGATCTACCAATTTGGGATTCCAGGGGGAGAAAGTGGGAAATTTCGAAGGGCAAATATAAGGCAAAAGTACTAAAAAGATAGAATGGGTCAAAATTACCACTTGCATTTTCCCTCAAAATCAGTATAATGTGGGAAAAAGTGGTAGAAAGTGGAGGACGAGCGCCGGAAGCCCCGGCGTTCGCCTGTTAAACGGAGATGTAGAACTAATGTTCTTAGGCCAGTTCCAGCACAACCTCGATACGAAAGGTCGCCTGATGATCCCGGCGCCCTTCCGTCAAACGCTGGAAGGCGGCGCTTTCATCACTCAGGGCTTTGACCGCTGTCTGATGGTTATGACAGAGGCTTATTTTCAAGAGGTCTACCAGCGTATCAATGCCATGAACCTGGCCGACCCCACCGCCCGCATGCTGCGGCGCTTGATCCTGTCCAATGCCTACCAGGTAGAGTTGGACAAAGTCGGGCGCATTTTAGTTCCGCAAAGCCTGCGTCAATTCATGAACTTTGACGGCGAAGCTATTGTAGCAGGTCAGGGCGATTATTTCGAGGTCTGGACGCCAACTGAATGGGATGCACAGTTGAATGACATCCAGGACACCGAAGCCAATAACCAGCGTTTCTCAGCACTAAATCTTTCCAGCCAAAACATCGGCTAACGTGGCTATGGCAGGCACGCCGCACCAACCTGTTCTTTACCATGAAATTATACACGCGTTGCAGCCCAAAGACAAAGGGCAATACGTAGACGGAACACTGGGCGCGGGTGGTCATGCCCGCGGAATTTTGGAGGCCTGCGCACCAGACGGACGTCTGCTGGGACTGGATGTAGACCCACAGGCGTTAGCGCTCGCCCGTGAGACCTTGGCTCCTTACGGGGAGCGCGCCCGTCTGATCCAGGCCTCCTACGATTCCCTGGCCGAAATTCTGCAGGAAATCGGCTGGGAAACCGTAGATGGCATCCTGCTCGACCTGGGGCTTTCTTCTATGCAACTAAATACACCGGAGCGCGGCTTCTCCTTCCAGCACGATGCGCCGCTTGACATGCGCTTTGACCCGGCCTCCCCCACCTCCGCGGCGGACCTGGTCAACTCGCTGCCGAAAGACGAACTGGCAGACTTGATCTACCGCTACGGGGAAGAACGCGCCTCTCGACGCATTGCGCAGGCCATCGACAAGGCGCGACCGCTGCAGACCACTCTCGAACTGGCTACCGTGATCGAATCCGTCCTGCCGCGAAGAGGCCGTATGCATCCTGCGACAAGAACGTTCCAGGCGCTGCGCATCGCAGTCAACCAGGAACTGGAACGGGTAGAGAATGTGCTCCCACAAGCAGTGGCAGCCTTGAGGTCCGGCGGGAGGCTGGCGATCATTTCCTTCCACTCGTTGGAAGATCGCATCGTCAAAGAGTATTTCCGCTCCGAGAGCAAAGACCTGGTCAATCCGCCTTACGAACGGATTTATGAGGTCGAGAAAAATGCAACGCTGAAAGAGATTAATCGCAAAGTTATCATACCCGGTGAGGCAGAGACCCAGGCCAATCCCAGGGCAAGGAGTGCAAAGCTTCGCGTTGTAGAAAAATTGTAAATTTGTAGTTGTTTAGCGACTGCCCCTTTACTGGGTGCTTCGCGAAGTCGCTACTGCAACTACAGATGACCATCGCCCAAATAAAAAGGTCATCATGGACACTATTAACCGTTTCAATCATGCATACTCTCAAGCTCCCTGGCGCGTACAACGCCAATGGGTGAGCGTTTTTCTTTTAATTGTATTGGGCTTTGGGATGATCGCAACCTTGTATTTGATGGTGACCTCCCAAGCTGCGATCGTTGGGCGCGAGATTCAAGACCTGCGTTTGGATATCATCGAGACCGAGCACGCCAACGCCGACTTGAAAACCGAACTCGCTCGTTTGACTGCCAAAGATGAGGTTGAAAGACACGCATACGCACTCGGGTTCAGGCCTGTAGAGTCGACAGAAGTGGAATATCTGTACGTGCCCGGTTACGTTGCGCCACAGGGAGCTTCCCTGGCGGCTGCGCCTGAGCTACAACCCAGCGTGCCTGACATCCCGCCAGAATACACCCAATCGCTGTTGGATTGGTTAGATGAGACTCTTCAAACACCGGGGAGAGGTTTAAGATGAGGCAACAATACGCATGGCGATCTATTTTATTGAATGGTTTTCTGGCTTTTGTAGCCACGTTGGTTGTGCTGCAAATGGTACGCATCCAGGCCAGCGCGGAGGCCGAAGCCTTCCGCCAACAGGCTGATGACTTCAAAGGCGGGTACAGAACATATTACCCGGAACGCGGCGAAATCTACGACCGCAACGGACATTTGCTGGCGGGCAACCAGACCGTGTATGAGGTCGGCGTTGACTTGACCTCCGTGGTGGACCCGCATAGTGTTGCTATGGCCGTCAGCGTAAATCTGGATAAAGATTACGAGAAGGTTTACAGCGAAATTCTCAATCCACCTCCCAATATTTATTATCTGGTTGTAGACAACTTCGCTTCTCCTGAAGCAGTTGCCTATTTAAAGGAACTCAAGCAAGAACTGAACGAATCGGAAAATCCGAC
>JASFRG010000341.1:0-3072 GCA_050115035.1 Anaerolineales bacterium | reverse complement strand
AGAGAAAGGTGGGGGTGTAGTCATCAACCTGGTCACTGTAGCAGGCCGTGATGAAAGTCCGATGCGGGCCGCATTCTACGCCAGTATGGCCGGGCTGGAGGCCCTCAGTCAGCAAGCGGCACGCGAATTTGAGTCTTACGGTATTCGCGTCTATCATGTCCCCTCCGATACTCCCACCGAAACCATCCTAAACCTGTGCAGGAGTTCGTCATGAAACAATTACTGGAATATCGCTCGAAACTGATCTACCGTCTGGAAGCGGCAACGGATGAATTCCGCAGTGCATGCCTGGCAAGCCAGGATCCCCACCGAATTACAGACGAAGATAGTTGGAACATTCACCAACTGGCGGTTCATACCCGTGATACAGAAAAGCTGGTCTACGGACCGCGCATCCGCCGAACCGTTGAAGAGGACAATCCAGTGTTTGAAAACTTCGATGCGGATGAGCGGATGACCGCCACCTATGATCCGGACAAGCCGCTCGCTTCGATCCTGGACGAGTTATCTGCTTCCGTTACAAAAACGGTTTCTCTGCTGAGAGAACTACCGCCCGAAGCCTGGAGCCGGACATCCAGTCACGAAATCTATGGGGGCGGCTTCACCCTGCAAACCTGGGTTGAGCGCGGCCTGGCACACATCCAGGAACATCTGGATACGGTTAACAAGGTGAATTAAAAACTCTGGCGGTGGTTAAGTCGCCAGAACAAAGAGTCAAAGCAAATGGGAGTGGCGCTGACCACTCTCGTTTTTAGTTGGTTATAAAATCAATTTGCCACCAGACTGAGAATTACAGCCAGCAAAAGCAGAAAAGCCAGAGCACCGAAAGATACCAGAGCGGTCAAGCCATACTTTGCCAAGGCGCTCTTTTGCGAACGGAACAAGGTGGCATTGATGGAAAAGGCTGCAAAGCCAATCAGAGCTGGCATCATACCGCCAAGAAAAACAATGAGCAATGGGAGCCCATTCCAGACCCATTCATACCACTTCAAAGGTTCAACAACTTGAATCGACTGACCATCCACCTGTAATTTGGGAACATCCAAAAAAGTCGGTTGGAACTTGACAACAACTTCCTTCCCATCATTGCGCCGTAGGAGCATTTCCCCGCGCTTCTCCCCCTTAGAGGCTCTTTTGCCGTTTACAAGCAACTTAGGTCCCGATAGCATTCCCGGCGTTTGCAGCTCAATTGTCTGACCTTCGAATCCTTGTAAATTGACAGAATAGTTCATAGCAGGTAATCCGCCTTATCCCAAAATTTTCTTTACCACAAAGGGAACCACAACCAGGAACTTATCAGAGCCAGCAACGGGGGATAGATTTCCAACCAAATAACGCCCACCAGGAGGCCAGTAACCATACCCGCTACAACGTCAGAAGCATAGTGTACTCCCATTGCTACGCGCGCCAGCGAGACCAGCGGCGCCCAAAACCACAGAACGATCCCAAGCCAGGCGGGGCCAAGTGCGCTCGCCAGAATGGCGATCAAAAAGGCGCGCGCCGCATGCCCGGATGGGAAGGAGTGCGGGTCAGTATTGCGGTAGATGCCCCCCCATTCGCCCTCCGGCCTGCGACGACGGATAGTAAATTTGAGAGTCATAACGACCACAATCAGCATCGAGATACCCCCAGCCAATACCACTGACCACCTTCTCCAGAACGGGTCCTTTGCGAAGAACCAAATCAGGAGCAATGCAAAAGCCCAAAACCATGAATCCCCCGAATGGGCGAAAAAGATGGATATACTTCGCAGCAAACCGGGCTGTTCGGCAACACGCATTCGATTGGAAAGGCGGGCGTCAAATTCTAAAATGGGACGTAAACTCATGCAGCGTTGACCTTAGCGATTAAGCACCCTTTTGTAGTTTTTCCATATCGTCACGGAGGAGCTCGAGTTGGTGAGGTTTGTCCACATCCATGCCGGGTTCGGCGTGTTCCCAGATGATGGGGCGGCCGGTGATCCCCAGGCGTTTTGTGATGACGACAACCAGGTCTTTTAGTGTAATGCTGCGGGTCGCCACGCGGAACAAGGTTCCAAAACCGATCGTGGCTGCCTGTTTAAGCGGGGATTTGCGGTTGCCGATCAATTCCTCCCACATATCGAGATGATCGGTTGCCATGCTGACATGCGTGATGTGCATATCTGCGCCGCACAACTGCATATCTTTCAGCTTAGTGTAGGTACGTTTGGACTCGGGATAGCGCGCTTCCATCACTTCACGAGGCACGACGCCGTAGTAAATATCTTCTTTGGTTTCCATGCAGGTTTCGATCAACCAGTCCACCATTTCGGCATTGATGCCCGGAATGTCAGAGGAAGCCACTAACACGTACTCAGTTTCGGGATTGAGTTCGAGCGACTTTTCCACTCCTGCAACGATGTTAGCTAACATGCGCCCCTGGTTTGAGACAAAATGCAGTGGTTTCTTGCAGCTTATATCGGTCTTAGGAGAAAGCCCGATGATAATGACGTTGTCCACATGCTTGGCCTCACCGAGCGCATCCAGCACCCATTGGATCATAGGCTTGCCAGCTACATCGACCAGTGCTTTGGAGTTGCCATTGGTGTACGAATACAGGGGTTCTTCAGGGAGCGGAATCCCGCCCGCGGTTACGATTGCATCCATAACTGTTCCTTCCACAAAGAACACGGAAATATTCGTGTCCTTCGAGTTCTTCGTAAGTTAATTCAATTCCTGTAATTGCGGTTCGAAACCGAGTTTGTCCAGTAATTCGCTGTACTCTTCCCAGGTCAAGGGACGGTTCTTTCCAGAAATAGCGACCAGCGCGGCCTCCATCATGTTTGTACCGAAGGATCGTCCGTCCAAAACAGGCGTGGTGGTGACCAGATATTTCACACCGAGCTTCTTGAATAACTCCACATCTTCAGGGGTAGTGGTGTTGGTCACGATGACCTTGCCGCTCATGTCATCCGGCATATGTTTTTTGACATAATGGCAGTCTCCGGCAATGACGGTGGCCCACTGATAGTATTTTTCATATTTAGGCACGCGCTCATCTTGCTTCTCTCCGGTGGGGTAAAGCCACTCGAAGGGGAAACGCGTCACAATA
>JASFRG010000340.1:0-3090 GCA_050115035.1 Anaerolineales bacterium | reverse complement strand
GGCGGCCATACCATCAGCATTGCCTCCCCGGCTGTGCCTGCGCACCTCGCACATGGCGACACTTTGGGAGCGTGTCCTTGATGCTGAATCCTATAGCTTATTAATGGGATAATAATCCCTCAATGAGTTGCAAAACGATATCGATCCAATAAAATCAATTCAATGAGCCTTGTTTTATAACACGTTCGTGCTAAGATTGCACAGTCTCGAACGAGGTGGAAAACCATGACCAAATCAATATCTGTCAATCCTGATTTTGAATATCGCATCCACGAAAGCTTCGCGCGCCAGGGACTGATCAACACCCTCAACGGGAAGATCGCTCACGTCAGTTCTGGAGAGATGCACATCGAAGCGCTCTTCGACGAGCGCTTCACTCAGCAAGATGGATTCCTGCACGCGGGGATTGTGACCACATTGATGGATAGTGCTTGCGGATATGCTGCTTACACGCTCATGCCCGCGGACTCACGCGTGTTGTCGGTGGAGTTCAAGGTCAATTTTCTAAGCCCGGCACAGGGAGAAAGATTTCGCGCCGAAGGGCGCGTGGTCAAATCCGGGAAAACGCTGACCGTTTGTGAAGGCAAGTTGTTTGCGCTTCAAGCCGAGGGGGAAAAGCTGGTTGCCATGATGCAGGCCACTATGATCTGCGTGAGAAGTAAAGATGAGTAAACATAAAACATATGTGCTAAAATCAGCATATGAAACTTACCCTCCCTGCCCGTCAACCTTTTAACTTCCGCAACACCGTCCGTTCACACGGCTGGTACCAAATGGCTCCCTTCGAATACGACGAAGACGCGAACACCCTGAACTATGTCACCCGCCTAGACACCGGTAAGGTGTTGGAGATTCTGATTCATGAAGCGCCGGACGGGATCAGTGTTGAGTCAAACGAGAAACTGACAAAAGCCGAGATCAAAAACCTGTCCAAAGCGATAACCTGGATGTTTGGTCTTGACAGTGACTTCTCTACTTTCTACGCCGCTGCAAAAAAGGAACCCAAGCTGGCACACGTAGAGCAAAAAGCCTACGGACGTGTGCTGCGCTCCCTGACCCTGTTCGAGGATGTGGTCAAGACCATTCTGACGACCAATACGCTATGGGCAGCTACCAAACGCATGAACTTCAACCTGATGGAACAGTTGGGCCCCGCGTTGAATGCGGACTCGGAGAAACGCGCGTTCCCGAGTCCGACTGAAATAGCGGCCAGCAGCCCTGAAGTCCTGAGAGAAGCGGTGCGAGTCGGTTACCGGGCACCGTCCATCTATGAGCTGGCTGTCCGTGTGGCCTCCGGTGAACTGGACATCGAATCCTACAAAACATCTGACCTGCCGACATTGGAACTGCGCAAGGAGTTGCTCAAGATCAAAGGCGTCGGCCCATACGTGGCTGCCAATCTACTGTTGATTTTGGGACGCGGCGATTTCATCCCAGTCGATTCATGGGCGATGAAACTGGTCTCGCATGAATGGTATGATGGAGAACCTGTGACACCCAAGCAGGTGGAAGAGCATTTCGAGGCCTGGGGTGAGTTCAAGGGGCTGGCTTACTGGTTTTGGGATTGGAAGTATGAAGGATGAAAAATGACTGAAACACTGATTACAGATCTATCATGGGGGAACATGGAAGTGAGCATCGCCGGAGAAAAACAACATTTCAAAGATTGCAAGATTTGGCCGGGTGGGGCACGCGCCTGGGATTGGGGCGAGACTGGCACACATCACAGCCCGGGCATCCAACCCGCGGATATCGAGGAAATCCTGGAAAAAGGTGTCGAGACGATTGTATTGACCCGCGGTCAGCTAGGCAGGCTGGGTGTTTCCTCGAAGGCTGAATCCTTTTTGCGTGAGCGCGGCGTAGATTATCACATCGAGAAGACAAAGAAAGCGGTGGTACTTTTTAATGAATTGGTCCAGAAGGGCAAGCGTGTGGGTGGGCTATTTCACTCGACCTGTTAACGGGAGGACTACCCAATGAACGATAGCATCGAAAACGTACCAAATGGCCTGCGTACATGGTTTGTGGTCCACTTTGTGGTGGATGTACTCTTCGCCATCCCGTTGTTATTCTTCCCGCAGATGCTCTTGGATCTCTTCAATTGGAGAACCTACGATCCGATCATGACTCGTCTGGTTGGCGCGGCATTAATGGGCATTGGTGTCGAGTCGCTGCTAGGCAGGAACGCAAGCGCAGATACATTTCGTGCTATGCTTAATTTAAAGGTCATCTGGGCCTCGAGTGCGCTGATTGCTATCGGCATTGGCATTGCTGAGGGTGTAGCCTCGACGGCCTGGTCGCTCTTCACTATCTTTTTTGTGTTTTGGTGTGTGTGGGTTTACTATCATGTAAATTTAGGACGCAACAAATAAAAGATCGAGATTTGTTTTCAGTAGGATATTGTAAATGGATGACCTGGAGCAATCACGCAAACAAAAAAATGAAATGGTCATTTTGTCAGTTATTTTCGGCGCTTTCTTTTGTATCTGCATTTTTCTGTTAGGCGCTGTTCTTCTCATTTACATCAGAAATTTCAATGCTTTCTCTGCGAATCCGAATCTCTTTCTACCGGCAACGCCAACTCCGGCTACCTGTCCTAAAGTTCCAACTGGTTGGAGCTTAGAGATTAATGAAACTTTTGATAACAATAAAAAGGATTGGCCCTTAGGCTTGAGTATGATGAATATGGCAGAACGAGAAACGAGATTAGACATTATCGGTAATAGTAAAATAGCGGCATGATCACATACGAAGAATTGAAAGAGAAGCCGAAACAATTTCTAGCAGCGACCGGGCTCAAAGTGGATGAATTCGAGCGGATCTTGCCAGTGTTCAAAGAAAAGCTAGCTGCATTACATCCGCCAGAGCTTACCAAAAGAGGCACGCCTCGGCAACGGCGGGCTGGGGCTGGTCCGAAAGAGAAATTGCGAACGGATGAAGACAAGCAGTTGTTCATATTGATCTACCAGAAGACGTATCCGATCCAAGAGATGCTTGGATTACAGTTTGAGATCAGTCAGCCGCAAGCAAACTACTGGATTCATCTACTCTTGCCAATCTTGAAGCAAACGCTAGCTGAAATGGGGATGA
>JASFRG010000339.1:0-3092 GCA_050115035.1 Anaerolineales bacterium | reverse complement strand
TTTCAGAGCCTCAAGTGGATCACCAAAACCTATCCCAACACCCCCATCCTCATCACCGAAAATGGCGTAGAAGATTACGACGATCATATGCGCCCACGTTACCTGGCTCAGCATATCCACCAGGTCTGGCGTGCGGTCAACTTCAACTGGCCGATCAAGGGCTATTTCTACTGGACGCTGGTCGACAACTTCGAATGGGAGCGCGGCTGGACTCAGCGCTTTGGTTTGTATGCCCTGGACGTCGAAACCCAGCAGCGTACCAAACGTCCCTCTGCGGACTTATATGCCGAGGTCTGCAAAGCGAACGCCCTCTCCTCTGAGATGGTAGAGAAGTTTTGTCCAGAAGTAAAGGATAAGTTGTTTCCTGTTTGATTTTTCGTGCTGAGCGGAGGGCGTGCCCGCAGTCGCATTGTCCCCGTAAGGGGGAAGCGCCCCGCGTCTCCCCCAGCCTCAAACTGTATCATCCCCGAAAGGGGACCCCCATGCCCCAACCCTTTTCCTCCCCTCGTGTTGTCTGCCGCCATGCCCTCCCACGTGATAAAGCCGATGTACTTGAATTCACCAAATTCACCTGGGATGATGGCGATTACATCCAGTATGTCTGGGACGACTGGTATGCTGACCCAAATGGAATACTTGCAACTGCAGAGTATGGCGGGCATTGCGTAGGCATCGCCAAGGTTTCCCTATCCGCGCCGGGACAGTGGTGGCTGCAGGGTTTCCGCGTGGATCCGAAATTCCAGGATCTGCGGATCGGTTCACACATCCATGATTATGTCGATTGGTGGTGGTTAAAGAATGGGGGCGGCGTTGCTCGCCTGATGACCAGTTCCAAACGTGTAAAAGTACATCACTTGTGCGAAAAGCTGGGGTATGTAAAAGCCCTTGTGATGAAAGAATTGGAAGCGCCAGTGCTGGATGAAGCCTGTGACTCATTTCAGCTTGTGCGTCCGGGTGAGCTTCCAGATGCAATACAAACTGTGCTTAATGCTCCTGTCCTGATATCTGCCAACGGACTTATCGATCTAGGCTGGGATGTCGTCTTACCCAATGAAGAGATTCTGCTGAGCATTCAACAAAAAAGCAGGGCCCTTTGGTGGCATGATCGTGAAGGGCTTTTACTGACCTGGGAGCTTGGTGAGAGCCAATCGCTGGGGATTAGCTTGCCAGCTTGCGAGATGGAATCATTGCCAGCTTTGCTTCTGGATGTCCGCCGGTTGGCTGCTCTACAGGGATATACGGGTATATTTTGGATTGCACCGCTGAAGGATAAGATTCTATCGGCTGCAGAAACTGCTGGATATGTTCATCATCGCGAGCATGATAACTACCTCTATGAGAAGCATCATCCCCTTTCGTGAAAAAACTATGTAACAATGATGCTCAAACTTCCCCCAAAGTTTGTCGAGACTATTAAAAATACATTTGGTGCAGAGGGTGAACGCTGGTTGAAGGCCTTCCCCACTTTACTCGACGAGGCCTCCCGGCGTTGGGGTTTGACGGATATTCAGCCTGTCCCCAATCTTTCTTATAAATTTGTTGCATTTGAGCTGGGCGGAGCGAGCGATAGCGAACGTACACCTGCCCCGGCGGGCGGTGCCGGGGGTTGAAGCGCCCGCCCTTCGACTTCGGATTTCGGCGAACTCAACCCTCCGCTCAGGTCGGAGGTAATCTTAAAACTCGGCGTCCCAAACCGCTCCGCAGTTGGGCGGTTTTTCACGCGGTCTTGTCCGCCTGGTGGAGCATCGAGGATAACGATCCAAATCAGGGCGAGTACAGTCTCCGTTGTGCGGAGATTTTTATGCAGATGTAGTTAGCGGATCAGGAAAATGATCCCCGCGCCTAGGGCGCAGATGCCCATAATAATGTTTGCGTAGGGGATATTGACCCCCAAAGCCGCCAGGCCAGCCAGGATCAGGTAAACAGCCAGCAGGATATTGCCAAGTCTCTTATCGATTTTCATTTTGATTTCCTTTCGCGAATATTTGTCAACAAAGGTTACAACACATCACGGGTGAGATAGTTTTCAGCGCCGAAATTTTGTTCCCCCGATGGTAGAATCGTCGCCATGACTCATGCTGAAAAAATTTCTTCTTTGATCAAAGCCAGACCAGCGCAGGTGGAGGCAACCGTCCGCCTGCTGGATGAAGGCAACACCGTCCCTTTCATTGCCCGTTATCGTAAAGAGATGACCGGCTCACTCGACGACGAGCAGGTGCGCATCGTCGCGGACGAGATCACCCGACTACGTGCTATCGACGAGCGTCGTGCTGCTATTTTGAAGTCCATTGAGGAACAGGGCAAATTGACTGATGAACTACGCGCGTCCATCGAGGCGGCTGAAACGATGACCGCGTTGGAAGACCTGTATGCACCCTACAAGCCTAAACGCCGCACGCGAGCCATGGTCGCTCGCGAACACGGGCTGGAGCCACTGGCCGAGA
Source organism: Anaerolineales bacterium (assembly GCA_050115035.1). GTDB lineage: Bacteria > Chloroflexota > Anaerolineae > Anaerolineales > Villigracilaceae > JAABUE01. The sequence goes on along the minus strand of JASFRG010000339.1, from coordinate 648 downwards.
TGATTCTGAAGCAATCGCTGGATGGTTCGCCCGAAGAAGCTGCGGTAGGTTTCCTGAATGATGACGTACCCACCGTGGAAGATGCCCTGCAGGGCGCGCGTGACATCGTAGCTGAGACCATCAGCGACAACGCGAACGTGCGTTCCGCCACGCGCGAGAAGGCGCTCAAGTTCGCCGTGTTGACCGCTGAAAAGATAGATAATGCGGTGGACGAGAAGCGCGTTTACGAAAGCTATTATGAGTTCGAATGCCGTGTGGACCGTTTGCAGCCGCATCAGGTGCTTGCCATCGCGCGCGGCGAAAAAGAAGGCGTGCTGAAAGTGCGCGTCCACATCGCCGAACGTGATTGGCTTACCCCGATTCAGTCCGAGTTCGAAGAAGACATACTCAGCCCCTTCGCCGAGCAGCTCGAAGAAGCCGTTCAAGATTCCGCTACGCGTCTGCTGCTGCCCTCTATCGAAAGGGATGTGCGCCGCGAATTGAGCGAGAAATCCGACAATCATGCTATTCAGGTTTTTGCCACCAACCTGCGTGCCCTGTTGGGTCAACCGCCGCTGTCCGGGCAGACCGTTCTGGGCATAGACCCTGGTTATCGTACTGGCTGCAAGGTAGCGGTCGTCGACCCTACTGGCAAGCTGCTGGATAGCG
>JASFRG010000338.1:0-3110 GCA_050115035.1 Anaerolineales bacterium | reverse complement strand
AGCCACGATGATGTCTTTGCCTTCAAGCTGGCTGCGGAGGAACTATGTGCTAACATCATCCAGTATGGGTATGAAGGCACTGATCCCGGGTTGATATCGATGTTCTTTGACCTTGAGGGAAATGTAGCTCGCTTGACGATCCGGGATGATGGAAAATATTATTCACCGGAGCAGGCTAAAAGTCCTGATCTTGAAGCGGGTTGGGATGAAAAAGAAATTGGAGGCTTAGGCTTATACTTGGTCAAGGAATTGATGGATAAGGTCACGTATGAAAAGTTTGAGGAGAAATTGAATCAATTTGTGTTGGAGAAAGAGTTGGAATCAACAAGTTGACAGATTGAATATTAACCTATCACCGGTGGTCGAGTACCGCGACACTTGCACCGCACTCCCGAAGGATATCGGGACGATGTGCGTTTGCCGTCTCGCACCGGCGTGCTCGCGGCACGAACGGTGGTGCAGTGCAGGTGAGCGGTGTATCGAGACCACCACGCTCAAGAATGCTTTTGCTATTTTGGTCTCCCAGGCCCGTTCGGGTTAGGACGGGCGATATGGCGGACGAACACCGCCTACTCGACCAACGGCCTGCACTTGAAACAATCATATTAGCTAAAGGAGTGTTTGCTTATGGAAATTAAAGACAGACAGGTAAATGGCGTCACCATCCTGAGCCTAAAGGGCAGTATCGATGCCATGACCGCCCCGAAGATCACGGAATATATCCACGGACTGGTAGCCAAGGGCAACATCAAGCTGGTTGCGGATTTTGGCGGCGTGGATTACACCAGTAGCGCCGGACTGCGCGTCCTGCTGGGAGCCATCAAAGAGACGCGCGCCCAGAGCGGTGACATGCGCCTGACGAGCGTCCAGCCGGACGTGTACAAAGTGCTGAATTTGAGCGGGTTCACCAACATTCTGAAATTATTCGATGACCTGGATGCTGCCGTTGCCAGCTATGCATAAGGTTCAGTGATGGCACAAAATCCAAAACCACGCATTGCGCTGGTGATCGGATCCGGCAGCGTCAAGTGTGCCGCAGCATTAGGACTGATGAAGGTGCTCGAACACGAAGACATCGCTGTGGATATGGTGGTCGGTTGTTCCGGCGGCGCGATCTATGCCTCCCTGATTGCATTGGGATGGCCCGTGGAAAAAGCGACGAAGGCCACCCTGCGCATGTGGACGCATGAGGTGACCTCGAGGCGCAGCGTAAAGGCGATGCTGCAACTGGTTTTGCCGTGGATCTTCAAATTCGACGAGACCTTCGGCCTGATCGACGATACGCTCATCAACCGCAGGCTGCATGCCGGTTTCGACGGCGCGACCTTCGCCCAGGCCCGCATCCCGCTGTTCGTGACGGCTACGGACCTGTATAACGGCGAGCAGGTTGTGATGTCGGAGGGAAGCGTGGCGGAAGCTGTCCGGGCCAGCATTTCCATTCCATACATTTTTCCACCGCATACGTTGAACGGCAGATTCCTGGTCGACGGCTACCAGAGCGACCCGCTGCCGATCGGGGTCGCTATCAAAGAGGGTGCGGACATCATTATCGCGATGGGCTTCGAGAGCCCGTATCAGGAACACATCACCTCGCTGATGCGCTACAATTTCCAGCTCAGCAGCGTGATCTCCAACAACCTGCTCAAGACCAATTTCGCCTTCCATAATTTGGCACACCACTCCGAAATCATTCCCATCTTGCCTGAATTTCAGCACCATATCGGACTTTTCGATACGGACAAACTGCCTTACGTGATCGAGGAGGGGGAGCGGGCGGCCGAGGGGCAACTGCGCCATATCAAACGGTTGTTGAAGAGGCAGGGAATCTGATGGATTCCAAAAAACGCATTGCGCTGGTGATCGGCTCGGGTGGAATCAAATGCGCCGCCGCGATTGGGTTGTGGCGCGTATTACAGGAAGAAGGCATCCAGGTCGATAGCGTGGTGGGATGCAGCGGGGGCAGCATGTATGGCGCGCTGATCGCGGACCATGCAGATGTGGATAAGATGGCGGAATGGTCACGAGTTTTGTGGACTAGCGATATCATGCAGGGTTATACCGAGAGCTTGAAAGCCAACAAAGACGGCAGGCTGCGCTTCACCGAACGCAGCGGTCTGGTGGACGATTCGGTTTTGAATCAGAAACTGAAAGATGTTTTTGGAAAGCTATCTTTCTCCGATTTACAATTGCCATTCAAGATCGTTGCCACGAATATGCTCAACGGTGATAAAGTGATCCTCTCCGAAGGGGGACTCTTCGATGCCATCCGTGCCAGCCTGGCCATCCCGATCATCTTCCCGCCCTGGGAAGTGGACGGACGCCTGCTGATCGACGGTGCGGCTTCCGACCCGTTGCCGGTGGATGTCGCTATCCAGGAAGGCGCGGACATTATCATCGCGATGGGCTTCACGCTCGATTACCGCGCCCGCTTCCGCTCAATGACCGCTGTGCAGGAACAACTCAACAGCATTTATATGAACAACATCCTGACCTCTACCTATGCCTTTTACAATTTAGCCCACCACGCCGAAATTTTTCCCGTTATCCCGGAGTTTGATGGGACTCTCTCCATGTTCGACGTGGATAAAATCCCGCAGGTGATTGAGCGCGGGAAAGAAGCTACGCGCGCACAGTTGCCGCATATCCGGCGCTTGTTGGAAACTCTTCAGTAAGCTTTTGATCGGCCATTGGGAGACCCCGGAAACGGGGCTTTTTTCATTTACCTTACAAAGGTGACGATTGTCGTCCACGTTGGTGACATTAGAGCCTGTAAAGTTGCGCTTAGTTTTTGTATCATAATAATACAATTTGTTCTATTTTTCACAATTTCTTGTGCCCGATCTTTACTTCTATATGGATTGAGTACCGGTCAGGAGGAACCTATGACAGCCACATCAGATCAACCTTTGCAAGTCGACCGCAAGGCGCGCATGAAAATCCCCTTCCGGGATTTGGATTTGCGTCCACCGGAAGTGCGCATCTGTGATTTCGATGACGTTGTCATTGCCTTTGACGCCGAACGTGCTATGGTGGAAGCCACCCGCTGCATCCATTGTCCCGATCCGGCTCATTGTGTCAAAGCCTGCCCGGTCAACAACGACATCCCAACC
>JASFRG010000337.1:0-3183 GCA_050115035.1 Anaerolineales bacterium | reverse complement strand
AAAATCGGCCGCACCCTGAATGCCTTCACCACCCCCGTCGCCGACACGGTGTTGGGCTACCTGCTGGCCTTCTCCCGCCGCCAACCCTGGATGGACAAAGCCATGAAGTCCGGGAAATGGGAGAAGATTCCCGGCAAAGCGCTCAGCGAGTCTACACTGGGCGTGATCGGTGTAGGCAACATTGGCAAAGCCGTGACGCGTCGCGCACGTGCCTTCGGTATGAAAGTGCTCGGCAACGACATCGTTGAAATCGACCATGTTTTCATCAGCGAAACCCGAATTCAAATGACTAATCTCCAGTCTCTACTCTCTGAATCCGATTTCGTCTCCATTAACTGTGACCTGAACCCCACCAGTCAGCACCTGATGAACGCAGAAACGTTCGCGCTGATGAAACCCTCCGCGGTGCTGATCAACACGGCCCGCGGACCCATTGTCGATGAGAAAGCACTGGTCGAAGCGTTGCAGGCTGGACGTCTGGCCGGAGCCGCGCTGGACGTCTTCGAAGTGGAACCGCTACCGTTGGATAGTCCCCTGATGAAAATGGAGAACGTCATGCTGGCTCCACATAATTCCAACTCCAGTCCGGCTGCCTGGGAACGGGTACACTGGAATACGATCAGGAATTTGCTGGACGGGTTGGGAATAGAGCACGCTTCGCTTTTTTAGTACACGGATTGCACGGAACTAACGGAATAATAAATTTGCAAAATCTTCAAAATTTCTATCCCCGCCGCAAGCGGACGGCGTATTACGAAATTTTGCCCCTACGGGTACAGATTTTGCTAAGGCACAGAACCCGCGTAGCAAGCCACGGGGTATTCTATGAAGAATAAATTTGTTTTTACGGAATTGTCAATGACAGAGAAGCGTAAGAAATTCGAAGGGAAACATTCCGATCTGACTGGTAAAATCATCGGAGCATTCTTCCAACTCCATAAGGAAATGGGGTACGGTTTTTCTGAGAAAGTTTATCAGACTGCCTTTACAATTCTCTTAGAAGAACTTGACTTGTTTGTTGAACAACAAAAATCTATCAAGGTGTATTTTCATAAGCGAGTGGTCGGTGAGTATTTTGCCGATATAGTTGTGAATAATACTGTTTTGCTGGAACTTAAAGCAGTCGAGAAGCTTGCTGATGTTCACTCTGCGCAACTTTCTCAATTATCTAAAAGCAACTGAAATCGAAGTGGGGTTGTTGCTCAATTTTGGTCCGCAAGCTGAGTTTCGCCGAAAGATTTATGATAATTCTCGCAAAGGTTCATTAAACTGGACAAGACTTCCGCAAGAATGAATCCGTTTCCGTTAGAATCCGTTATATCCGTGTCCAAAAAAAGGATCTCTTTATGATAAAAACCGTTCTCATCACCGGCGCTGGAGGAGGCATTGGACGTGCTTGCATCCATCACTTTGCTGATGAAGGTTGGGGGGTCATCGGCGTAGATCGCGCCGATTTCGACGGAGATTTTCCTCAAAACGGGCGCTTTATCAAGGCTGATATTTCTCTCCCTGCTTCGGCCGAGAAAATATTTTCGCAAGCCCGGGATTTCAGCCCAACCCTGGATGTTCTGGTCAACAATGCTGCCGTGCAAGTAGCCAAGCCAATCCTTGAAACTACCGTGGAGGAGTGGGATGCCGTCATGGCTTCGAACCTGCGTTCTGTGTTTCTATTTGTCAAGCTGGCGCATCCGCTGTTGAAGGCGCGTGGAGGTGGCGCGGTGGTGAATGTCTCGTCCGTGCATGCCATCCAGACCTCAGCCAACATTGCGGCCTATGCCGCCTCCAAAGGCGGATTGCTGGCGTTGACGCGTGCGATGGCGATCGAATTTGCGCCTGATAACATCCGCGTCAACGCTATCCTACCTGGCGCAGTGGACACGCCCATGCTGCGCGCCGGTCTCGGCCGTGGACATGTCGGTCAAGGTGACATGCAGCAACGTCTCGATAATCTGGCCCGCAAGACCGTCAGTGGGAAGGTTGGCAAGCCCGAAGAGATTGCTCAAGCGATATATTTTCTGGCGGATGACGAGCAGTCATCCTTCATGACCGGGCAAGCCATGGTTGTGGATGGTGGCGCGACGGCCAGACTCAGTACGGAGTAAAAAGTGAGAAGCAAATAAGTTGCTTTATTGCTTTTTATTTCTTACTCCTCACATTTCACTATGAAAAACACTCTTAAAAAAATCATTCCCACTCCGCTTCTCAACGCAGCCAAGAACACCTACGATGCCATCCGACGTTTGCCCCAGGTGCCGGATGCCTACCTGCATCCCTGGCGGCGTAAGAGCCGCGAACGCATGTATGAATACTATAACTTACATAAGGGCGAACGCTGCTTCATCATCGGAAATGGCCCCAGTCTGAGAAACACCGATCTGTCCAAGCTCAAGGATGAATACACTTTCGGCATGAACCGCATCTACTTGATGTTCCCTGAGCTGGGCTTCACCACCACCTATTTTGCTTCCATCAATGACCTGGTCATCGAGCAGTGCGCCGACGATATTGCCTCCCTGCCCATCCCAAAGTTCATCGCCTGGCATTCCAACCGTCACTTCCAGCGCTTCCCGGATGATATGATTTTTCTATACACAACCTACACAGGTCCAAAGTTTGCTTATGATATGACCCACCGCATCTGGGAAGGCGCGACCGTGACCAATATCGCGCTGCAACTGGCTTTTTACATGGGCTTTGAACAGGTCATCTTAATCGGCGTGGACCATAACTTCACCAGCAAAGGCGACGCCAACAAGACCGTTGTCTCGGACGGCGACGACCCCAATCACTTCGATCCGCGTTATTTTGGCAAGGGTTTCCGCTGGCAGTTACCGGACCTGGACACCTCCGAGATCGGCTATGCCATGGCGCGTAAAGCTTATGAAAAAGCCGGGCGTCAAGTGCTGGACGCGACTGTCGGCGGTAAATTGACCATCTTCCCCAAAGTGGATTACACTTTCCTCTTCTAAAAACAGTTTGGCGAAACGCTTGTTGCTTTGCATGTCCATGCCCTGGATTGTTCAGGGTTGTACCTTGTTATGAAAACAACCTTTACTGCTTTGCTTATCAAAATAATCCTTGGGGGCATCCTGATCACCGGGCTTTTTCTGCTTTGGGTATCTCTGCAGTCTTACGACAATCTGGCTACCTTTCTAAACCGGCTTGCATCTGATGGGAATTTTG
>JASFRG010000336.1:0-3192 GCA_050115035.1 Anaerolineales bacterium | reverse complement strand
GGGTGATTCTGACTGGAAAACTGGAGACTGATCGGTGTCCTGCCGGCATCCGCTTCTGGTGAACGCGGGACCCGGACGGTGAGGTTGATCTCCTTACTCGAGGATGGTTCCAGCCGGGTGAGTGCGGAATTTGTCGATACCCAATTCGGCGGGACGCCTTTGACGTTCAAGCGGAAGTTGTCTTCTTCCGGACCACGGTTTTGCAGAAGAATGGGGATGTTGATGCTCGAGCCGGGAGAAATGGAGAAATGGACCGAACCAAGCATAACCCCGATGCGGCCCGGCGATTGATAGGCTGCCACCGTCAAAAAACTGCTGGCAGTCGCCTTTCGGGTTGGGTCGCTCTGACTGACGGCATGGACATCCAGGGGGTATTGTCCCACGCGGCTTTGCGGGACGGGCGGAGGTTCAACTGTCAGCGTGACTTTTTTGGCCTCGCCGACACCCAGATGAACCACAGGGTGATCGATCGTTGTCCAATCGGAGGGCACCCCTTTAACCAGAATATCAACATATTCCTCATCGGGGCCCTGGTTGATGATTGCAACGTGAATCTTGACTTCGCCTTCGGGAGCAACAACAATCTGCTCCTCCTTAACAGCCAGGATTAAACGATCGTTATCTCCGTTCAAATTTCTATTCATAAGTAGAGTATAAATCCTTTTTCAGGATTACTTAGCTCCCCAGTACAGTTTCTTCGGCGTTCTCGGCCAACTCTGTTAAATCGCCTTCTTTAAATAGCATGTTTTTCAGGATGTTGCGCCATTTTGGAGTGCGGCGCAACAGGAACTCGAGGTCCATTCCAAAGTGGATGAATTCTTCTTTTTGCGCATGAGCCATAACGGTGTGCGCTTCTTCATCTTTTTCGACATCAAGCCGCTGAGCATACCAATCGATGGCTTCTGCTTCTTCGATCAGGGATTGCATCAGACGCGCAAACGTACGCGTTTCTTCAGATAATTCTTCAGGTGGTTCGTGATATTGTTCAAATCCCATCATTTTTCCTTTCTATTTTTGCATATATTGTCATATCAATATTGTTCTTCTGTGTCCGCCGAATCGCTCACAAATATTGCTTAAATGCTTATAGGGCAAGCAAAGAGTCAATTTCTACGATAATTATCTTATCGAAAGTCAGATTTGCGGTCAATGTGCCGCGATACATATATTAGATACACATCCTGGTACATTTATCGGCGATCGAAAAGGAAGATAACTCTTAATTGCACAGTTTTGAGCGTACCCGGGTATATAATAAATATGAGAAAAGCCCCTTGAAAACAACAATATTCAACACACCAATTATTACTCCTGCCTTTCGTTATTTTTCCAGGTTTTTCCTGTGGTTATTTGGCTGGCGCGTCATGGGACAGTTACCCGAACTGCCAAAATTCGTGGTGATCGGTGCGCCACACACCTCGAACTGGGATTTTGTCATATTTCTGGCGCTGGTATTTGTATTTAAAGGTAATCTGCGCGTCATGGGAAAAGCAGAACTTTTCCGCTGGCCTTTCGGTGGTTTCTTCCGCTGGTGCGGCGGCGTGCCTGTGGACCGCTCCAAGCCGCAAGGACTGGTCGAACAAACCGTTCAGGCAATTCAACAAGCCGAACATTTCCAATTGGTCATCACCCCTGAAGGCACACGAGGAAAGGTGCGCGAATGGAAATTTGGTTTCTATCACATCGCCAAACAGGCAGATATTCCTGTCGTAGCAGGATATGTAGATAGCCGCACAAAGATCTGTGGCATTGGCCCAACCTTCAGGCTTACTGATGATATGGACGCAGACATCAGGGCTATGAAGGCTTTTTTCAAGGATAAGGTGGGGATCAACCCGGGGTTGACGAGCGAATTGTGAGCGCTTCCTTATCCGCTTTGTAATTGTTTAACCTATGCTTGAATGTCCCAAACCCTAAAAATCCGCATAGGTGCCGTGCTGGGGGATATTTTTGATGTCATACGGTGTGACCTGATAGACGTGATAATTCAGCCAATTGGCAAACAATAGATTGGCGTGTCCGCGCCAGCGTACCAATGGCGGTTTGGACGGATCGTCATCCGGATAGTAGTTGCGGGGAACCTGGATCGGAAGACCCTGTTTGACATCGCGGTCATACTCGCCTTTGAGCGTCAGCGGATCGTACTCGGAATGACCGGTGACGAAGATGTGCCGTCCGTTTTGGGTTGCGGCCAGGTAAAGACCGGCAGCCTCTGAAGCGGCCAATATTTTTAGCTCGTCTACTTTTTCAACGTCTTCAAGGCGTACCTCCGTATGACGCGAGTGTGGCGCCAGGAAAGTATCGTCGAAGCCGCGTAACAGCTTCTGGTTGCGCAGCAGCACGTTATGCTCGAAGACGCCGAACATCTTTTGATCGAGTGGATATTTCTGGATTCCGTAACGATGATACAGTCCGGCCTGCGCACCCCAACAGATGTACAAAGTGGAGAAGACATTGGTGCGGGCCCAATCCATGATGTTGCATAACTCATCCCAGTAATCGACTTTTTCAAAGGGCATTTGCTCTACCGGCGCGCCGGTGATGACCAGACCATCGAATTTCTCTTCACGCACCCGTTCCCAGGTTTTGTAGTGCGTGATCAGGTGATCGGAAGCCGTATTCTTGGGTTGGTAGGTTGCTGTTTGCAACAGGGTGATTTCCACCTGCAACGCGGAATTGCCCAGCAGGCGCAGCAACTGTGTCTCGGTCTCGATTTTGGTGGGCATCAGATTCAGGATGGCCACACGCAGCGGACGGATATCCTGCTGCTCGGCGCGCTCGCGCCCCATCACGAAGATGTTCTCTCGTTCCAGGATGGCGCGCGCGGGTAAGGTGGTTGGTATTCTGACTGGCATCGCTACCTACTAACCCAAAGCCTGGTCCAGGTCCCACAGGATATCGTCGATGTCTTCGATGCCGATGCTCAAGCGAACGAAATCCGGGCTAACACCGGCAGCCTTTTGCTCTTCTTCCGATAGCTGGCTGTGAGTGGTGCTGGCGGGGTGGATAGCCAGCGACTTGGCGTCCCCCAGGTTCGCCACGTGGCTGAGGAGTTTCAAGTTGTTGATGAACTTTGCTCCAGCTTCACGGCCACCCCTGACACCAAAGCCCATCATCGCGCCAGGGCCTTTGGGTAGATATTTCGTCGCCAACTCATGATCGGGATGGCTCGCCAGGCCTGGATACTTGACC
>JASFRG010000335.1:0-3194 GCA_050115035.1 Anaerolineales bacterium | reverse complement strand
TTTGCCAGACGATGAAGCCAGTGCCTGTTCAAAATGCCATACGGATTATTACCAATCTAGTTCGATCTTCAACCACGAACTGCACCAGGGGGCGCTGGGCGGGAACGAAAGCTGTCTCGAATGCCATGATTCTGTAGAGCATACCAAGCTAACAGCAGATATCTGCCAGGATTGCCACGAAGGGATGGTTCCTGAAGAAGGAGAAACGACATTCAATATGCTGGCACCATCTTACAAAGATGCCATGCACGGCCGCTGCCTGGATTGCCACGAAGAGCAGGCGCTCGAGCAAGACCGGCCGGAATTGGCGCTATGCAGCACTTGTCACACAAATGTTCAGCAAGAAACGGATCAAACTTATGCCAGTCTATCTGGCAAGTGAGGAGACTCTCATGAAAACAATTGGTTTATGCACCCACTTTGCGGAAAGCGACGAATGGGCTTTCAATTTTGCGTTGGACCTGGTCCGCAAACAGGGCTGGAAGTTGACTATCTGTCACTGGTTGAATTCACCTTATAGCTTGCGCAGGGATATGGTTTATCCGACACTGCAAGATGACGGAGAACCACAACCCATCACCCCCCAGTTGCTCACAAAACTTGAGCTAGAACTGCGCCAGTATTTTGAGCCCAAGCTCGGGGATTTCACCGATGTAGCCTTCAAATTATGCGAGGGCATGTACCAGGTCGAGTTGGCACGCTGCTTCCGTCAGAATCTGCTAGATCTGGTTGTGCTCGGTTATCCGCCTGATAATCCGGAAACATCTAACGAGCAACCGCTGGAAGAATTTGCAGCACATTTGAACCACCCGCTGGTTATCGTTGGACCGGGTGGAGCAGATCAATTCTTGCTTAATCAAGCTGCTCAAAGCTGGCTGGATGATCTGGGATTGCCGGAAGGTAGTTGGAAAGCGATTGAGCAGGTTATGTCTGAGCACAGCTTAGCGCCTAAGGAACCCCAACAAAGTCTGTTTGAAGTACAAAAGCAGTAGCAGAGGAGAGATCGAGGCTGTAATATCCACTACCCGCGCAAGCCCGGCATAAGGTCAGTCCATCATGCCGAATTTCACGCTCATTGATAATTTCTTCTCCACACTGATCACAATTGACACGTATTGCCGGGCGCGAAATAATAGCTTCAGCAGGGACATCGAGTTCGACCGGCATGACGGTGAACATAACATCATCGGGCATGGATTGGTAAGCCCGCATTTGAGCAAAATAATGGCGCGGTTCATCCGGCATATAAATGCTGGCTTTCTTGCGAACATCCAAAGTGGGGGCGATGCGAACGCTCATCCCGGTGACGGTATCCACAAATGTCGCGGCGGTCTTGCCGTAATCTTCCACGCGCAAGGTGCGGTGTCCCACCGTACAATCCGTAGCGGCGATGACACCATCCGCAAAACAGCCATCGCTTTCAACGATCACCAGCAGTCGTTTTTTGGCAGGCGGCCCATCGAAACCGAGGGCTTTCAGCCCCAACAGACCAAGCCGCACGCCAAGGATCTGGCGCGGGCAAAGGTGCGAGTGTTGTGCGCTAGATTTATCGAGTAAAACTTGAAGTTGTTGCATAGGATTCTCCAAACAAAAATCGAGGCTGGGGAAAATTAGTCGGTATGTAAAATCAAACGTTCGTTTTCTGTGAATTCTATCCGTAAATCTCTAAGAGATTTCGCCGCCGGGCCGTGTAACAACTTTCCATTGGCATCAAAATACGAACCGTGACAGGGACAATTAAAACCGTCCTCGTTTTGTTCCACCGTGCAACCAAGATGGGTACAGGTCAGGCTAAAGGCTGAAAATCCGCTTTCGGTGTGGATCAACATAGCCGGAACATTCGCCAGCAGGGTACGCGAACTGATCGGGTAGTTCGCAGCAGTTCCCAGGTCAAATTCCGTTTTCGGCGCGGGATTGGCTTCATAATCCAGAAAACGGAACAGTCCCCCCAGTCCAAGCACGGCGCTCAGCCACAGAATCCCATTGCGGGTGAGTTTGAGAAAGTCGTGGCGAGAGACATCCGACATGGCTATTTCTCCACCGCGTGACATTCATGGCAATAGGATGAGTTCTGGTCCTGCCCATTTTGGGTGCAACCGCTGCCCATCACCGGGCGGAAGGTGAAATATTGGTGGGTGGCCTTGCCGACCATTTCATAAGTGCCATCGGTTAAAACGCGCGTGTTCCAAAGCGGCTCGCCCTGCTCCGTGACGATGATCGTGTCGCCGAGTTGCAAGTCCACCACGGGGTTGAGTTGGATCAGCCGGAAGGCGATGTCGTTGGGGTCGGTCAGGGTTTTGATCAGGGGCAGCTTTGTGGGCGTGCCGTGACAGGTCGCACAGCGCACATATTCGATGTTCTTTTGATCGGCATGGATGTCGCCATCGCCCATCGCTTCGGTGCGGGTGTGACAGTCCACGCAATCCAGGGTGTACTCACATTTGGTGAACACGCCAATGGGCTGGTAATAATCGTCAATGCGCTGGGTGGGATGGTCGGCACGCTCTACAAAAGTCAGCGTGCGCAGATCATAATTGCCGCGGTTGTGGCAGGTGTTGCACTGGGTGTACGGGATGGCGGTGGTAAAGGTATGCGTCTCAGTGACGTGGCATGAAGCACAACCCGTTTGACGGTCAAACACATCACCTTCGGGTGGTTCAGCCCTGAGATGGCAGGTCAGGCAGTTCTCACCGAATTTTAGGACGGATGGGTTGGTTTCGCTTGTTAGATCAAAGGGGAGCAGTGAATTAATACCTGTTTCCGTTTGCTCATCGACAACTTCCTCAATTCCATAGATAGGTGCCAAATCCGATTGAGCGCCAAACGTAAAGCGGATATTGGCAATCGCCCCCGCGTAGGTAGCCTGGATACTGGTCATCACCCGCTGAATGTGGTCACGCTGGTCCGCTTCGCTCCCGGTGTGACAGTTGCTTCCGCCACACGACGTTTCCACCACTAATAGGTCAGACGGGTTCGCCTCGCCGCGCATTGTATTGTGCGCCAGGTCAGCATCCAAGGCGAGGCGCTCCCCACCGTGGCAAAGAACACAGCCAAAAGCCTTTACCGGATGTGAAGGGCTGATCTCCTGCACGTCACTGTGACAGGTGAGACAGTATTCTGTCTGGCCGGTCAGGGTAGGAACCAACTCTACCGGCTGGGGCTGTCGCATGTTTAACCAGCCGACCAGGGTCAGG
>JASFRG010000334.1:0-3205 GCA_050115035.1 Anaerolineales bacterium | reverse complement strand
GTTGTCGCTGACCCTGTATTTTTTGGCGCGAATCGAATGGAAGGATGTGCGGCGAGCCTGGATTTACATCTTGATTTTGGTTGTGGTCATTGTCGGTCTGAACGGGTTACTTTCCGGGCGTGGAGGCCCCTCCTCTGTTGTCCAGGTGGTCACGCCAACTTTGTTTGAAGTCCCATTCTATATTCCTGGCACGCAATGGGGGTTCAGCGTGCCAGTCACGATCAATAAACTCTGGTTTGCACTCGTGCAGATGACGCGTATGTTGACGATGGCGATTTTGGCGATCCCGATCCCATACACCATGGATCCAAATATCTATGGGGTCACTTTTCGTCGGCTGGGGGCTTCTGATAAATTCTCGTTTGCGATGGATTTGGCCTTCCGTTTCCTACCGACTTTTGCACGCGATTTCACTACTACAGTGGATGCACAACGTGCGCGCGGCTATGAAATGGAAGTGTTGAAGGGAGGCATTGCTGCGAAATTACGGAGGTTGGCGCCCTTGATTATCCCGGTCACTATGCAAGCGACGGTCACGGGCGAGGATGTGATCGATGCCATGGATTTGCGCGCCTTCGACACCAGCAAACGCACCTGGATCAAAGCGAAAGAACTGTTTTATGCTCGTCGTGATTATTTCATGCTGAGCCTGGGGGCAGCCATTTTTGTTGGCTGCTGCTTGTTGAAATGGGTCTTTGGCATTGGCGGATTCTTCGTCCCAGACTTTTTCTTTGCACTATTGGGATATTAGAGTAGGAGCATAAACGAAATCAGCCGCCCAACTGGGGCGGCTGATTTTTTGTATCTGTAAAGAATTAAACTAATCTGCCAGCGTGCTTAGATCGCCTTCGGGCAAACCCTGCGCGCGGGCTTTCAAAACGCGGCGCATGATCTTGCCGGAGCGGGTCTTGGGGAGCGAGTCCACAAAGTTGATTTCTTCTGGTTTGGCGATTGGGCTCATATGTGTGGAAACATGCTGTCGAAGTTCTTCCGCCAGTTCAGGCGAGCCACTGTAGCCAGCCTTCAAGATGACATAGCTGTGGATAGCCTGTCCTTTGACTTCGTGTGAGAGACCGATCGCAGCCGCTTCTGCCACTGCCTCATGGCTGACCAGCGCCGATTCGATCTCAGCCGTACCCAGTCGGTGCCCGGAGACTTTGATGACGTCATCCACGCGACCGATGATCCAGAAATAGCCGTCTTTGTCACGCTTGGCTGAGTCGCCGGTCATGTACTTGCCTGGATACTTGCTCCAGTACTGGTTGACATAGCGGTCGTCATCGCCGTAGATGGTGCGCAGCATCGAAGGCCAGGGATTCTTGAGCACCAGATAGCCTTCTTCTCCGTCTGCAACGGGCTTACCGGCATCGTCCAGGATTTCAGCTTCTTGCCCGAAGAACGGGCGGGTGCCTGAGCCGGGTTTGAGCGGGACGACTGGCGTAGGCGTAATCATGAACATGCCCGTCTCGGTCTGCCACCAAGTGTCCATGATCGGGCATTTGTTCTTTCCGATCACCTCGTAATACCATTTCCAGGCTTCGGGGTTGATCGGTTCTCCGACGGAGCCGAGCAGGCGCAGGGAAGAAAGATCGTGCTTGTTCGGCCAGGCGCGCCCGAAACGCATCAGTCCGCGGATGGCAGTCGGCGCGGTGTACAGGACTGTAATCCCATAGCGCTCGATCAATTGCCACCAACGGTTGGGATAGGGGTAAACCGGTCCGCCTTCGAACATGAAGGAAGTAGCACCCAGGATGAGTGGGCCGTAGACGATGTACGAGTGCCCTGTTACCCAGCCGGGATCAGCAGCGCACCACCAGCGGTCGTCATCCTTCAGATCGAAAACATATTTGAGCGTGGTATAGGTTCCGACCATGTAGCCGCCATGTGTGTGCAGGATGGCTTTGGGTTTGCCGGTTGAACCGGAGGTGTACAGAATATAGAGCGGATCTTCAGCATCCAGTTGCTCAGTCTCGCATTTCCCGTTGGCGATGGGAAGCGCCAGCATATCGTGATACCAATGATCGCGGCTCGCCTCCATCGGGACCTCGTGGCCTGTGCGCTTGACTACGATCACATTCTCTACCGACGGGCAGGATTTGATGGCATCGTCAACAGTGCGTTTTAACTCGAAGATATTGCCGTTGATCCAACTGCCGTCCGCGGTAATGACCAGCTTCGACTCGCTGTCATCGATACGTTCTTTGAGTGCGTCCACCGAGAACCCGGCGAACACCACCGAATGGATGGCGCCGATTTTGGCGCAGGCCAGCATAGCAAAGTAAATTTCGGGGATACGGGGCAGGTAGATTGTGACCCGGTCTCCTTTGGATACCCCCATAGCTTTAATAATATTTGCAAAGCGGTTGACTTCGCGGTTTAGTGAGTAGAATGAAAACGTTCTTTCTTCTTTTCCGTCTTCGCTGACCCAGATGAGCGCCAGCTTGTTCTTGCGCCAGGTATCCATGTGGCGGTCAAGGGCGTTATGGACGATGTTGGTCTTTGCCCCGGTGAACCACTTAAAAAATGGCTTGTTCGAGTCATCCAGCACTTTGTCCCACTTCTCGTACCATTCCAGTTCCTCGGCGCGCTCGCCCCAAAAACCTTCCAGATCTTTCAGGGCAAACTCTGCCAATTCGTCCCAATCCGGAACATTGGCTTGTGCAACGACTTCTTCTGATGGATAGTATACATCTCCCTCTAGTTTGGGTTTTGCATCTGACATAGGTTTCCTCCATTGGCGATAGGTTTTATCTAATATACTGCAAATTGGTTTTGCAAGCAATAACCATTATAGGATATAACACGGGGCCATGAGGAAGTTTTGCCCTTTTTCGAAAAAGCAATCCGTTATGCGAGGACTGTATTCCAATTTAAACTGTCAGCGGTTTTGTGCAGGCTATGGTCGTCGTTAACGATTTTATATGTCAGGTTGGTGAAAACCTTCTGAGCAATTTCGCGAACCTTTTCGAGGGGGACAATAGTATCCTGTGTCCCGTGGATGATCGTGGTCGGAACGGAAACAGGCTCACTTCCTGCGCTGAGTGAAGTCGAAGTATCAAGGAATGGTGCGAATTGGGGCAATATCAATGCGGGGGCCAGCAATACCAATTTCTGCACCTGGTATGGGTGCTCGCAAGTAAATATGGCTGCCATTAAACCGCCCAATGATGAGCCAATGATGGTCCAATCCTTTTTGTCTCCAAGA
>JASFRG010000333.1:0-3267 GCA_050115035.1 Anaerolineales bacterium | reverse complement strand
CAGACCCGGAAGAAGTCGAACAGCATCTGTGTGCCGATAAAGGCTATGATTTCGACGATGTCCATGAAGCGGTTGCAGAAGGACGATACGAACCTCATATCAAACACCGCCGGAGAAGAAATGAACCGATTGAAGAAGAGCAGCCGATTCCTGATGAAGAGCGACATCCAGCTCGCAGATGGGTCGTTGAACGCACCATCAGTTGGCTGGGAAAACGCCGCAGTATTCGCGTACGTTGGTGCAAAAAAGATGAAAACTGGATGGCGTTGATCAAGTTCGCTTGCGCTCATATTTTGTTCGCTATGGCATTTTACGGATAGGCTCTAAGCCCAACAAAAGGGAATACGTCACCATAGCTGCCCAGTGTCGATACCAGTATGTTCATATTCAGCCTCCAGATTAGGTGGGAGACGGATTGCTAACGGTTTATTCACCAGCTTGGCGTGATCAACCCAAACACGATTTTTCTCCAGATGAAATGCTAAGCGCCGCTAACCTTCCGGCGCAGCCGGGTCTGGTGCAATTTGGGTTAGGTGCTTTGGGGCGATGCCTTTGCTTTTGCCCGGAATTTATTTTCGAGCCGCAAACTTTATTGCTTCTTTGCTCCAGTCAGGTGCATTTTCAAGCGCTGGTAAAACATCTTCTGGTTCATCTACAAATGTCCACATTTTCAAGTGCTCTGGATGCATGAAATTTTCCGAGACACATTTTTCCAGCATCGCTTTCAAGGGTTCGTAATAACCGTTTGTATTTAAGATTACGATTGGCTTTGTAAAGAGACCAAGTCTTTTTAGAGTTATTGCTTCCAATAGCTCCTCTAGTGTTCCGCTACCACCAGGTAAGGCCACTAAGCCATCAATGTCTTCCAGATATCTTGCTTTTCGTTCCTGCATCGTCTCAGTGAATACGAAATTTGTAACACCTTTATGTGCCCACTCGATATCCTTCATGAAAAGAGGCATAACTCCTTTTATTCTGCCGCTATTTTCAATAATAGTATCTGCAAGTTGCCCCATAAGCCCCATGGCCCCACCCCCATAAACAACTTCGATATGTGCATTTACGAGCAACTTGGCTAATTTCTCGGTTGCTTTGAAAAAATCTCGGTCGATTTTGGCACTTGAAGCACAATACACACATATTCTGTCCATCATTCATCCTAACTCAAAGCTGGTTCTCAAAAGCACCCAACGAGACTGTCGAAAAACATGATTTTGAACAGACAAAGTACAGTCCAAGGGCGATTTCGACCCAATAAAATTGTACTCTCTGGATTGTTTGTCTCGAATACAGCCCGGCAGGGTCATTTCTTGTGCCAGAACTCAGTGAACCAACCCGTAATTGTGGATCTTGCCGATATTGTGTACCAGAGCGAACAATCCCCATTGTACATCTACTTTCAATTTGGAACGTAAAGTGAAGCGGTGCATGCGCTTCTGCACACAAATGTTGGCAAAGACCGGCTCCACGATCCCGAGCCGTCTGGCGTAGATCTGCTTTCCCTGATCACTATCGATCTTTGCCTTCATATCATCGATCAGGTTCGGTAGCTGCGTATCCACCTGGACGGAAAGATACCTGCACGATGAAGTAGGCTTGCTCAAACAGCGCGCCTTCACGGGACAGACGGCGCAATCTTCCACACGGGCACGATAATACATATCATAGGTTCGATAACGGTTGGTCTGGTTGCGGGCATAGCAGGTCAGTTTTTTCCCCTGGGGACAGAGATACACCTGCTTGCTCGGATCGAAAGCGAAGTCCGAAGCGGTGAAGAGACTTGATTTGGCGTTTGGTCTCTGCCTGCCGTGGACACCCTCCTTGAAACGCTCTTGATCGGCAAAGCGCGGATCGCGTTTGCGGAACTGTATGTCAGGAATATAAGCATCGATCTTTTCATCCTGGCACAAAGTCAGGCTGTTGAAAGAATGATAGTTGCTGTCTGCGGTGAGTTGTTTGCCCTGGAAATAGGTTTCATCTTTTCCGATGGCGGCGACGTTTTTTTTTGCGCCCTTCAACATCGGCTTGAGATTTTCGTGATCCTGACTGGCGAATGCCTCGGCGGCGAGAATGACCTGGTGTTTGGAATCGACCAGAGCCTGGGCATTGTATCCCTGAATGACGCCGTGAGAAGAAGGCATCTTGACCGATTCGTTGTCGATGACATTGCTTTGGATTTCTTTGCCCTCGCTGCCGCGCTTCGGTTCCCGATCCTTTAGAAATTCATTGAGCCGCTCGACTTGCAACTGGAAGCGGCGTTCGCGCTTCTTTTGACGTTCGATCTCGACTTGAGGATGTTGATCTGCCTGCGCATGTTCTTCCATCACGCGCTTGAGTTTCTCCTGCAGCTTATCACGCTTGTGTTTAAGTTCCTCGAGCGTACCGCTCCATTCTTTGGAGACATTCGCAGAGAGTTTGACGCCATCCAGAGAAAAGTGCGTGCCGCCCAGCAAATCCAGTTCATCGCAGACCGTGAGAATATCGCTGAAGATGGAAGAGATCTCTTTTTGCATGGAAGACACAAAGGCGGCAATCGTGCTGTGATCAGGAGCATACCCATAAGAGAGCGCAATGAAGAGGATGTTTTCATGGCAGGCGCGTTCGATCTGGCGCGAACTGATCATCCCGCCCTACGGTCGCGGGATCATGCCTTTGGCGTAGGCCAGCAGGATGACTTTGAGCAGGATCTTGGGATGGATGGCTCGTGCGCCGGTCTCATCGTTTTTGTAGCGTTCATCGAAGACCGACAGATCAATGTTCTCGTCCACCAGTCGGTTGATGGTGTGCTCCAATGTTCCCGGAACCAGTTGATCCTGGAGCGAAATGGGAAGCATCACCATTTGATCTTCGTTGCTTGGTTTGTATTTTGCCATAGAGTCCTCTGGCGTATAAAATCCCGTCGTGTGGCATTAGTTGTTAAATTTCCCCACTTTTTCGACATTCTCAACGGTTGGCGGCACCGTCCCCGAAGCGTAGCGGAGTGGGATACCGGCGGCTGGCGGGACGAGACTCTCCCACGAAACGGACCAAACCCAAAGCCACAAAAAAAGCCATTTTGGCGGTGAGAATCCAGCCGTCCATATGCACGCAAGGTTGGGTTTTATGAATATCAGCAATTCTCAATCTGACAGTGTTGCAATCACGTCAGGTAGGATCCAGGCCAGAGCGATGGCAGCATTATGCGCGGCTACAGTATTTTGGGCATAGACTCGTGGTGTGACCTGAATATTGAATAATCCAACGGTAGCTGCAATGCCTGATACATAG
>JASFRG010000332.1:0-3288 GCA_050115035.1 Anaerolineales bacterium | reverse complement strand
CGGTTGACCTGACCACACATGCGGTCGTTACCGGCATGACTGGATCTGGCAAGACCGGCTTATGTATTACATTGCTCGAAGAAGCTGCCTTGCAGGGCATCCCGGCGCTGATCATCGATCCCAAAGGCGACCTGACCAACCTCCTGCTGCATTTCCCGAATCTGGTCCCACAGGATTTCCAGCCCTGGATCGATCCTGAAATGGCGCGCCGGGCGGGGAAAGCACTTGATCAGGCTGCCACAGAAGCGGCGCTTTCCTGGAGAAGCGGATTGGATCAGTGGGGAATCGGAACCGAGCGTCTGACTGCGCTCAAGAACGCCGTGCAATATGCAGTCTACACTCCCGGCTCGAATGCCGGTTTATTGGTAAAGGCATTATCCTCTCTGGCATTGCCTTCTGCGGAGGAACGTGCCAATCGGGAGATCCTGGTTGACAAGATTGCCAGCACCGTGACGGCTCTGCTTGGTTTGGTTGGGTTAAAAGATATCGATCCATTGCGTTCACGCGAGCACATCCTGCTTTCCAGGATCATCGAGGAAACCTGGAACCAGGGAAAGAATGTTGATCTGACTGAGTTGATTTTGCAAACCCAGAATCCGCCCTTTGATAAACTGGGCGCGTTCTCAATCGATACGTTCTTCCCGCAAAAAGATCGCATGGACCTTGCCATGCAATTGAATAATATTTTAGCTTCCCCTTCGTTCCAGAGCTGGCGCGATGGGCATGAATTGGATATTCCCTCTTTGCTCTATATGCCTGATGGCCGCCCCCGTCACAGTATCTTTTACCTGGCGCATTTATCTGATACCGAGCGCATGTTTTTTGTAACTTTGTTACTCTCGGCTGTCGAAAGTTGGATGCGAACCCAGGTGGGCGCTGCCTCTTTGCGGGCTATCTTGTATATGGATGAACTGTTTGGCTACCTGCCACCGCAATCAAATCCGCCTTCTAAGGAGCCCTTGTTGCGTTTGCTCAAGCATGCACGCGCTTATGGGTTGGGTTTGTTACTGGCCACGCAGAACCCGGTTGACCTGGATTACAAGGCGCTTTCCAATGCTGGCACCTGGTTTATTGGGAAGCTCCAGACCGAACGAGATAAAGATCGCTTGCTGGATGGGTTGGAGAGCGCAGCCGGTGATGTCTCCCGGAGTGAGATTGATAAGCTGATTTCCTCGCTTAACAAACGCGTATTTATCCAACACAATGTTCACTCCAAACAATTGGCTATCTTTCAGACGAGATGGGTGATGAATTTCCTGGCTGGGCCGATGTCACGCAGCCAGATTCCGGCGTTGAACAAACTCGTTGGCGCCGACTTGTTGAAGGTGACACCTGACCAGACAGATGCAACTCCACAAACGGCGGCAAATTCAAAAGTCCCCAGCGCTGCGGACGCACCTCCACCTGCATCCGTTGAAGCGGTGGTCTCCGGTCCTCCATCCACCCCGTCAAAATCTACGGTGGGACATGAAACTCGATCTCCTGTCCCTTCAGGTGTGGCTGAATACTTCCTGCCAACCAATCTCAGTCTTACAGAGGCGATGCGCGCAGCTGGCAATTCCATGCCGGATGCGCAATTACAGGGGACACTGTATCGACCTGCTCTGCTCGCAGCAGCCAATGTGCGTTTCCTTGACCGCAAATATGGCGTGGATACAGAACTCCAGCGTGCTGCCTTGGTCGCAGACCCGGACAAGCGCGGTGTGGTGCGCTGGGAGAACCATTTCTATGGAAACTTTCCTGTCAAAAAAGTGGAGCGGACTCCCGCACCCCAGGCGCGTTTTTCGACACTGGATGCCCCCTTGAATGAATCCAGGCGAATGAAAGCCCTGGAGCGCGATTTTGTGGATTGGATCTATCGTTCGGTGACTGTTACTGTCCGGGCGAATGAAGCGCTGAAGGTATATGCCGGGCCGGATGTATCGCAGGCCGAGTTCATGAAAGCCTGTGCAGAAACCGCGCGCGATGAACGCGATGAAGAGATAGAGAAGAAATCCGCGCAATTCGATCGAAAAATCAAGTCATTGGAAGATAAGATTGCGCGTGAAGAGCGTGAGTTGCGTGAGGACGAAGCCGAATTGTCACACCGAAAAATGGAAGAGTTGGGTACGCATGCCGAAAATGTTCTGGGCTTGTTTGGCGGCAGAAAAAGCTCGCGGCGTTTATCCTCATCTTTGTCGAAACGGCGTATGACCGATAAAGCCAAGGCAGACGTGGAAGAATCTCTGGATGCGCTCGAGGACTATAAAATACAAATCGAAGAGTTGGAAGCAGAACGAAAACAAGTGATCGAAGAGATCAGTGATCGCTGGGGGGATATCGTCAACGATATTAGCGAGGTAACGATCACGCCTACCAAAACCAATATCTTTGTCGACCTTTTTGGCGTAGCCTGGATGCCGTATTACCTGGTAGACTCCGGCGGTGAAATGGTGGAGTTGCCGGCCTTTGGGCAGGAGTAACGGAGATTTTTTTGAACATTTTCTGGCTTACTTTAGCGGTATTACTTTGGGGAATTGTCCATTCTTTTATGGCCTCTCTGGCGGCAAAAGATTGGGTTCATACCGTGCTGGGGGAAGCTGGCAGACGGTTCTACCGTCTTTTCTATAATGTATTTTCAGTGATCAGCTTTGCACCGATCTTGTGGCTGATGGCTGTTTTACCGGATCAAGTACTTTATCGCATTCCTGCACCCTGGGTGTATCTATCGATAGCGGGGCAGATGGCTGCTGTCGTTATGTTAGTAGTCGGAGTCCTGCAAACTGACACATTGTCGTTCGTTGGACTGAGGCAGCTTATCGAGGGGGAGCAGCGCGAGTCCAAACTCGTCACACGCGGACTCTATCGCTGGGTGCGGCACCCTCTTTACACAGCCGGGTTGCTTTTTATCTGGTTGACACCTGTTATGAGTCAGAATTCTCTGGTTGTGACGATCGCAGCTACGATATATATTATTGTGGGGGCAATCTTTGAAGAGCGTAAACTGAAGCATGAATTTGGCCAGGCCTATGAAAGATATAAGGCTGAAACCCCCATGCTTATCCCCGGGTTGAAATTCGGTCGGAACAAATAGCCTTTTTATTCGTCTATAGATAGACGATCCTTTTAAGTTTTGATTCACATGGAAAAGGTATAATCTACCCTATGACTACTGCCTCTTATCCGTATCCGCGTCGAAATCCGCTTTTGCCGCAAATTCTGGCTGCTTTTGTAAGCGGGCTGGCTCTTTTTCTGGTCGCTGTCCTGGTTTGGACAGTTGGTTTCCAGTTGATGTACGCTGGCCGCATC
>JASFRG010000331.1:0-3352 GCA_050115035.1 Anaerolineales bacterium | reverse complement strand
ACCTTTTTTGAATGGCAATTGGCTTTCTGAGTGCACCTAAATACTAGGATTTGTGTTTCTATGTTCAAGTGATAACAAATATTTAGGTGCCAACTTCGAGTTATTTTTATTGGGTATTGGAGGATAATGAAATGCCAGACAGTACGAAGAAAACAAAAGTAGCGGTTCTTGGTGGAGGAGTGGGCTCGATGGTGACTGCCTTTGAATTGACTAGCAGCGCTGACCTCCGCGACAAATATGAAGTTACTGTTTATCAGATGGGTTGGCGCTTGGGGGGCAAAGGTGCCAGCGGACGAAATATGGAACGCCAGGGACGGATTGAGGAACACGGCTTACACGTCTGGTTTGGATTTTATGAAAATGCTTTCAACTTTATCCGGCGCTGTTATGCGGAACTGGGCCGTCCACCCGGAACGCCGCTAGCTACCTGGAAGGACGCCTTCAAACCAAATGGTGCATTCGTTTTAAACGAATGGTACAAGGATCATTGGGTGAATTGGTCGGTGGAATTCCCACGGAATTTTTCGACGCCTGGTGATGGCACGATATTTCCGACCTTTTGGGACATCGCTGCTGAGTTCTTGGGCTGGATTTGGGAGATATTCCATGATGCCACATACGAAAAGGAACCCTATGTGCTCTACGAAGAAAAATCTCAACCCTGGTGGATGCGTTTGCTGAAAGCAGTGGTTGGGATTTTTGGTTTCAAGCTTACTCCAAGGCCTCGATCAACTTGGGAGAAACCACACTGGTGGGACAAATTGATCGAAGACTTAGAAGCGGATGTCTCACATTTACACAAGTATGAAGAACTCAAAATGCTTGCCCTGGCGCGCCAAATGGCTCAGATTCACAGCAAAACCGACGGAAAAAATGCAACGAAAGAGCATCATTCCAGGTTTTGTGAAATGCTGACAGGTTTCAAAACTTGGTTGTGGGATGCTTGGGTAGAGCCACATATGGATCATCAGGCGCTCAGAGAACTTTTCGTTATCTTCGATATGGGGACAACTATGCTTTGCGGTATTCACGAAGATGGAATTCTTGAAGATGGATTTGCTTCGATCGATGGTCAAGAATTTATGCAATGGCTGTGCAAGCATGGTGCAAGGAAATATCCTACCTTGACCTTGTCAAGCAATCCGGTATTGAAAGCTATGTATGATGTAGCCTTTGCTTTCGAGGGGGGAGACACTGAAAAGCCCAATATCGCCGCAGGCACAGCTTTATCTGGTGCACTGAGAATGATTATGACCTATAAAGGGGCGATGTATTGGAAAATGCAGGCTGGCATGGGCGATACGATTTTCGGTCCATTGTACGAAGTTCTTCGCAGGCGCGGGGTTAAATTCAAATTCTTCCATTGCGTGGATGAACTTATCGTGAGTTCAGATATGAAAGAAATTTCAGCAATCAATGTCATTCCACAGGTTAATCTGACCGTCGGCGAATACGATCCATTGATCTTGGTCCGAGACTTGTCTTGTTGGCCTAGTGAACCCTTATGGGATCAACTTCAGGACGGAGGGCAGTTGAGGAAACAGGGAGTGAATTTCGAAAACGATTACAACCCCTTAAACTCTGACATGGTTACGCTAAAAAAAGGACAGGATTTCGACCTGGTTGTCCTGGGCATTTCGCTCGGAGCGTTACCCTACATCTGCCGAGATCTCATCAAGCACAACAAAGTCTGGCAGAACATGTTGGAACGTGTCCTGACTGTTCGAACGCAGGCCTTCCAGGTCTGGGTGGATAAAACGCTACAAAAAGGCCTGGGCTGGGAGTTCAATCCCCAGGCGATTATAGGGAGTTATGTGGAGCCGCTCGACACAGTCTGCAATATGGATCAATTATTGGACAAAGAAAATTGGCCTGCGAGCTATAACCTGGGAAACATCACCTATGTTTGTGGGGTGTTTAAAGAAGAATCCAACGAAACCTTGAAGCAGGCGATGGCTCGTGTGAAAGCTCACGGAATGGATTTCATGGGCAACCACGTCGGTCATATGTGGCCGAAAGTTATAAGACCCGGTGGGAGGGGTAAGTCCGAATTCGAATGGAAAGTTCTGATTGACCCAACTGATCGTAGCAGTGAGGCGCGGTTCGACGCGCAGTATTGGCGCGCAAATTATGTTCCCAGCGAACGATATGTCCAGTCAGTAGCAGGCAGCACCGAATATCGCCTGCGTGCGGACGAGTCTGGATATGACAACCTGTATCTGACGGGTGATTGGTTATTAAATGGTTTCAATGTGGGACATGTCGAATCCGCAACCGCATCAGGCATGCAAGCCTCACGTGCGATTTGCGGTGTCCCTAAGGATATCCCAGGTGAAAAAGATCCCTGGTTATAGGAGGGTCAAATGACAGACTCGACATCAAAAACGAAGATCGCAATCTTGGGTGGAGGCATGGGCGCAATATCCGCCGCATTTTGCCTGACTGATACACCTGAAATCGCCAGCCAGTATGACATTACGATTTACCAACTGGGCTGGCGGATTGGTGGCAAAGGCGCCAGCGGTCGCAACCAGACACGCCAGCGCCGCAATGAAGAGCATGGGTTGCACTTATGGTTCGGGCTGTATGAAAATGCATTTTGGGCCATGCGCAAGTGCTACCAGGAACTGGACCGTCCACCCGGGGCTCCGCTGGCTACCTGGGAAGAGGCCTTCAAGCCGAACAGTAGTTTCGTTTTTTACGAACGCTACAAGGACCGTGAAGTGGATTGGCCGATCACTTTCCCAACCAACCCTTCGAAGCCCGGCGATGGCACGTTGTTGCCGACCTTTTGGGACATGGCTGACGAATTCGTCCAATGGGTATGGAAAGTCATCAAAAGCATTCTGGATTATCGTCCTGATGTGATCGCTTCACCGATGGATTCCGAACCAACATATGCGGACCGCCCCGAATGGTGGGATGACTTGGAAAAAGAGGTGGATGCGAAGTGGACCGCGCATGAAAAGGAACGCTTTGTCCTGAAGATGCTCTCTCTCAGCCGCCAATTGACTCAAGCCAGGCGGGCGAACCCGGCCCGATTTACGGCCCAGGAACATCACACTTATCTTTGCAGCATGTTGTGCGATTTCAAGTCCTGGCTCTGGGACCACGTCATCGAGCCGAATATCGATGATGATGAATTGCGGGAGATGTTTATCATTTTCGATACCGGCAGCGCTATCCTGTGCGGCATTATCTCTGAAGATTTGCTGACAAATGGGTTTGCCAGCGCAGATGACCAGGAATTCTCTGATTGGCTTTTAAAGTACGGCGCGCGAGAAGAGCCGACGATCAAGAGCGGCCCTCCGGCACAGGCCGCATATGACCTGGTCTTCGGTTATGAAAACGG
>JASFRG010000330.1:0-3429 GCA_050115035.1 Anaerolineales bacterium | reverse complement strand
CTCATTGAGGGATTATTATCCCATTAATAAGCTATAGGATTCAGCATCAAGGACACGCTCCCAAAGTGTCGCCATGTGCGAGGTGCGCAGGCACAGCCGGGGAGGCAATGCTGATGGTATGGCCGCCTTTTTTGTCAGGCTTGTGACATACCAATACTTTCTCGCCTGCCTCGCTGGGGATTTCATCATCACCGTTATCCTGAATAATAATCTGTACGATTATGATCTGTCCGTCTTTTGAGGGACAAACCACTGCCACCACAATCTGTCCAGCACGCATCGTTTCTAGACCGCCCTCGATTTCAACATCCTCTCCGAGCGTGATTACAGGCCAACCGGAAAACTGAATTTCATCCCCTTCGATCTCTACGATAGTCACCACCACCGTGACGCATTGAGCGTCTTCATCTGGCTCCCCAAACGGGACGATGCTCAGCACTTCCCAGGTGCCGTCCGGCAAGAGCAGGATTTCTACCCGGACAAACATTCCGGGTGTAATCGTACCTTGAATATCCGTATCTTCCGTGACGTTAAGCTCAATGCCATTGACCACCAAGGGATCAACAGAATCTACTTTGCCTATCAGGATTATGATCGGATCGATCTGCTCTTCGGCAAGTTCGATGGAATTTGCCAGCCAGGTGCCGTCTTCAAGAATGATTCCCTGCACGCGGACCAGATCGCCGACTTGCAGGCCTTCTTCGATTTGTGTTTCATCATCCGTTTCGAGGTTAATATCCGCTACAGTCCAGGGATCAATACTCTCCAGCTCAGCAGTCACATCAAAGAAGGAATCTCCTGCTACAGGCGTCTGATCGCCATTTTCGTCCTGAATTTTGACGATACCATCTTTTATAAGTATCTGTGCTTTACCAGAGTTGGGTGTGCTTGTTGTAGTCGGGTCTGTCCCAACACCTATTAGTGAGCAGGCCAGCATGATCCCCAGAACCCCCAGAGACCCCAGATACAACTGTAAACGGGCAGCCGGTCTGTACTTCTTCATGTCTTCCTCCAGAAGCTGTTACCTGTAAAAGATTTCTTGTTTCGTTAAGATAATAGCATATCTGGTTCTTTTGGCATTGGTTACGTTGGGGGGATAGGGAAATCCCCTATTCCATCGCATACACCGCAAATCCGCGCGGTGCGGCATAAAAGTGCGCCCGACCATCGCGGTCGGTGGTCTGGTTGATCGGGCGGGACATGTCAAATTTGCTCCACCAGGCTACGGGCTCGAAAGTAGCGTTGGTCCATTTGGTGCTGACCAGGCCTCCGCGCCAGTTGTCCCCGTGATTGTTCAGCACGTAGATTAATCCCGGCTTGTCCTCATACCCGGAACGCTGCATGATATAGAGGTTGTCGTCCAGCCATAATGTCTGCGTTCCGCCCCCGGCAAATTTCTCGTGCGCTCGCACAAGTGCGGCAATCCCGTTGGGCGTATTTTCTAGGGCTAGATTGTAGTTGAAGTAGTCCTGCCAGAAAACACAAGGATATCCCTCGTGCGACAGGATGTAGGAGTAGGCCAGCAGCTTGTCGTTGATGATGGGCCGCCCCTCTTCACGCAAATCGTGATTCTCGACAAAGGTGACGGTGGTCAGGGGCTGCTTCTGGAGTACGGTCTCCCAGGTCGCCAGGTTGCGCAAGCCGAAGCCATATTGGTCACAGAGCGCTTTGAGCATCTCACGCAGCGGGAAGTCGAAAGCATCCACCGGATTGGTGTTGGAGAAGTTGGCCAAGTCTACCCAGTTCTCGATAGACCGGGCATCTCCCCAGAACTCGGCCACGCCATAGGGGCTGAACGGCTGCCCGTCGCGCATGTAACGGTACTCCTGGATGGCGGTGATGGTGTTTGCCCCGTAGCCCTTGACGTAATCGTATCGGAAACCGTCGAATCCGATTTCCTCGATCAACCAGCGTGTCAGCTTCAGGATTTCGGCATACACGTACGGATTACGGTGCGACAGGTCGGGCATATCACCGAAAGTGCCCTCGTCCCAACTTTCGTACATGGAGGGGTGGAAGCATTCCCAATTGCGTGGGAACTTGCCGCTTTTTGGCTTGAACAAAGTCCAGCGCTCTTGCCCGGTCAGCGGATTGACCTCGCTCTCGTCCGCGCCCGAGTTGTGATTGATGACCACGTCCGCGATCAGACTCAGTTTATTCTTGTGCGCCGTTTCGATCAGACTCAGCAACTCACCTTTGGTCCCAAACCAGGTCGGGATGCTGCCCTTCTGGTCGAACTCACCCAGGTCGTAATAGTCGTAGGGATCGTAGCCCATTGAATAGCCGACCAAATTTGCTGCTTTGTGGATCGGCGGCAGCCACAGCGAGGTGAAACCAACTTTTGCCAGTGAAGGGATTTGCTTGGCGACTTGTAGCCACCACTTGAATTCTCTTTTCTCTTCCCGGGGACAGTCCCAGTAAAAGGCTTGCAGCATAACACCCATGATTGCGCTCCTGTATTGGTATGGGTGTTATTTTACCCGGAATAGGGTTTTAAATGAGTGAGAGTAGCAGGTTCACACTTCTTTTGTCACTTGCTTTTCCTGGGAACAGATCGGCCTACCTGGACCATATTTTGTGGTTGCATCTCTATGCAAAGATCACGGGCATTCGAAAGAAAATCCTGAAACTCTGGTTGTGCTCGCCAATGCACAACATTCTCTGCGCTTTCCCACGGGCCAAACGATATAAAAAGATCGGGACGATCTTCATTTTGTAACAGAATGCCTTCCCCGGCACCTGGTTGATTGAGCGAAGTCCAATCCGCGAATGCCTGCCAGGCTTCAACGAATTCCGCTTCTTTTCCCAGTTTTACTTTCCAGGTACCGAGTGTATACAATTGTTTTTTATCCATCATCTTCCTCTCCAATGTATTTTGTTCTAGGCAACATACAACACCGACTTTTCTCCAATATGATAGCAGGAATAGATTTTCGTAATTTGGCCACCTCGCGTACAAATACAATCGCATGCCGGTTTTTTGTTGACTAACTATCCAACGGCATATTTATCGCCATTGGCTCAACAGGAATTGCCGGGGGTCCCCCCAGGTCTGGGGGTAGAATCTAGCCATCAAAGTGAATGGAGCAAAGAGATGGCAAAGACAGATGTAACGGTTCCATTGGGCATACCGAATGTGCGAGTACTAAAGACAGAGATCAACAAACGTGGAGAAGTGATCATCACGATCGAGAGTACGAAGAAAGGCACAAACTGTCATTGGTGCGGGCAGTGGGCAACAAAGTCGCATGGCTACGATAAATGGGTTCAGAAAAGGCATTTGCCGGTATTGGGTCATCCGACCTATTTGCGGTATCGTCCAAAACGATATCAATGTGATCACTGCGAAAAGAAACCGACAACGACCCAACGCCTGGACTGGCAGGAGAATGACAGTCCGAATACCATGGCGTATGATGAGTACATTTT
>JASFRG010000329.1:0-3434 GCA_050115035.1 Anaerolineales bacterium | reverse complement strand
CTACATTTCCCTCAAGGTCAAAGAACATCGATATCAACCCGGGATCAGTGCCTTCATACCCATACTGGATGATGTTAGCACATAGTTCCTCCGCAGCCAGCTTGAAGGCAAAGACATCATCGTGGCTAAGTCCGCTGTAATTGGCTGCGCCCTCCGCAAAATCGCACAACTCGCCCAGGGCCTCCAACCGGGCAACGCGGCAGATGGCATGTTGATCCCTCTCCACAACGAACTTACGTCTGAAAGATATGAGTGTGATATCGTCGAACTGGTTTTGTTTCCCAATATGTTTGTGCAATTCAGTGTTCAATTCGAAGAACATGCTGAAGATGGAAGTCCAGGGCGCGGAAATACTTTTCAATAGACGCTCTTCGGAAAACAGTTCTCCAGCGCTGTTTTTAGCATCCGTGGCTCCATCGGTAAATCCAACCAACAGGTCGCCTTTGTCCATCTGGATTTGTTCTACGCGGAATTCCAGGTCCGGGAACATGCCCACAGCCGGTCCGGTCGGCATCAAGCGGCAAATGATCGCTCCATCCTTGTCCATCACGACTGGTGGTTCGTGGCCTCCGTTGACATAGTAAAGAACGCCGCTGTCCGGATCGAGAATCCCGAAAAACAAGGTTGCAAACATGTTTGAGCGCCCGTGATACTCGGCGATGAAATTATTCGTGCTTAAGACGATATCTAGTAATTGTTCCCGCACATTATCACAATCTACTGGTCGTTCACTGAATGCCCGTAAAAGGCTGCGGAAGAGCACCATGAACAAGGCTGCGCCAACGCCTTTATCGCACACATCGGCGATAATAAAAGCAGTCAGGTTGGAATCTCTGAATTGAAATGAATCATAGAAATCGCCTGCCACCTGTCGCGCGGCATGGAAATGCGCGGCGACTTCCCAGCCTGGAATCCGGGGCAAATTCTCCGGAAAAAATCCGGACTGGATCTGGCGCCCGATTTCGAGGTCGCGTTCGGCAACGTCTAACGCCAACTCCGTTTTGGTGTATAGACGCGCATTGTCAATCGCAGCAGCAATCTGGCTGGCAATTGTCTCGGCCAGTTCGATCTCATTAGAGGTAAAGACATGCTCCGGGTCCCTGGCAGGCATCCCAATCGTACCGATGGCCTC
Source organism: Anaerolineales bacterium (assembly GCA_050115035.1). Classification (GTDB taxonomy): domain Bacteria; phylum Chloroflexota; class Anaerolineae; order Anaerolineales; family Villigracilaceae; genus JAABUE01. Next base: position 2,302 of record JASFRG010000329.1, on the reverse strand, counting down.
GCCGCGCGTCAGCAGGGGCACGATCATGATCGCTTTCGTCCCTCGCGAGCGGGAAATATCGGCCAACGAACTCATGCGCGGATCGTTCTGCGCATCTTGAACCACGACTGTGGTCTTCTTCTCAATGACTTCCTGCGAAGAGGGATTACCTTCAAAGGGTAGAACCATACCCAGGGCGCTCTTTTCTTCCGGTTCACTGGCGTGAAAGGCAACAATTTCCAGGGACTCTTTGTCCGCACCAAGTAACCCGATTCCCGCGTTGCGGATGGGAAAGATTTTTGTTAATTCAACACAGACTGATTGCAAAATATCTTCCAAATCTAAAGAACGGCTAACAGTTTCGGCAATACGATTGATCACCGCCATTTCCCCGGCGCGGTGCTCCGCGGCTTCCTTGGCCTGACGCAGAATCTCCTCAGCCTTTACTCGAACTGAAATATCTCGAACAATGCCACGGGTGCCGATCGCGCTTCCTATATCGTCGAAAATTGGGGAAACCACCATTTCACTGGCGAATTCAACTCCTTCAGCATTGCGGTAAATAAACTCAAACGGTTCTAACGCCTTTTGTGTCTCGTACAAGTTATTAAAATTTTCATAAACAGATCGGATAGACTTTCGCGAGGCAACATGCCTGAAATGCTTCCCAATCAATTCTTCCCTGCTCGCATATGCAACCGCTTTTACAAACGCCTGATTGGCATAAGTGATAAATCCTTCGCGATCTGCTTCGAAATAAACATCTTGTAGCGAATCTAGAACAGCGCGGTACGTTAATTGAGTCTCTTCACGCTCTGCCTCGGCCTTCAGGCGTTCTGAGATATCATGATAGAAGACAAGATGCCCGGCTTGCTCTCCACCAACGAACAAGGGTGCAGAAAACACTTCCACATCAACCATGCTGCCATCTTTTTTCTTGCGTTGTCCCATCCGAAAGGTTTGCTTTTTCATCCCAAGCAATGTGATTTCTCGCATATCTTCCAGTGTTTCAGGGGTGGCAAGAAAAGCATCTAAATCTTTTCCAAGCACCTCGTTCTGAACATATCCAAACAGTTTCTCAAACGCCGGATTAACGGTTCTTATCTTGCCCTGTTTATTGTTAATGACCATCGCAATCGGAGATTGCTGCAATAAACTGTCCAACAAATGCTTTTGTTCTAAAATTTCTCTTTCTGCTTTTAGCCTGTCAGTAATATCACGCATCAGTCCACGAGTGCCAACCACGACACCATCCTCGATAATTGGTGAGACAATCGTCTCGGCAACATATAAATTGCCATCCTTTGTGCGATAGGTATATTCGAAAGGGCCAAGCGGATTCTGCGTTGCAATTACTTGATTGAATTTCTGATAAATGTCTCGAAGTGTTTCTCGGAACGTGAAATGTCGAAAATGTTTGCCAATTACCTCCTCCCTTGAAAAACCAATGCTATTGCAAAAAGCCAGGTTAGCATACCTAATGACACCAGAGAGGTCAGATTCGAAATAACTGTCTTGCAGGGTATCCAATACAGACTCTAAGGTTTCCCGCGTCGATGCAAGGTCTGCTTCAGCCTGCTTTTGTTCGCTGACGTCGCTGAACTGGAGTAACCAGCCGGTCATGGTTCCCAGATCATCTTCGATGCGCGAGAGCAGGACATCAAAGCTGCGTCCCGTTTCAGGGAGTGTAACCTGTAAACCAGATCCGTTGTCTAGCGGGTTATCCAGAACAGGCAGCACCATTTCAGCAATGACTGAATATCTTTTGAGTAACATGGATAAAGGTTCACCAATATAAGTTTTAGCCGCCAAACCTAACATCTCAATCGCAGCCGGGTTGATATCTCTGACATTCTTTTCCAAATCAAGAATCACGATGCCCGTCGAGAGCTTTTGGACGATAACGTCATGTGCCAGGGGCACCACTTCCAACAGATGACCGCCGAAGATGGCCCAGGCAAAGCTCACACCAGTGACCGTGAAAATGATCGGGGTCGGGTCCGGGAAACCGGGCGGGGGCGAGCCGAATAAATAGTATACATTCCCAATTAGGGGTGCCAGAACGCCGATGATCAAGCCATAAGCCTGGGCACCATAACGCTTGAAATCCATCGTCAACGAGATACCCAAAAAGAGGACACCAGAAATTAGGAGCAAATAGGAATAAACCGCGTGCACGAAAAATACGGGGCCATACGTGTTCTCTAAAATGGCATACTGACCCACATCTACGATCTCATAAGTTTCAAAAAACAATTGGTGGAAATTTGACGTCAGGACAAATACAAAGAAAATAAAGGGAACCGCCCAGAACCATTTTTCA
>JASFRG010000328.1:0-3448 GCA_050115035.1 Anaerolineales bacterium | reverse complement strand
CTCCTGTCTCAGTTTCTCTGGCGAGGTTCTTTTTGAGATAGGTCTTTTTCCATCCAAGCAACTGCGAATGTAGTTGATGCGGCTTTGTAGACGAGTATAGATTGGATTGTGACGCGCATACCTATCTTGATCGCTTTCAGGAGCTGGGTTTGCATCCAAGTGATCTTCCATCCAGCAGTCAAGTTCATGAAGTACCACATTCGACAAGATTGGGCTGACAATTCCGCCTTGAGGTGCGCCTGAATAGGATGGTGTGTAGCATCCGGCTTCCATCACGCCTGCCTGGAGCACTTTTCGGATCAGATCGATGAAGCGCTCATCTCGGATGCGTTTTCGCAGGCAATTGAGGATCACTTGATGAGGTAGACTGCCAAAGCAATCCGTAATGTCTCCCTCAATGATCCAGGTTGCGCCAGCCCGGTAGGCACTCCATACTTGTCGGAGTGCTGTGATCGGGCTGCGTTCTGGGCGAAATCCATGAGAGCAGTTCCGAAAAACAGGTTCATAGATGGCGTTCAGGATTAGGGCGAGCCCAGACTGAATGACCTTATCACGGCTAGCGGGAACGCCTAAAGCAAACTACCACTTCTTCCCAATCCCCTTCGGGATTTGTAACCATCACTCATCCTAATCATCCCTTCCGCGGACAGCGGGTCGAAATCATCCGTGTTCGCCGAGGGGTGGACCCAGATTTGGTTGTCCGTCTGCCAGACGGACAACATGTTGCGATTGCCATGAGTGGGACAGATTATGCTGCTCCCAGCCAATCCGCCTTGTCACCTTCAATTGCGCACCTGCTCGATTTCCAGGGTCTACAACAAGCGGCCGAATTGGTTGAGCATATTATTCAGCAGCGGGCCACCAGTCCAGGGAGTGAGTTATGATAAATATCCTGTCAACGATTGTTTTGCCCACGAGGAGGGCCGATCATGCCTATTCTCACTTCCCCTGTCACCTCATCCCCCTGTGTTTGGACATTCTTGACACTCGAACAAAAAGAACGCGCTGTTCGCCTCATGGCGCAATTGGCGTTCAACCGGATTGCCGATCAGTCCGGCTGGTTTACAAAGGAGGCTGAGGATGTTCAATCGCTTGAACAACCCAAAGATTCGAGCTGATCACCTTGAACGCAAGGCATTTATCTACATTCGCCAGTCCACGCTGGTACAGGTCCGTGACAACACGGGCAGCAAGGCCCGCCAATACGATCTGGTGCAGCGGGCCATGCGATTGGGCTGGGCGCAGGAAAACATCATCGTCATTGACCAAGATCAAGGCCATTCGGGGGCCTCGATTGTGGGGCGCGATGGCTTCCAGGCCCTGGTTTCCGAAGTCGGTCTGGGACATGCCGGGGCGGTGCTCAGCCTGGAAGTTTCGCGTTTAGCTCGCTCCTGCAGCGATTGGTATCGCTTGATCGAGATTTGTGGTTTGAGTAATACGCTGGTAATCGACGAAGAAGGGATCTATGACCCGAACCAGTACAATGACCGCCTGTTGCTGGGTTTCAAAGGCACGATGAGCGAGGCGGAACTGCACTGGTTACACAGCCGTTTGCAGGGTGGAAAACTGGAGAAGGCTCAGAACGGCGGTCTGCGTTTTCGCCCGCCCAGCGGACTGGTTTATGATCCTCTTAACCACATTATTCTGGATCCCGATGAACAGGTCCAGCAGGCTGTCCGATTGGTCTTTGATCTGTTCAATCAGTTTGGATCCGCGATGGCCGTTGTCCAGTATTTCAACACCAACCAGTTGCTTTTTCCCACTCGTTCTTGGGGCGGTACAAAAGACGGAGAACTGACCTGGCAAGCGCTCAGTCATGGACGAATGTTGGCCATCCTGCATAACCCAGCCTATGCCGGGGCGTATGTGTATGGCAAAACCCAAACCCGTACCAAATCATTGCCTGGCGAAGCACCCAGAGTAAAAGGGCGCACCCGCCAGGTGAAAATGCACGATTGGCCGATTGTTCTGAAGGATGTCCATCCCGCCTATATCTCCTGGGATCAGTTCTTACGCAACTTGCAATGCCTGGATGATAATCGTACCTGGCGACCCGATGAACGGCGAGGTGCTCCCCGGGAAGGCCAAGCCCTGCTTCAGGGGATTGTGCTTTGTGGCCGTTGTGGACGGCGAATGTCCGTGCGTTATTTGCAGGATGGCAGCGTTTGGGCTTATGTCTGTGCCCAGGCTCACAGCCAGCACGCTGAAAAAACCTGCCAGTTTCTCACTGGCAATGACATTGACACTGCCGTCGCCCAAACATTTCTGGTAGCCATGCAACCAGCCCAACTGGAAGTCTCAATGGCTGCCTTTGAACAAATCGAAGGAAGGGCACAGCAAGTCGACCGGCAATGGCAACTCCGGATAGAGCGCTCTCGTTATGAGGCGGACCTTGCCCGGCGACGTTTCTACGCCATCGATCCGGAAAACCGGTTGGTAGCACGTACCTTGGAACACGATTGGAATGACAAGCTAACCCAAGTTGAGCAATTGGAACACGAGTACGAGGCGCTCCCCAAATGGATTGATCATCTGGTCAGTCCCGAAGAACGCCAACGGATTCTGACACTGGCCCAGGATTTACCGGCCATTTGGCAGGCTCCCACCACCAGCCACACAGAACGCAAGCAACTGCTGCGTTTCCTGATCAAAGACGTCACCTTGACCCGCCAAGATACCTCTGTTCAGATCAATATTCGCTGGCAAACCGAAGCTGTAACCGCCCGGGAAGTAGCTTGCCGTCCCAAATCCTGTGATCTCCGCCGCACTTCACCGGCAGTTGTGGAACGTGTGCGCGTGTTGGCCCGCGACCATACCGACCTGCAGGTCGCAAACTTGCTCAATCAGGAAGGCCTGAGCCCTGGTTTGGGAGGAACCTTCTCGGCAAGCAAGGTACAGTGGATCCGTTATACGTATCAAATTGCCAACAACTGCCCGAAGGCGCCCGGGCTTTGCCCTACCGGGCAGCGCGGTGACGGGCGTTATTCGGCTCGCACGGCAGCTCAATTATTGAACGTGAACGTCTCGACCATCGCAGATTGGTGCAAAGCAGGGATTCTGGATCATATCCAGGAAACACCGCACGGTCCGCGCTGGATCAGCTTAACACCAGAAACAATTGCTGCCCTGCGCAAACCCATTCAACGTCGTTGGCAAAAACACATTCCAACCTGATTAACTTGTAGTACACTTATTATGCAAGAATTCCCCTTTGGCTACCTGATAGCCACAATCCCCAACCCTACTGTATGAGGTGCAGTGTGAACGCCACATCGGTATCCCCAGTGGGCGCCACTTGTTATTCCCTTTTGGAATGTAACGCCGCAGGATATTCTTGGCCCGGTAGCGTTTCCGTTTCAGTTCTTCCACCAATTGGTGGATATTCGCTTCCAAGTTCTGCCCATATTCATCTGCGCTTACCCTATCAACGCCGTAGGCGGCGTTTTTG
>JASFRG010000327.1:0-3494 GCA_050115035.1 Anaerolineales bacterium | reverse complement strand
GTTCATGGGGGCTTCTTCTGACATAATAAGGTCCTCCTCGGAATGAATAATCGGTTGATTTCGTGTATTGTACACTAAAATGGACAAAAATCAACCAAATTGGCCAGTCTATTGGGTAATCTTTAGTCCTATCACGGTTATGTTAAAATCAAAGCATGTCAAATAAAGAAAAAATTGTTTTCATGGGTTCCCCGGACTTTTCCCTGTCCACACTGGGTGCATTGCATGAAAATTACCCGGTTGCGGGCGTGGTCACACAGCCAGATCGTGCCGCCGGGCGTGGGCGAGAACTTAAACCACCACCAGTCAAAACGTTGGCGTTGGAGCTTGGTATCCCTATCATTCAACCGGAAAAACTTCGAGAGCCCAAAGCGATGGAGCAATTGCGCGTCTGGGCTCCGGATGCGATCGTGGTGGCCGCCTTTGGTCAGATTCTCAAGCAGGATGTGCTCGATTTGCCTGAATTCGGCTGCATTAACGTACATGCCTCACTGTTGCCGCGTTGGCGGGGAGCGGCCCCCATCAATGCGGCCATCTTACATGGGGACGAAGAAACAGGTGTGACGATCATGAAAATGGACGCGGGATTGGACACCGGTCCCATTTTGAGCCAGCGGTCGGTACGCATCAAAACGGACGAAACGGCTGGTTCCCTTTTTGAAACTTTATCCACTCTTGGAGCCGACTTGCTGCTCGACACGCTGCCGAAGTACTTTACCGGCGAGATCGAACTCCGTCCGCAGCCGGAAGAGGGGGCCACCTACGCCACCATGCTTAAAAAGGAAGATGGCCGGTTGGACTTCTCTCGCCCTGCCGAAGAGTTAGAGCGCAAGGTGCGGGCCTTCAATCCCTGGCCCGGAACATATTTCGAATGGGATGGGAACCTGCTCAAGGTTCACCGAGCAAGCATAGGGATGGGAAAGATGCGGGAAGGGGAGCGAGGTGTCTATCTCGGGTTACCGGCCGTTGGGACGTCAGAGAATTTGTTGGTGCTTGGTAAAGTCCAGCCGGCGGGCAAAAAGCCCATGCCGGGGAAGGCCTTTTTGACAGGTGCGCGAAACTGGACAGAATAACCATTTAGAAAGTGACTTAATACCCCGTCACAAATTTGTGACGGGGTATATAATTTAATCAGCATACTTGAAATTTGGAAAGGAGGCCCAATGGCAGACCAACCGCAAGGATGCGCACGCACAACCGGTTCAGTAGTTGGCGAGAAGCCCTCCGCTGCCCCGGCCCCTGATGGTACCGAAACAAAAAAGGAGATGATGATGACCGCTCAAGTTGGGCAGAAAGCCCCCGATTTTGAAGCCCCTGCTTACTATCAGGGAAAATTTACGACCGTTAAACTATCAGACTATCTGGGTAAGTGGCTGATGGTTTGTTTCTACCCGGGTGATTTCACCTTTGTCTGAGCGACCGAAGTATCAGCGGTCGCTGACAAGTATTCCGTATTGCAAGACCTGGGGGTAGAAGTCATCTCCGTAAGTGTGGACAGCCACTTTGTACACAAGATGTGGAACGATAACGAATTGACCAAGATGGTAGAGGGTGGTGTTCCCTTCCACATGGCCTCGGACCAGGCCGGAAACGTTGGTCGGGCATTCGGTGTTTGGGACGAATCCCAGGGTATCGAATTGCGCGGACGCTTCATCATTGATCCCGATGGCATCATTCAGGCCATGGAAGTGATGACGCCACCAGTCGGGCGCAGATTGTCCGAAACGATACGCCAGATCCAGGCTTTCCAACATGTGCGCGAAACCAAAGGCGCCGAAGCCACTCCCGCGGGTTGGGAACCGGGCGAGCCTACGCTCAAGCCGGGCCCCGATTTGGTGGGCAAGGTTTGGGAAGTGTGGCAGCCTTCCATGGAAAAATAAGACCCATCTTTTAGTCCTAAAGGGCTTGGCCGATATCGGTCAGGCCCTTTCTGTGCGGGTAAACAACAATCCCTCTGGCCTACGCTTACTACACGGCCATAAGGCACAATTTGTGACCGAGGAGGGTATAATCGCCCTGTTTTGGTAAAAAAGATGAATGTTTCGGTGGTTGTGCCGGTTTATAACGGCTCCGACTCCCTTCCCACGTTAGTAGATGAAGTGGGCAAGGTTTTGCCGGATGTTTCTGGGGAGTTTGAACTGGTGCTGGTCAATGATGGCAGCCCTGATCAGAGTTGGCAGGTAATTTTGGAGTTAGCGGATTCACATCCCTGGGTGCGCGGCATCGATCTGATGCGCAACTACGGGCAGCACAACGCAACCTTATGTGGGGTGCGCGAAGCGCGCTATGAAGTCATTGTTATTATGGATGATGACCTGCAAAACCCGCCGCGCGAGATTCCAAAACTGCTGGAAAAACTCGCGGAAGGATACGATGTAGTCTATGGTGTATCACGCAGGCGGCAGCAGGCTTGGTGGAAGACGCTGGCTTCTGTGCTTGTTAAACGTGCTATTGCTTATGTGATGGGCCTGCGAACAGTGCGCGATATCGGCGCTTTCAAAGCTTTTCGCGCAGACCTGCGCAGATCGTTCGAAGATTTCAAAAGCCCGGATGTGCTGGTGGACGTGCTGCTTTCGTGGGGAACTTCAAGCTTTGCATCTATCCCCGTAGATGAGGAACCGCGTACAGTCGGAAAATCAAACTACAACCTGTTCAAACTAGTCAAAGTGTCGCTGCTTGTGTTAACCAGTTATACTACCATCCCGTTGCGGTTGGCCAGTATTATCGGTTTTTTGTTCACGCTCTTTGGGTTGGGTGTCTTGATTTATGTTCTGGTCGTTTACTTTACTGCTGGTTCCATTCCTGGCTTTCCCTTTCTATCTTCAACTATTATCATTTTCAGCGGCGTTCAATTGTTTGCGCTGGGGATCATCGGCGAGTATCTGGCGCGCGTTTTTGAACGCACTGGAGGAAAACAAACTTACGTGATTGGAAAAACAACAGACATTTCTCAACAGGTGGATGCATGAAAATTGGGACTATCCAATCCAATTTCCTGCCCTGGCGTGGATACTTCGATTTCATTCGTGAAGTGGATCTATTCATCATTCACGATGACATACAATATACGAAAGGCGACTGGCGTAACCGCAATAAGATCAAAACACCGCGGGGCGCACAGTGGATCACCGTGCCTGTTCATTACAATCAGACCAGCCAGTTAATCGAAGAGACTCGTATTGACAATTCGAAACCCTGGGCGAACAGTATGCTTAATCGGATTCGGAACTCTTATCAAAATGCTACTTGTTTCGAACCTTATTTCTCAGAACTGAGTGACCTGCTATTAGAACCCGCCGCGACCATCTCTGACCTGAACCTGCGTCTCATTCAATGGGCTTGTTCGCACCTGGAAATTAATACACCGCTTACCTTCTCTCGCGAGTACAATCCAATGGGCGCAAAAACCGAGCGACTCATTGGCATCTTAAAGCAGGTAAATGCAACAACTTATCTCTCGGGCCCCACTGCGAAAGCATATCTTGATCCCAAAA
>JASFRG010000326.1:0-3518 GCA_050115035.1 Anaerolineales bacterium | reverse complement strand
GAAAGGCCGCGTAGAAGGCGAAGCGCGTGGCGGTTGGTTGGTAGTGGACTACGGCGACGTAGTCCTGCATCTTTTCTCGCCCGATCAGCGCGATTATTACAAGTTGGAAGAATTGTGGAGTGAGGGAAAAGTATTGCTGAAGTTGCAGTAATAGACATGAAACCCGAAGAAGTTGTCAAATCCTGGGTCGAGCGTTTCAACGCAGCGGATATCGATGGTCTCTGCGATCTGTACGATCAAAACGCAACCAACCATCAAGTAGTGACAAAACCGCTGGTTGGGATCGAGGCCATCCGGGAGATGTTCGAAACCGAATTTGCCCGCGCAAAGATGGTCTGCAATATTGAGAATCTTTTCGAAGATGGCGAATGGGCTATCCTGGAATGGAGTGATCCATTGGGATTGAGAGGCTGCGGGTTCTTTCATGTTCAGAATGGAAAAATCATTTTTCAACGCGGTTATTTCGATCAGTTGACATTCTTTAGGTTACAAGGACTTGAAATTCCTGACGAGTATCTGGGCGAGTAATAAAATCTATTTCCTTAACGTCTTTTTTATTAGGTAAAGGATAAAAGGAGGCGATATGCCGGCGGGTCCACCCGAGAAAATTATCCCAAAATCGTTAAACGATTATCTAGAGATCATGAGTAAATCCGTGTTTCAATCCGGCATGTCCTGGAAAGTGATCGAAAGCAAGTGGCCGGATACACGTGAAGCCTTCCAGGGCTTTGACATTCAAACGGTAGCAAACTTCCACGAAAAAGACATCGAGGATCTCACCAAAGACACGCGCGTGGTGCGCAACTATCGCAAGTTAGCAGCCATCGTTTCCAACGCGCGCAAAATGCTCGAACTTGATAAAGAGCACGGTTCCTTCCAGAAATATCTGCGCGCTCATGGGGACTTCGATGAAACGCTGAAAGCGATCCGCAAAGACTTCAAGTTCATGGGGCCATCCGGGATTTATATGTTCCTGTATGTAGTGGGTGAAGATGTAATCCCACACGAGGAGTTTGAAAGGCGGTATAGGAAAAAGTAAGGTAGTGTAAATTCCATTTTGCAGTTTCGTCATCCTGGCGGCGAAACGCCGCCTAGAGCAAAACTAAAAATTGTCCCGCAAACGAAGATGTTTGCGGGACAATTTTCTAATCTCTATTCTCTATCCATCTATTCTTCAAACACCCAGCTATCTATTGCACGAGTCCAGTCTACCAGTTCTTCGTACTTGAACCACAAGGCTACTTCTTTCTCGCCATTCTCAGCCGAGTCCGAGGCGTGGGTCAGGTTGCGGCCAACTTCCAGGGCAAAGTCATGCCGCAGGGAGCCGGGAGCAGCTTCGGTCGGACGAGTGGCGCCCATTGTCTGGCGGATGGCGGCTACTGCGTTGGGGCCTTCCCAAACCATTGCCATCACCGGCGCGGACGTGATGTAAGCGATCAGTCCGTCATAAAAGGGCTTCCCTTTGTGAATGGCATAATGCGTTTCGGCCATCTCCTGGCTGACTGCCATGAATTTGGCCCCTACCAGACGCAATCCACGACGTTCCAATCGGGCGGTGACCTCACCGATCAGTCCGCGCTGTACGCCGTCTGGTTTTACAAGTACGAGTGAACGTTCCATTGATTCCTCCACGATGTTTTTTTCATAGAACTTACACAGTTCGGATATCTTTTATAAACTGCATAATTCCTTACAGCCATATTGTAATCTATTCAAACGACCAGAAGCCCATGCTGCCTTCAGCAACCAAGATTGGATCGGTTCCCCGTTCAGCGAAAGTATCCACCATCCAAATTCGCTCGACACGGGCGTCATCCTGGTCGGCATAGACCAGATAACGGCCATCCGGCGACCATAGACGATGGCTCTGCGCGTACTGGTTGAAACTGCTGACCACATAGCGCATTTGATAGGACGGATTGAAGGCCGCAAAACCTCGATCCACATCTTGCGTCAGATCAAACACACGCCACTGCATCCAGGTCTCATCACGGAGAGCCAACCTGGAAAGATAGCCGATGCGCTTCCCATCTGGCGACCAGAAGAAACCGGATATATCAAAACTTGGAGAGGTGATTTGTTCCGTTTCTCCCGTTTCCAGGTCATAGACATGGATCGGGCCGAAGATCAAGCCATCGCTGTTTCTTAAAATACTGTATGCGACTCGATCTCCCCCTGGCGACCAGGAGTAAACCATATGCTTACCTTCCGCAGTGGCCAGGATTTTCTCCCTATCCAGGTTCCCAGTTTGACTTGCCTGCGAACGCACTAGTTGGTCATGCTCATCCTGCGTTGTCACCAGCAACCATTCATCCCCAAGCGGAGACCAGGCTGGCGCGATGAACAAACCCGGATCAGCATTCAACCTGTCAGTCTGTTGATTTTTAATTGAAAAACGGGAGATGCGCGCTTCCTCATTGAAACGCGCCGAACCGCCCGTGTGCCAGAGCATGTGCTTCCCATCTGGTGACCAGGAATAATAGAACGGCCAACCGTAGCCTACGACTTCATTGCTTGTTCCATCTGCACCCATGTCGACAATGTGCAGCGCAATGCCTTCAGGTTCTTCGATCAAATAGCTCAATCGCGAGCATTCGGGTTTCTCAGGGCAGGGCGTCGGCGACCAGTAGATGTAAATCACAAAATGTTGATCGCTGTGCCCCACCAGGCGGGCAGGTGCATCTGGCGCATCAGCTACATACAGCCGGGCCTGTGCTTCATTCCCATCACGGATCACTGAAGCATAGGCAAGTTGGCCGTCTGGTGACCAGGAAACGCGCGGATAGGAAAGCCCGGGCCCTTCGGGCGGAGCAGTCGCATCCTGCGTGACTGCAAAATGCTCTTCAAGTTCAGGTGTCGTAACGTAAATGTTTCCATCTGCGCCAATGTAAGCGAGGCGCCCGGCTCCCTGTGCAAACACAGACTCTGCATGGTCTGGCAACGGGGATTGCAACGTATCCCTTGAGCGCAGTAGGTTATATCCAAGTAGTGAAACCGCAGTGATGAACAAAATCACTGCGGTTCTTTTAATCCATATTTTGCTGGATACAATTGGTTTGATTTTTCTAATGATTACCTCTAAAAGTATCTTTACAATTTTCTGTGTCAACCCTATCCTGGATCAGTAAGGGCTACGTTATTAACGCAGTAATTCTTCCGCTTTGGTATATGCATCCAGCGCTTCCTGCAAACGGTTGGCACGCATATATGCATCACCAAGGGTTTGCAAGATGATTACTTCTACCGGATAGCGATACAGTGCTTCGCGCAGGTCAAAGATGATCTCTTCGAGCATCTTTCCCTTCTTGATCAACTTACTGTAGTTCTCCATAGCAGCGGGGATATTGCCGCGCGTCAATTCATTCTGTGCCGCGGTCAAAGCCGGGTCTTGAGCGGGAGAGAGCATGCCCGTCATCCCAGTACGGCTGCGCGTAACTGGTTCTTGATAAGCAGGACGCCCAGGTGGCGGTTCTACAGATTCCTGTTTCGGCTCAGGCTCAGGTTCTGGTTCGGGCTCG
>JASFRG010000325.1:0-3521 GCA_050115035.1 Anaerolineales bacterium | reverse complement strand
GTTTTACAGTCAATGTGCCGCGATACATATGGTGGATACACATAACGGTATATTTATCAGGAATCAAAATGGAAGAGTGCTTTCAACTGCTCAGTTTTGAATGTACCCGGGATATAATAATTTTTGAGAAAAAACATTGAAAACAACGATATTCAACACTCCGCTCGTTACCCCCGCGTTCCGTTATTTTTTCAGGTTTTCCTTGCGGCTATTTGGCTGGCGCGTAAAGGGTGAATTACCTGATATTCCAAAATTTGTGGTCGTGGGCGCGCCGCACACCTCCAACTGGGATTTCGTCATTTTCCTAGCGCTGGCATTTATCTTAAAGGGGGATTTGCGGTATATGGGAAAAGCGGAAATCTTCCGCTGGCCTGTCGGCGGATTCTTCCGTTGGTGCGGTGGTGTGCCTGTAGACCGCTCTAAGCCACAGGGGTTAGTTGAACAAACGGTTCATGCCATCCGCGAAGCCGACCGCTTTCAACTGGTCATCACACCTGAAGGTACCCGGGGAAAAGTCCGTGATTGGAAACGCGGTTTCTATCACATTGCCAAACAGGCAAATATTCCTGTCGTAGCTGGATACGTAGATAGCCGTACAAAGATCTGTGGCATTGGCCCAACCTTCAGGCTCACTGATGACATGGATGCAGACATCATAGCCATGAAAGCTTTTTTCAAGGATAAGGTGGGGATCAACCCGGGGTTGACGAGCGAGTTGTGAGCGCTACCTTATCCGCTTTGTAATTGTTTCACCTATATTTGAATGTCCCAAACCTTAAAAATCCGCATAGGTGCCGTGCTTGGGGATATGTTTGATGTTATACGGCGTGACCTGATAGACGTGATAATTCAGCCAGTTCGCAAACAATAGATTGGCGTGTCCGCGCCAGCGTACCAGCGGCGGTTTGGACGGATCGTCATCCGGATAGTAGTTGCGGGGAACTTCGATGGGAAGTCCCTGTTTGACATCACGGTCGTATTCGCCCTTGAGCGTTAGCGGATCATATTCAGAATGCCCGGTAACGAAGATGTGCCGTCCGTTTTGGGTAGCGGCCAGATAAAGGCCGGCCTCTTCTGAAGCGGCTAATATCCTTAGCTCATCTACCTGCTTGACATCTGCAAGGCGGACTTCCGTATGACGCGAGTGCGGCGCCAGGAAGGCATCGTCGAAGCCGCGTAACAGCTTTTGGTTGCGGAGCAGCACGTTGTGTTCGAAGACCCCGAACATCTTTTTGGAGAGCGGATATTTCTGGATGCCGTAGCGGTGAAAAAGTCCGGCCTGCGCGCCCCAACAAATGTACAGGGTGGAGAAGACATTGGTGCGGGCCCAATCCATGATGTTACACAACTCTTCCCAATAGTCGACTTCTTCGAAGGGCATCTGCTCGACGGGCGCGCCGGTGATGACCAGGCCATCGAATTTCTCTTCCTGTACCCGTTCCCAGGTTTTGTAATGTGCGATCAGGTGATTTGTGGCCGTATTCTTGGGTTGGTAGGTTGCGGTTTGCAACAGGGTGATTTCCACCTGCAGCGCGGAATTGCCCAGCAGACGCAGTAACTGTGTCTCGGTTTGGATCTTGGTAGGCATCAAGTTCAGGATGGCCACACGCAGCGGACGGATGTCCTGCTGCTCGGCGCGCTCATGCCCCATCACGAAAATGTTCTCTCGTTCCAGGATGACACGCGCGGGTAAGGTGGTTGGTATTCTGACTGGCATAGTCGCCTCCTAACCCAGGGCTTGATCCAGATCCCACAGGATATCGTCGATGTCTTCGATGCCGATGCTCAATCGGACGAAATCCGGACTGACTCCTGCTGCTTTCTGTTCATCTTCCGAGAGTTGGCTGTGGGTGGTGCTGGCCGGATGGATGGCCAGGGACTTGGCGTCCCCCAGATTAGCCACATGGCTGAGGAGTTTCAGACTGTTGATGAACTTGGCTCCGGCTTCACGGCCGCCTTTGACGCCAAAGCCCAGCATCGCGCCAGGGCCTTTGGGCAGATATTTCTTGGCCAGCTCGTGATCGGAATGACTTACTAAGCCCGGATATTTGACCCAGTTGATTCTGAGATGTTTTTCCAGGAATTCGGCCACTGCTTGCGCATTGGACACGTGTCGTTCCATGCGCAGACTCAAGGTCTCCAGGCCCTGAATCAGTAGCCACGAATTGAGCGGCGACTGGCAGGCACCGATGTCGCGCAGAATCCCGGCGCGCGCTTTGGAGATAAAGGCCAGCGGCCCGAAATCATCAGCGTAGGAGACACCGTGGTAGGAAGGATCAGGCTCGACAAAGTTGGGGAAGCGTTCGTGATTCCAATCGAAGTTACCGCCGTCCACGATCACGCCGCCCATGCTGGTGCCGTGCCCGCCGGTGTATTTGGTGGTCGAGTGCGTGATGATGTTCGCGCCCCACTCGAACGGTCGGCACAGGTAGGGCGTTGCCAGCGTGTTATCGATCATCAACGGGATGTGATATTCCCCCGCGATCTTTGCCGCCGCTTCTAGGGGAAATACGTTCACCAATGGATTGCCTAACGTCTCACCGTAAATGATCTTGGTGTTTTCCTTAATGGCGCGACGGAAGTTCTCCGGATCGGACGGGTCAACGAACGACACCTCGATGCCCAGGCGCGGAAAAGTGTAACGGAACTGGCTGACCGTGCCGCCGTATAGTGTGGCCGCCGAAACGATATGGTCGCCTGCCTCGCAGATCGCAAAAATGGCTGTCGTCTGCGCGGCGTGTCCGGAACTGACCTCCAGCGCGCCCACGCCACCTTCCAGGTCCGCTATGCGCTGTTCGAGCACGTTGCTGGTCGGGTTGCTGATGCGCGTGTAGATGTTGCCCGTTTCCTCGAGCGCAAACAGACGGGCGGCGCGATCCGTGCTCTGCAGGTCGTAGGCTGTGGTCTGATAGATGGGCACCGCCCGCGAACCGGTCGTCTCCTCGGGCGTGTATCCCGCGTGCAATTGACGGGTGGTAAAGCCAAACTGTCTGTCTGAGTTGTTACTGGCCATGGAAGCCTCCTTTGGTATTTCCGCCCATACCCCGGAAGAGGTAACAAAAAACCTCTTCTGGTAAGTAAGAAGAGGCTCAACGCTTCATCTTATCTTCCAGAATCATCTGCCGGAATTGGCACCTACTTTAGCGTTTAGCTTTTGGCAGTCAGCATTTAGCTAAAAGCTAAACGCTGATCGCTAGCGGCTAATTACTAACCGGTTGCCGAGGCTTCACAGGGCCGGTCCCTCAGCCTCTCTGGATAAGAGCGAAATATTTAGTTTTATTGGGCGCGTTTATATCACAGGGATAAGATGTAGTCAAGCGATATTTTTGAAACTCAGCGGTGAAGAAAACCAACTTGGCGAAAAAGCAAAGGATGAGTCAGGCGCAAGACGAGCAAGAACAGGCGCGAGATCAGCACCCACAAATGGGCAGTGATGGCCTCATAGGATGTCAACAGAAAAAAATGGGAAGGAATCAGGGTAGGATAAAATAAGAAGCACGGCATGTCAGATTCACAAAGAG
>JASFRG010000324.1:0-3598 GCA_050115035.1 Anaerolineales bacterium | reverse complement strand
GTATTTTGCTGGACAAACAAAATGTTAGAGCAATATGGACACATTATGACTTTTTCGAATCACTCGACTCATGTAGTAATCGTATCACGCCGCAAGCGGCGGGGTATTGAACCCGCTAAGGAATAAAAAAGCCAGCGCGGGATAGCTTAGACGGTCAGCATCCGCATTCCATGATCTTCCCGTAAGCAACATGATAAAAAGTCCGATCAAGGCAATTCCGTAGATCAAAGAAAAATCGGTATCCTTTTTTGTAGGGCTAATCTCCTTGCTGCTTCGCGAACGGAATAAACAAATCCCGAGGAGAATTATCAAAAGGGGATAGACCGCAACAAACCTGAAGAATGGATACAGATAATAGAAGAGTACACTCGTCAATGAGACAAAATCCGGGCGGTAAGGGAGCTGTCCCTTTGCGATCATAGGGTTTGTAAGAAATTCACCAAAATATGCAAAATGCCAGAAGTGATAGGTTGAAAACACTACTCCCCAGAAATATAAGAAGGGTTCCTGAAAGAATTTTTTCGGATTATCACGAAATATCTCAACTACAAATGGAATCAGGAATAGAGGTCCTTCATGTCTGATCAGAATCAACAATGAGGCTGTGAGAGTAAAAGCGGTGTAAGCAAGTTTAGATTGCTTCCTGTTCTGAAACAGTAGATACGACACAAGTACCAGCAGTGCATACAATGCCGTTTCCATACCAAACACTGCGGACGCTACTGTCTGCAAGTTAATTGCGTAAAGGATCAGGATGAAAAATTTATAGAAGGACTGCTCAATTTTTTCCTGTACCAGCCACCAGAATAGTGTAATGTTGATAACTGCCAGGGTAGTAGAAAGTATCTTTGCAATAGAGAGAACCGTGTCCTCCCCAAAACCAAGCAGAAAGAACAGGGTATTGATGATCATCCAAAGGAAGGTCGAATATCCTTCAACACGGTCGGAGAATTGCGATGGAATGATGTCACCATATTTAACAAGGTTACGTGAAAATGCCAGAGTGATGGCACTATCATCCCAGGTCTTGTTCCAGTAAAAAAACACAAGCAACAGAAAAGAAATTAAGACAACAAAAAACAAGGTGTTTTCACCACCCAGTTGCATCTTATTTTTTGAGGAAGTCTTTGACATCTACTTTTTCTTCCATGCAGGCTCGTACCGCTTTTTGCTTGTAATGCGAAATTCCATAAAAAATCGTGCTTCGAAAAATTGAAATTCAAAATGCAACAACAACGCGGCACACGTAAAATGGTAAACCTTCGACTACGCTCAGGACAAGCTTCACATTCTTTTCCATTCGGGTTCATAAAATGGCAATTTAACAACTCGGGCTGGCGAATGTTGACGGTGGTGCTCCACCGTCACTTCCATGCGCACATTCGTGCCAACCTCATAGTATGGTTTCTGCAAATGTGCCAGCGCAATGTACTTCTTCAGCAATGGCGACCAAGTAGACGTAGAAACATAGCCTACCTGCACGTTGGCCGACAGCACAGGCAGACTGCCGCGGGCAGCCATCCCGGGGATTTGCGGGGGCAAGCCAACATCCTTGAACAAGCGCTCCATCCCATTCCACTCTACTTCCAGCCCCATCAACTTCCACTGTGAGCCTTCGCGCTTCTCGCGTTCCAACGCGGGCCGCCCCACAAAATAGCCCGGCTTGTCCAGGTTCACCGTCCAACCCAACCCCAGCTCGTACGGCGACGACTTTTGCGCCTCGATCCAGGCGTGGCTCGCCGTCGTGTAATCGACCTCGATCATGAACAGCCCGGCTTCCACGCGCGCCATGTCCATCGCTAGGATGCCTACCGGCGTGATGCCGTAATCGTACCCGGCCGCCATCAACACATCCCAAACCGCCAGCGCATCCGACTCACCCATCCAGATCTCGTAGCCCAGGTCGCCCGTGTAACCCGTCCGCGAGATGGTAACGGGAACGCCGTCCAACCGATTTTGCATGAGACGGAAATACTTGAGTTCATCGACAGGACTCTCACAGCAACGCTTCAACACGGACCTCGAATTTGGTCCCTGCAAACTGAGCGCCGCCATGCGATCGGTTTGTTCCGTGATCTCCACCTCGAGGCCGACGGCGTTCATTGAAAGCCAGCGCAGGCTCGGGTCCGCGGAGGTGAGGCGGTACGTGGATTCGTCCAGTCGTGAAACAGTGCCATCGTCGATCATCTTGCCATCCTCGTCACACCAGCCCGTGTAATAGACCTGCCCAATCTGTAACTTGTCGATGTCACGCGTTACCACGCGGTTGAGCAGGCGCGCCGCATCCTTGCCCGTGATGAGATATTTCATCAGCGGTGAGACATCAATCAGCGCCGCCGAATTGCGGATGGCCCAGTACTCGCGGTCGAGCGACAGTTCGTACGAGCCCGCGACCAAATAGCCCGCCCAGCGTCGCCAGTTTTGAGGCATGCAGAGTGCCGATGTTCTTTCATGAAAGGGAGTTCGTTTTAGTTTAAACATAGTTTTCTCTAATTTTGTTTGCGATTTCAACTCTCAAGTGCTTCGGTAAATTGAGCCAACGACTGTGATCATATGGCTCCCCAAAATGAGGGTCTTCGAAGGCTCTCTCGCCAAACCTCACCGCATGTGCATACCTCGGGACGGCCCAGCAATGGACATGCGGGTTAGGACGATCTTCTCGGAACGCATGGTTCATGTAACATGACCAGTTGAACATTGTAGTGTCAAATGCAGATCTGAGGGACTTCTCAATGCGTTGCACCACATTCAAGAAATCATCCCATTCGGCTTTGGTCAGATTAGCCAGATCGCCAACATGCCGTTTCAAATGAATAACACACCTGCCAAGCAAGCACTGGTTTGGCACCAGGCAAATACGCCAATATTGTGTTTCATTGATGAATAAGTAATCTTCATTGTTTAGGGACCAAGAGCAAATTGGACAATTCATCTGGATCTCATTTTCCTAACTTGCCATTCGAATATTCCGCTGGCGCGAAGAATACCAATACTTTCAACTCTTCCTCAATCGAATGGAAGCGATGCTCTACATTCTTCGCCATGTATACAATCGAGCCTGCTCCGACATTGCGATCTTCTTCCCCAACTTTGATCTTTGCCTTTCCACTCACTACGTAATAGACCTCATCCACTGTGTGCGGCGATTGCGGGTCCGTGCCGCCAGCGGAGAGGACATACAGCCCCATACTGAGATCGGAGACACGCAAGAATTCAAGGTAGGGTTTGTCGCTTGATTTTTGTTGGGATATGAGTTGGGCGAGTTCGAAGGCTTGCATAAGGAGCTCCCATGGCTCATGTCATTGCGAGGAGCGATACTTGCACTGCAATGCGCTCGGTACAGTGCAGGTGAGCAAAGATGCAATCCCCTCATTTATGGGAGATTGCCACGTCGGCCTGCGACCTCATCGCAATGACAATAGAAATTATATATAATTTTACCCCGCTAACTCCGATTCAAAAAGGGGCTGTCTAAAAAGTTATAGGCAGCCCCCTCCTCAAAACGGGAAAAGTTTAATACAATAGGGGGAATGAACAATGGAAAAGTAACCTTCAAAGAATACAACATGAAGCAGCCCAGTCTGCTGCCGCCGAGTCT
>JASFRG010000323.1:0-3602 GCA_050115035.1 Anaerolineales bacterium | reverse complement strand
ATCCGACATCTTTTCACTTCGAGATTCCGATGGACCGGATGTACGAGACCAGTTGCAAAACCTGTTCTTCGGTGATGTCGCCCTCATAAGTCGGCATGATTGGATCGTACCCGGCTACGACTTTTGCCTTTGGAAAAAAGATCGACTGCCGGATGTAGGCTTCATCCGCCTGCACGTTGGTGCCGTCCGACAAAGGGACTGTTTGCCCGAAAAGCCCGTTCAAGTTAGGCGCAAGTATTCCGGATTCAGGTGCATGACAATGAGCGCAGCCCAACTGGGTAAACAACTGCTTCCCGGTCTCGGCTAGAGGCTGCCCGACGGAACTGTTGTTCAACCATTCTTGATAATCACTGGGCTCCATTACAATGACGCCACCGCGCATCTCCGAATGATTCGTGCCACAAAATTCGGCGCAAAATAAGTGATATTCTCCAACTTTCGTGGCCTGGAACCACAGGTAAGTGTATCGTCCCGGGAGTACATCCTGTTTCAAACGGAAGGCTGGCACATAGAAACTGTGAATGACATCTTCAGAAGTCATGACCAGGCGTACTGGTTGTCCCAGCGGAACGTGCAGGGTATTGACCTCGCTCGGACCCTCCTCGTGCTGAATTTTCCACATCCATTGTTTGCCAACTACGTAAATATCCATACTGTCTGTGGGTGGGCGATGCATGCGGTAGAAGATAATGGTGCCCCAGGCAAAAACGCCAAGGCCAAGGACCAACAGACCAGCCATCCATGTGAGTTCAACGTTTATGTGCTCAACTGGCGGATTGCTGCGATCGACATCGTTCCCGCTCCGGTATTTGATGCTGAAATAGGCGATCAGAGCAACCACAATCAGTGTGAGTATTCCGCTGATCGCGATCAGGGTCAGTGTTATGGAATCAACCTGACCTGCAACCGTTGAGGCTTCACTGGGAGGAAAGAGGAAATCACCCATGAGATTATGTCCCGTTACGAGATGAGCCGTCCGACCCGCCACGGGAAAGTAACCCTTTCAGACGTCCGAACAAGCCACCATTTTCTGAGCGCGAAATCAACAGCATAAGCATACCCACTATCAGAAGGACGGTTCCCAACCCGGCAATGCGAAGAACGTTGGTAATCGCCGGTGTGTATTTCCCGGTTACCGGGTCATAGTGATAGCACAACAAAAAAACCTGATCGATCGGGCTGGCGGTCTTCCGGTTGTTCGCATCCAGCAAGGCCAATCGCAAATCGGTCGCGTTGTAATCGATCCCGAAGATATAACGCTCGATCTTCCCTTCCGGTGTCAATATGATTACCCCGGTCGGGTGGGCGTACTCCTGGCTGGTCGGATCATATTGATAATGGAATCCAGCGGTTTCTGTCAGTTGATCGATTTCCTGTTGTTTTCCAACCAAGAAATGCCAGCCGTCCGCAGCTTTGGGCCGGTCGTAAATCTGCATCGCAGTCGCTTTTTTCTCAGCGGCCATCTGCGAGGTTTCGCCCACATTAAAACTGATGGTCAGCGCCTCGAACTCATTGCCTGCAGAGTATTTCAAATTCTTTAAATTTTGAGCCAGGTCACTCAAGGCCAGGTCACAGAGCATCGGACAGTTGTAATAAGCAAAGATCAGGATGACGGGTTTTTTCCCGAAATACTGGCTGAGTTGCACCGTTTTTCCATTTTCATCGACCAGATCAAGGTTCAGCGGAAGCTGCGCGTTGACGTTCTGGTCGAAAGAAATCTCAGCCGGATCAATCGGTCCATCACCATGTTCGTCCCCCCGTGCGCTCACCGGACGTGGGGCGGGCAACATGAGCGCTACCGTCAGAACAACAAAGGTCACTTTGAGCAATGTAAGTTCAGAGGTACGCTTTCCGAGTTTTAACAATTTCTTGACTCCTTTCAAAGGACTTATGGCGCATCGGGCGTGGCCGGAACTGTTCCCATGACAACAGGCAGATTCTGCTCTGAGAGTTTTTGCATTGCGCGCTCGATCGGGATGTGCACGTTCCCATTCTCCTGATCGGCCCAACCGTAGCCGTCCAGTTCTGCCTGTTGGGTGGCGTAGAACTTCTGAAAATCCTGGGCAGGATTGGGTTGCAGGCGAGGCGCCGGGGGTTCAACGGTAGGTGGCTGGTGGATGGTAATGAAGCGATCGGGCAGAAAGAATCCCGATAACAGCGCACCTGCTACGAGAACAAACGCAATCATGCCGATAAGAAGGACCGCTACCCAACCAAAGATACGCAGATTGAATATCTTCGGATCGTCGTCTGCCAAATTTTCGTCAGTTTCAACTCTTTGCTCTAACTCTTCATTTTTCGCCATGTTCGCGTATAAACCTCTTTTTCATACTTTCTTATTGGGATGGAGAAGACATCTCCGATTGCACAACCTTTGCCGTTCTTTTTGTTTCAGGGATGAAAATGGATGCCCGGTTCAGAAACCAGGAAAATACAGCCAGCCACAAGCCTCCAATCGCAAGCGGCAGAACAAAATCCAGCCAGTGAAGCGTGAACTGCTGCGGTGAAAAGGCCGGCATGACTGTCCAATAATTGTCGACCAGGCGCATCGATAAGATCAATAGGGATAGTCCCGCCATCAGGCGAGGATTCTTCTTCGCACCTTCCGTAATCAGGAATAGAAATGGAATCAGGAACTGGAAGGCCAATACGAGCAGCTTGATCCACAGCCACCCGCCGCTCGTCCGGTTCACATACCAGGTAATCTCCACCGGCAGATTCCCGGACCAGATGATCAATAATTGTGAGAACGCCAGATAGATCCAGAGCAAAACACAAGCGAATAACAACCCGCCCAGGTCTTGATAATTCCTTGTGGTGATCAGACTACGCAAAGGCTCTCGTTTTGCCAGAGATGGCAAAAATAATAGAACCAGCGCAAGGGACGAAAGCGCTTGCGCCGAGATGACGAGCATACCGAAGATCGTCGAGTACCAGTCCGGTTCGAGTGACATGATCCAGTCGATAGCGGCAAAGGTCATGGTCAAGAAGTAGATGATGATGCCAATCGCCGATGAAAGTCGAAAGCTCTGCAGTTTTTCGGGGTCTGCGTAAGTTTCCTTACGTTGTGCCAAATTCCCCAGCCTGTAAGCAAAAAAGATCCATACGGCAAAATAAATAGCAGCTCTGGCCAGGAAGAAGGGCATGTTGAGGTAGGGCGTTTTGTGCGCCAGGACGGCGTCGGCGGCCACTTTGGCAGAATCCGCCCAGGGATAAAGATGCGGAATTCCTAATGCGATGGGAATGAACAAAATCAACATCAGCCAGAGCGTCTTTGCACCTGCCAGTGAGATCCAACGGGAGACATGCCCCCATGAACCATTTGTCAGATAAACGAGCATGGCCAGGGCAAGAGAGCCAAGGCTGAGTTCCAGCCAGAAGATGTAGGAAAACAGATAAGCCTGGAGAAAAGGCTTAACGCCGCTAAAGAACAGGCCAAGAATCGCCAGGACGGAGGCAAGCAGGCCAAGGGCCGCCCAGATGCGTGGGGAGAAGGGGAATTGTCTTGCTTTCATGGCGTCCCATTCAAATTCTGTTGCTCCGCAACAGGCACGTCATCCAGACTGGCTTGCTGGCTGAGTTGCAGAGCACGGATGTAAGCG
>JASFRG010000322.1:0-3605 GCA_050115035.1 Anaerolineales bacterium | reverse complement strand
ATGCTTCTTCCAGTGCCCTGAGCGTGTTAACGTCTAAATCGTTGGTCGGTTCGTCGAGCAGGATCACGTTGGCGCCCTCGGTCAGGGTCTTGGCCAGGTGGACGCGGTTGCGCTCGCCGCCAGATAGCACGCCGACCTTCTTTTGCTGGTCGGAACCAGCGAAGTTGAAGGACGAGCAGTAGGCGCGCGCGTTGACCTTGCGAGAGCCAAGTTCCAAGGTTTCCGCGCCCTGCGAGATTTCCTCGTAGACGGTTTTCTCCGGGTCGAGCGTGCGTGACTGGTCAGCGTAGGCCATCACCACGGTCTCGCCAATTTTGATGGAGCCGCTGTCTGCCCGCTCCTGCCCGACAATCATCTTCAACAGAGTGGTTTTCCCCGCGCCGTTGGGACCGACTATCCCGACAATGGAGCCGGGAGGGACGGTAGCAGAAAACTCGTCCAGAATGAGGCGCTCATCATAGGATTTTGTGATTTTGTCCAACTCAATGACCACATCCCCCAGGCGCGGACCGGGCGGGATGTAGATTTCCTGGTCGGCGCGGTATTTCTCGTATTCCTGCGAGAGCAGCCTGTCATAGGCATTGACGCGCGCCTGCCCCTTAGACTGACGCGCCTTAGGTGACATGCGGATCCATTCGAGCTCGCGCTGCAGGGTCTTCTGGCGCTTGGACTCGGACTTTTCCTCCTGGCGCAGTTGCTCTTCTTTTTGCTCCAGCCAGGAGGAGTAGTTGCCTTTCCAGGGGATGCCGTAGCCGCGGTCGAGCTCCAGGATCCAGCCCGCGACGTTGTCGAGGAAATAGCGGTCGTGGGTCACGGCGATGACGGTGCCCTTGTACTCCTGCAGGTGGTGCTCCAGCCAGGCCACGGACTCGGCGTCCAGGTGGTTAGTGGGCTCGTCGAGCAGCAGGATGTCGGGTTCCGTGAGCAGCAGTCGGGTGAGCGCGACGCGGCGCCGTTCGCCGCCGGACAGCACCTCCACCGGGGTGTCGCTCGGGGGGCAGCGCAGCGCGGAAATGGCCACTTCCAGATGCGAATCCAGGTTCCAGGCGTCATGTTTGTCCAGTTCATCCTGCAGTTTGGCCTGCTGTTCGATCAAGGCATCGAAGTCGGCCTCCGGTTCGGCAAATTTGGCGTTGACCTCATCATATTTGGCCAGCAAATCCACGATGGGCTGGACGGCCTCGCGCACCACCTCGATGACGGTCTTGGAGTTATCGAGCTGGGGTTCCTGCTCGAGGTAGCCGACGGTGTAGCCTTTTGATTTTGCGATCTCGCCCACGTAATCGGGGTCCACGCCGGCCATAATGCGCAGCAGGGTGGACTTGCCCGCGCCGTTCAGGCCCAGCACGCCGATCTTGGCGCCGTAGTAGAAGCCGAGCGAGATGTCGCGCAGCACCTGTTTGTTGGGGGGATGGATGCGCCCAACGCGCATCATGGAGTAGATAACTTGTTTGGTGTCTGTGGTCATGGGGGGATTCTATCAGCAAAAGTGACAGTCACCTTGAAGGTGACTGTCATCTCTACTAAACTACTTCGCAATTTGCAAGAGCCGATAGGCACCCCGTGAAATAATCACAAATACAATAGCCCCAACGACCAGGTCTGGGATATTTGAATTGGTTAGAAAAACCAGCACTCCAGCGAGAATAACCCCAATGTTGATGATCACATCATTGGATGTAAAAATCATACTTGCCTGTATATGTGCTTCTTTATTATCACTTTTTTGAAGTAAGAATAGGGAAGCAGCATTGCCGATCAGGGCAAGGATTGAGATAATGATCATCGTTTGAAATACGGGGACCTCCCCAAAGCCGAGAAAGCGCCGGATGACTTCGATGATCCCGATCACTGCCAGCAAAAGTTGAAAATATCCGCTTGCTTTTGCAATGTTCTTTTTCATGATTGCTGTTCCACCCACAGCAAAAAGTGCAAGTCCGTACACGAAGCTATCAGCAAGCATATCCAAACTGTCAGCAACCAGCCCCATCGAGTGAGAAATGAAGCCCATCAATATTTCTAGTCCAAAAAAGAAGAAATTGATCGCCAGAACCTGTATCAGCAATTTTCTTTCTACATTCTCATCTCTGGCGAGTGGCGTATCGTCCACGTTTTTGGTATCAATCAAGGAGGTGTCAAGCTGTAAGCTTGTCAGTGCATCAAAAATCGTCTTGTGATCATCGGTGTGATAAACCTCTACTTTGCGAGTAGGGATATCAAACTGAATGGAATTTACCTGATTGAATTCTTCGAGTTTCAAACGAATTAACTGTTCTTCAGAGGCACAGTCCATCTTTTGGACGGAAAATGTTGTTTTCTGCAACGCTGTCTCCAAATTATTCAGACACTCTATTTTTAGTATATTCGAGACATTTCTCTATTTCTTTTGTATCGATAACTTCGTTTTCTTTGCTCTTGATAGAAAGTTGAATGGTTTTTTCATGATCAATGATATTCAGCGTCTCCACTTTTTCATACTCTTGGGTGGGACAGGAACAACTTCCTTCACTGCACTCCTGGAAGGCTTCTAACAATTCATCCTTCTTTCCCTTTACTTCCGTAATATTGATTTCTATTCCATTGTCTTTTTTCGTTATTTTGGATTTCATGTTAACTCCTTGTAATAAGTAATGTGTTTTCTCGCCTATTTATAAGCCAGATGATTATAGTACTGTTCTAATTTATGTTCATGCGGGATGGATGCGCCCGAAGCGCATTATGGAAATGGATAATGACAAACAACCATGCTATACTCTCCCCCCATGACAAACCTCGACCAACTCAACGCCCGTAGCCAGGGCACCCTGCCTGGCTTGATCGGGATCGAATTCACCAGCCTCGAGCCGGGACGGGCTACCAGCCGCCTCGCCCTGCGCCCGGAGCTGCTGGCCCCCAATGGATACCTGCACGCCGCCGTGGTCATCGCCATCGCCGATACCACCTGCGGCTACGGGACCTTCAGCGACCTGCCCGAAGGCGCGCAGAACTTTACCACCATCGAACTCAAGAGCAACTTCCTGGGTACCGTCCGCGAAGGGACGCTAGCCTGCGTGGCGACGCGCGTGCACAACGGCCGCACCACCCAGATCTGGGATGCGCAGGTAACGGACGAAACCAGTGGGAAGATCCTGGCCTTGTTCCGCTGTACGCAGTTGATCATTTATCCTAAAAGGTGAAATCTCGGAGTTCTTGTCTTGTGAGCATACTTTATGGCTCCAGAGGCCATTGGTCGCAGGTTTTCCGATAAGACTCGGTGAAATCATATTGTGTCCACTCAGTGCGCGAAAAATTACGGCCTGCACGCTGACAGCCAGCACTGATTAAATTTTGCAGATCTAAATCCCATAAGATGACGGTAGAGTCATAACCGCCTGATACAAGTCCTTTGCCGTCCGGACTGAAGGCAACACTCTCAACAGGAAGAGTGTGTCCTTCTAGGGTAACAAGCCTGGTAGGGATGCTTGGCACACTGATGTCCCACAAAATAATTGTGAAATCCCAACTTCCTGACGCAAGTTGTTTGCCATCCGGGCTAAAGGCAACGCTGGATAAACGAGACTTATGTCCTTTCAGGGTGGCAAGCCGGGAAGGCTCTCTTGGATTGC
>JASFRG010000321.1:0-3617 GCA_050115035.1 Anaerolineales bacterium | reverse complement strand
CTGTTTGCTGAACTATCTTTGGCTTGAACGCTTACCTATTCTTTTTTCAAGGTACAAAAATGTGTCAACTAATTTCTAGCTGTTTATGAACCATCTCTAAAATTTCTCAATTAAACGTCTAATGCTTAATGTAACATTTTTTAGGATGGTAGCAGGCATACACAGTACTATTCACATTCAATACGGAGAAAATAATAATGTCCACTGCAAAGAATAAAATATCATCACTGGGAACAATACGTACTTTTCTCAGAGAGGGAACCTGATCAGAAACCATAATGGGCGTCGTCGACGCTTCCTACGATCACCCGCTAAAAGCCGAGGAGAAAGCCAGTATGCCCCTAGCGGGCGGAGTAGCTAACATGGGTTACCAATGCGGCATGGTTTGGGGCGCTGCGCTTGCTGCAGGGGCACAGGCCTATCAACTGTATGGTTCGAGCTCAAAGGCTGAAGCGGAGGCGATACTTGCGTCACAAAGATTGATGGAAGCCTTCCAAAAGCACACCAAGAACGAGAGCAATTGTCTCGAAATATCCCATTTGGATATGCAGGGAGATTTTGATGCAGGCAAGTTCTTGAAATTCTTTGTTAAAGGCGGACCAGTCGGTTGTTTCCGCATGGCCGGAAGATATGCCCCAGACGTACGTAGTGAGATAGATTCCGTTTTCTCCGAAGATGGCAGAGAAGCACCTGCATCGCCAGTGAGTTGTACAACAATGCTGGCAAAAAAGATGGGCGCATCTGAAATGCATGCGATCATGGCAGCAGGATTTGCAGGTGGGCTTGGTTTGAGCGGGGGCGCCTGTGGGGCGTTAGGAGCTGCGATATGGCTTACTGGATTGAAGCAACCTGCGGGTATAGAAGGTTTCAGCTATTCGGGAACATGGGTCAGCGATAAGATAGATAAATTCTTGGAAAGCAGTGATTATGAATTCGAATGCTCAAAGATAGTTGGGCGTAAGTTTGAGACCGTCGAAGACCATGCCACTTATATGTGCGATGGATGTTGTTCTAAAATAATTGATGGTTTGGCAGCATAAGATAAAAGGGAGATAAGATGAAAGCGATTACCTACGAGAAATTCGGACCTCCAGAAGTCCTTCAACTGAGTGATGTTCCAAAACCAACGCCCAAAGAAAATGAAGTGCTTATAAAAAATTTTGCAACAACCGTGGTCAAAGAAGAGCCCGATATGAGGAGAGCACCTGGTTTCAACGGTTTCATTAAACCAAGAAACCCGATTCTGGGACAGGAATTTTCCGGAGAAGTTGAAACTGTTGGCAAGAATGTAACCCGCTTCAAAGCAGGAGATCAGGTATTCGGCTTCGTGATGTTTGGCGCATACGCTGAATATCTATGTGTTCCCCAAAATGGTGCCCTGGTAATCAAACCCCAAAACATGACATATGAGGAAGCAGTCAGTATCCCAAATGGGATGCTGACCGCATTGCCGTTCCTGAGAGACAAGGGAAATATTCAACGCGAACAATCCGTTTTGATCTATGGCGCTTCTGGCTCAGTTGGAACTGCCGCCGTACAACTGGCCAAGTACTTCGGGACAGAGGTTACCGGAGTGTGCAGCACCCGAAATTTGGAATTGGTCAAATCCCTGGGAACCGACTATGTCATTGATTACACCCAGGAAGATGTTACCGAAAACGGCAAAACCTATGACATCATTTTTGATACTGTAGGAAAATTGCCCTTTTCAAAATGCAAAGGCTCTTTGACGGATGATGGTACCTTTCTTACTACAGTTCCCACACCAGGGATTATGCTGAAAGCGTTATGGCCTGCGAAGCGTTTTGGAAAAAAAGTAAAGTTTTTGGCTGCGGGTTTAAGGTCAGCCAAAGAGAAGGTTAAAGACCTTGACTTCCTAAGAGAGTTGATTGAGGCTGGAAATCTCAAGGCAGTGATTGATCGACGCTACCCACTAGCAGAAATGGTTGAAGCACACCGCTATGTTGAAACTGGGCGTAAAAAGGGAAATGTTGTTATCACCGTGACGCAGGAAAATAAATCCTGACAAATCACTCAGGTTGTGCGGCGATCCTGCTTCACCTTATTCAATGCCCACATCGCATGGTCGCGTACCATAGGTTCAGCATCTTTCCCGGCCTTTTCTAAGGCTGGGATTGTGTTTTCATCACCCGAATTCCCGGCTACAACGGCCACATTGCGTAAATAGCCACGACGTTTAGTGCGCTTAACAGGGCTACCCTTGAACTTACGGCTGAAGGTTTCTAGGGTGAGTTCGAGTTCACGGGTCAGGCTCGGGCGTGGCACGTCAAGCCGGGGTGCGAAGGACTCCTCAATCGTATCCGTTGCGAAGCGGTTCCATGGGCAGACCATCTGGCACACGTCACAGCCGAAGATCCAATCAGCGAGCAACAGGCGCAATTCGTCCGGGATGTCGTCCTTCAACTCGATGGTGAGATAAGAGATGCAGTGCCGCGCATCAATGGTGCGGTCGGGCAGGATGCACTCTGTAGGACAGGCTTCGATACAACGCGTGCAGGTGCCGCAATGATCGGTAGTGAGAGGTGTATCCGGTTCCAGTTCGATTCCCAGCAGGATTTCAGCCAGCAGGAAATAGGAACCTTGCTTGGGGTTGATCAGACAGGTGTTCTTGCCGATCCAGCCCAGCCCGGCGCGTTGGGCCAGGTCCCGCTCGAGGATGGGACCGGTGTCGGTGTAATAACGGTTCGGGACGGGATGCCCGGCCTGTTGCTCGATAAACTCCACCAGCTCCTGTAATTTGGGAATGAACACTTCGTGATAGTCATCGCCCCAGGCGTAGGAGGCCACGCGTCCAACCGGGCCCGGAGCACGCACCTCGGAAGCCTCAGCAGATTTCGGGTCCGCGTAGGGTGCGGCCAGAACCAGGATGGACTTGCACTCCGGCAGGATCTGGCGCGGGTCGGCGCGGCGCATGCGCGAGCGTCCGTTCGCCAGATAAGCCATCTCCCCGTGACGTCCGGCTTCCAACCAGCGTTCGAAGGTCGAGAGGTGGGGCGGTGGCTCAGGTGTAGTAACGCCGGCCAGGATGAAACCCAGCCGGCGCGCTTCGTTCTTGATATCTTGCTTGAAGGTCACGTTCTTTTATCTGACAACGATGGATACGTAGAGAAATTCACCGAATGCGCTGCCGCCTGCGTTCTGCATACGCCAGTAACTGCGATGCTCTCCCACCCCGCTGGGAGCCCGGAAGCGCACGGAAACTTCCACTTCTTCGCCCGGCGCGACAGCGTTGGTCAGTGATTCGGCGACACCATCCAGCCTTTCATCGTAGCCGTGGATGAGGGTATAGCCCGTGCTCCAGGTGCAGGAACCGGTGTTTTTGA
Organism: Anaerolineales bacterium; assembly: GCA_050115035.1. Lineage (GTDB taxonomy): Bacteria > Chloroflexota > Anaerolineae > Anaerolineales > Villigracilaceae > JAABUE01. The sequence goes on along the minus strand of JASFRG010000321.1, from coordinate 273 downwards.
TCATCCAGGTTTTGACGAAGTCCTGCCCGGGCGTCATCTCAGTGCCATCCGGAACAGTCACATCGGCAACCCATATAGCATTATCACAGGTGATCGCTGTCGGTGTGGATTGGAAGGGGTTGTTGGTCGGGACAGCGGTTTCGGTCGGTGGCGCAGTTGCTGCAGGGGCCTCGGTGACGGCACCTGTAGCGGTTGCCGCTGAGGTCGGAGGCACAGCGCCCGCCGTTTGGGTGAACTCGGCCGCGACCGTCTCGGCTGCAAATGTGTGAATGG
>JASFRG010000320.1:0-3648 GCA_050115035.1 Anaerolineales bacterium | reverse complement strand
ATTCGCCAGGAATTGAATTTCATGGACTATGTTCCTTTCCTGTTTATCTCCGCTACTACAGGCCAACGTGTGGATAAAGTCTTGCCGTTAGCTTTGCAAGTTCAGGAAGAACGGTTGGTGCGGTTGACCACTTCGAAGATCAACCAGGTGATCCACCGAGCGCAGGATGCGCACCCATCGCCTTCGAAAGGTGGAAGGCAGTTGAGAATGTATTATGGCACGCAGGTGCGCTCTGACCCGCCAACGTTTTTGATCTATGTCAATGACCCCAAGCTGGCACATTTTTCTTATCGCCGTTACATGGAAAATCAGTTACGGAAAGAATATGGCTTTCTGGGCACACCCATCCGGATTGTGATGAAGGGGAAAAAAGATCGATAGCACGGGTCTCTTGATTAGATAAAAAAATACAGGCTTCCAAATTGTAAAGATTTTGGAAGCCTGTGTCGTTTATGGTCTCCAAGAAGGAGCCAGCCACCACCAGTCGAGCGGCAAGCCAGGGGCCTGAAGCAGATGCGTCTCAAGCGTGGACGTATCCACAACGTAGATGTGTCGTCCGGTAGCATCATCGTCCTGGATCAGCAAATAGCCTCCCTCTGGTGAGAATGCAATGGTGCTTACGCTGCCCGTGTCGCTGTGGTAGACCTGTTGTAAGTTGCGGCCATCGCTCTGGATAAGATATACATCCTGCCCGTTAATGGGTTGCGAGTCTATGCGAGCAAAAGCGATCTGTGCCCCATCTGGTGACCAGATAATTGGATAGATGGAACTCACCTGGAACGTTGCCAATTCGCGGAAGGTGTTCCCATTCGGGGAAAGCAGTTTGAGCTGTGTGCTCTGCTCACCCATGTCCGGATAAGCCAGGAAAGATCCATCCGGGGAGGGCACCATATCAGTCTTGGTCCAGGGCGTATCAAAGAGCGGTTTGGTAAAGCCGTCTCCAACACGCCGCAGGTAAACCAACCCACCCACGCCGGGCTGGCCGGAGCGCAGGATGATATTATCATTGATCCAACCACCCAGAATGTACGGGTAGCCTTCAGGTGGCAATTTGTCGCTATTAGTCATGTTGGTCAGACCGCTGCCGTCACGGCGGATAACGTAAATGTCATCGCCGCCGTACCCATCCTGAACGCGGAAGGCCAGCCAATTGCCATCTCGTGACCAGACCGGCGGATCGATAAAATTGAACTCAGCCAGGGATTGCCAGCTCTGGTTGTCAGGGTCGAACAGGAACAGAGTAGCAGCATTCCCATCTTCGCTGACAGGATACGCAACTGCCGCATAATTTCCATCTGGCGACCAGACCAACGGCGTCAGGCTGAAATTCAGGTCAAAAGGTGAGGCGATCGGTTCGGGCTCAGGACAGAGAACTTTTCCCGCTACACATGAACCAGGCAGGCGTACGAGTTTGGTAGTCTCGTCCCCATATTCGTGGTCAAAGATATAGAAGTAGACCTGTCCAAGAGGATCTTCATCGGAAGAAAGAGTTGGTACTGGCGCTACCGAAGTTAGCGGATTCCCGGAAATGTCGCTGAAAGCTGGCAACTCACTGAATTGCAAATTGAACAGTGCATCATCAAAAGGTGCGTCGTAAACCACTTGATTTACCACGCGTTCCGATTGCACTTCATCCCCGCCGCCTTTGCCAAATTCCTGCAATTTCAAAATGAGCCCGGTTTCTACATCCAGCCAGGCACGGAAGGAGGGCTGCTGGTTTTGGATGTAAGTCCAATCGACTGCAAGGGCCTGTCGATCGGCAATATTTTCGATGACCACCGGCACAAATGTACCCTGGCTCTGAGCATAGTCCGCTGAAAAAACTAGCTCGGAGAGCGGCGTGCCAATCTGCCCCCAAAGCGGGTTCGGGTAGGATGCATCTGGTTCTAGTGGCGGCACATAATGTGTTTCTTTAGCAAAATCAGGCATTGGACGAGACTGGCTTTGACCGCTGTTCAAGTCCAGTTCAAGGATGGTGAAACCGTCACTGACCTTGAAGGTAGCCGCTGCACCTTCTCCAGGACCTTGTAGAATCCGGAAATGACTGACCGGCTGGTCGATCCAGACCTGCTCATGGAAAACTTGCGGCGGCTGTCCGGAACCGGCCGGATCGTACCAGGTGACCTTCCCATCCAGCCAGATTGTGTCCCATCTAGTGGCGCTTTCCAACATGACGGATTGGATTTCATCCGAGGTCGAATCGAATGACAATATAACGGAGGCAGTCTCATTTGGAGTTTGATCGATAGGTTCAGGCGTTGCAGTACGATCCGCCCCAGCTGCTGAGGCCGGGGTCACATCGAAGGAAATCTCCAATGTGCCACACCCTGACAAAAGCAACGTCAGGCTCATCAAAACATAGATAAACTTTTTCATTCAGTCTCCACAAACAAAGAGTATCATAATCCCGAATCGCACTTTAGCAAACATTAACAGCCATGGGCAAATCCAGGATATAAGCAGGGGGTAGTAAATCGGGGTAACGCTGCAATGAGGTGCGTAAAGCATCCCGGGCACGCGCCAGACGGCTTTTGATAGTGCCAACCGGAACCCCTAATGCATCTGCCGCTTCTTCGTAAGAAAGGCCTTCGACATCGATGAGGGAGGCCACAAGGCGATAGTGTTCTGGTAAGGCACTCAGGCTATTTTGAATAGCATCTACCAAATCTGACCGCACAGCCTGCTCTTCAGGAGATGGCCCTGGATCGATCGCCCATGAAGCCGGTCCAATTTCCTCGCCGTATTCATCGAAAATTTGCAGAGGCATATCTTTGGCGCGCGCTTTGCGACGCAACTCATCGTAGCAGGCATTGACCGTAATACGGCTCAACCAGCTTCGCAGCGAGCCGCCGCGAAAACTCTGCAGGTTGCGGAAAGCAGACAGGAAAGCCTGCTGGGTGGCATCAGCAGCAATGTCTTCATCGCCGAGGATGTTCATCGCAACCCGAAACAGGAAATCCTGGTACAGCAACACCAGTTGGTTGAAGGCTTCCAAATCGCCACGTTGCGCGGCACGGATCAAAGTTTGTTCATTCATAAGAGTTACCCACCTTATTTATATCCCCCCGTTGTTACAAGCCTGTGACGGGGATGTCACAGTTTTGTAACATGCCTACCTTGTTGGTCTCGATACTCCGCTCCGCGGTACTCGACCAACAGTGCAATTACTTCTTCACAGGCAAACGTAGCGTAAACACCGTCCCGCGCGGATCATCCTGGGTGCTGCGGACGTCGATCTGGCCCCCATGCAGTTCCACAATACGCTGGACGAGTGCCAGCCCCAGCCCACTGCCTTCGACACCGCGCGCATTAGCCCCACGATACAGTTCTTCGAATATTTTGGATAATTCTTCAGATGGGATGCCCGGCCCAGAATCAGCGACTTCGACGACAATCGCTCTTCCGTCCTCCAGCGCACGGACTTCAACCGCTTCATCCCCGGACGTGAACTTGAGCGCGTTTTCGACGAGATTGTACACAGCCAGAGAGAGCAGATCGCGGTCCCCGGTCACAGGCGGGAACGGCGAGGGGACCTTTGAGATCAGCAGGTTAACTTCCCGGCCCTGATAGGCGGGCAGGGATTTGGCCGCATCCACCATTTCACGTAACAATTCAGGTACATCCACGGGGAAACGCTCCAGTGGACGT
>JASFRG010000319.1:0-3687 GCA_050115035.1 Anaerolineales bacterium | reverse complement strand
CCCCTTGCTGATCTGGACCTGGAAAAAGAACCAGTCGTACAAGATCGACAAACAGGGACACGATGTGCTGAACTTCCAAATCACCATGATGCTGTTGTTGTTTTTAGGCGGCTTCCTGCTGATGCTTGTCCCAATTACACTTGCTGTTCTGGAAGAAATCGGGATATCCACCAAAGAAGGCGGCCCAATTTTCATGCTGCTGGTTATGTGTGCACCCATGCCAATGCTGCTCGTCGGGTTATTCTGCACATACCAGGGTGTGGTCAACGCCATGCGGGCGTTATCAGAAAAGTCTGTTCGCTACCCTTTGAGCATTCCCTTCGTCAAATAGTTGGCTAAGTGACAGTCATCTAGCTCCCTCCGTTATACTTCCGGGATACTCTGCAAAGATGACTGTCACTTCGTTTTCCGCGTTTACTCCCCCAAAAATATCCCTTATACTTCCATCACAAAATTCATGAGTCCAACCATCAACAATCACATGTACGATGAATTCGCCGATTCGTGGTGGGACGAAGACGGCACGCTGCACCTGCTCAAGGTGATGGTCAACCCCTGGCGTGTGCCCTATTTTGCGGATGCGCTGAAGGAACGCTTCGGCTCGGACCTGAGCCATGTCCGCCTGCTGGACATCGGCTGCGGTGGCGGTGTGCTGGCAGAGGAGTTCGCCAAATTGGGCTGCCAGGTGACCGGCATCGACATTTCAGATGAGTCCCTCGCCGTAGCACGCGCGCATGCTCGAACCGAGGGCCTGTCCATCGCGTACCGGAACGGGTTGGCCACCCAGCTTCCCTTTGACGGTGGCAGCTTCGAGGTCGTCAGTTGCTGCGATGTGCTCGAACACATCCCCAACTGGGAACTGGCCATCGCTGAAGTTGGGCGCGTCCTCAAGCCAAGTGGACTGTTCCTGTTCGATACCATCAACCGCACCCTGCAGAGCAAGGTCAACTTCATCTTTGGCTTGCAAGATTCCCCATTTACAAAATTATTCCCGAAAGATACCCACGTGTGGGAGATGTTCATCACCCCCGAAGAATTGAGCGCTGCACTGGAACGACACGGCCTGCACGTGCAGGGTTTGAGCGGTGGCGTCATTGCCAGAAATCCGTTTTCCACTTTGCTGGAAGTGCGCCGCTACAAGCGCGGGAAGATCAACGTAGCCGAACTGGGCCGCAGGCTGGAACTCAAGCTCGACCCGGATTTGTCGCTAAATTATCTGGGGTATGCGCGGAAAGAATAGATGGCGCTGAGCTTGTCGAAGTGCCCTTCGACTACACTTCGTTTCGCTCAGGGGAGAATTCCTACACTAGCAAACTGACGATCCCCAGGAAAAACAGAAACCCGAAAGTATCCGTAAACCCGGTCACAAAGGCCGCCGAAGCCAGGGCTGGGTCCACGTTGACCTTCTTCAGTCCTAAAGGAATCAATACGCCGGTGGCAGCCGCCATCAGGAAATTCAGGATCATCGCCAGGCAAATCCCGGCCGAAATTCTCCAATCACCCTTCCATACGAAAGCAACCAGAGCGGTACCCAGGCCAATGACCGCGCCGTTCACGAGCGCGACGCGCAATTCCTTGAGTAGCGCCCGCGCAAGGTCACCCGGCTCGACCTCCCCCAGCGCGATGCCACGCACAATGATCGTTGCGGTCTGGCTGCCAGCGTTGCCGCCCTCACCCGATACCAACGGCAGGAAAATGGCTAATGCCACCATACCAGCAATGACGGCCTCAAAAGCGTCCACTACTGTGATAGCAATAAAAAGCGTCAAAATATTGATCGCCAGCCAAGGCAAGCGCTTGAGAATTGACTCGCGTGTGGAGCCAAAGACCCGCTCTTCGCCTGTGATGCCCACCATGCGGTACATGTCTTCCGTGGCCTCGTCTTCGGCTACTTCGATCAGGTCGTCGGCGGTGATGACGCCCAGAAAACGCCCAATCTCATCCACAACCGGCAGTGCCATATACCCGTAGCGCGAGAGTGTGCGCGCACATTCCTCCTGGTCAGTGGTGACCAGCACCGAAACCACGTCTGTTTTCATACGCTCTGCGATAGGCACATCGATCGGCGCTGTGACCAGGTCCCGCAAACCGATCACGCCCAGTAAGCGTTCTTCTTCATCAATAACAAAAAGATAATACGTGCTATCAGATTGGGGGCCAACCCGACGTAACTCGGCCAGGGCTTGTTCAGCGGTCCAATCCTCGTGCAGGGTAATGACCGCGTGCGTCATCAAACCACCGGCAGTATCGTCGGGATAGCGTAACAGCGAAATGACTTCCTCCGGTTCATCCATCTCGCGTAACGCTTCGGTAACTTTCTCTTGCGATAGATCCCCCAATACATCGGCGGCTTCGTCGAATTCCATTTCATCCAGGATGCCTGCCAGTTGTTCGGACGGGAGTAACTCTGCTAAAAGGGCCGCATCCTCGTCTTCCATTTCTTCGAGCACATCCGCGGATTCCATGGGATCCAGGCGGGAGAGCAGCGCAACCTGATCCGGCGTTTCTAACTCCTCCATCAAGTCAGCTTGGTCAGCAGGTCGCAAAGATTTGATGAGCTTGATCGCCCCCGAGAGATTATCTTTTGCAAGCAACTCGCGCAGGTCGGTCAGCACTTCATCTAATGTCATCTCTATCATGATAGCAACTCCCAAATATTCTATTTAACCAATCATTGCTCAAAAAAGCTTACCGAAAACAAGGGGCGGGCTGCAGCCCGCCCCTTGTTTTCGGGCATCTTATAATATTTTGAATTTTCCGTTCAGGAACTACGGCCCCGCAATGCAATAAATCGGACGCTCAGCCTCCAGGGGATCGGATGCGCGCACCAGATAGCGCGCCTTGAACATCGGCAGCCAGAATGGGACGCGGAAGACGTCCGCCAGTTTGTCCCGTGGATCGTAAGCGATACCCAGACAATTTCCCTGCTCGCGCAAGTCATATCGCAAAGTATCCCAGAGATAGCGCGCAGCTTCCAACTCCCCTTCGCGGAACCAGACTCGCCGCACGGTCAACGCATCTAAAACGCCCGAAGCTGGCAGCAGTCCCAGCCAGTTTCCCAACGTCCGGACATACCAGGGCGCCCGTGCCAGGCGCATACGCACCAGTTTCGTCCGATCCGACAGGCTCAGCCCGGCGACGACTTCGTCGCCTCTTACCGCGACGTAAAGCTGGTTCGGTTTGACTTCATCTACTTCCTGCTTCAAAAAGTCTTCCAGCGTATCGACACTGACCGGAATCCACAAATTGTGTTCGCGGTAAAAAGCATTCATGCCCTCAGCAATTACGGGCAGTTCTTTTCTTTCTGCTACGCGTACTTCCAGGTCCGGAATAGGGTTGGGCGGGCTGTTACGTATTGGCAGGATGCCTCCCTGGATCGGTTTTGTCGGTTTGAAGCCATATCGATCCGCCAGCTTCATGCTGACATTTCCCGCCATGACCGCGCCATACAACACAGCATCTGGGCGCAGCAAATCGGTGATGTATTCCAGCGCCCAATCTGACAACTCGCTGGCGATCCCATGTCCTCGGTGATCCGGATGGACGCGCAGGTGGGATATGTAAACACCAGGCACTTCCTGGCCTGCGTATTGCACCCAACGCACCTCCCCGAAAGCCATCCCGACTATTTCTTTATCTATTTCAGCAACGGCAGCGTGAAACTCCTCTGCCAATCCACGATGGACA
>JASFRG010000318.1:0-3692 GCA_050115035.1 Anaerolineales bacterium | reverse complement strand
GAATATTCTCTTTGACTGCCGGTCGAGCTGTCGGGGGCGTCCACATTTTTTCTGACCCCTTTTCCATTCACCGGAAGTTCATACTCTGTTCCAGGCCCGATGGATTCGAGATAAGCCCGCGCAATCCATTCGCCCGTAAAGGGGAAGGATGCTGAAGTCGGGGAGCTGAACAGCGAACCATGTACTTCCCAGTTCACATCGATCTGCCAATCCTGGTCTGTGCGGATGACCATTTCGGTGATAGGGCCTCCTACCTCTCTAACGATTGGCGCTGAAATGGAACCTTCAACGAAGGGGGCTACTAAACCTGACATTACGAACGAACTTTCAAATTTTGGGGTTGCCATTGAATTTTCTCCTTTTCTAATTTTGATTGACCAGCAGTTTGGCGCCGCTGCTAGATTGTTTGGATTCAGGATAATGAAAAAAATCCATTCCTGAACACACTACAAAGATTACCTTAGTGGACTCAATTGCAACTCAGTTTTTCCTCAATTTTGAAGGGTTTGGATATTGATTTGAAAATGGGGAGAAAATTGCTGATTTTGCTTTAGGAAGAGATGAATTATGTGTTGCGCCTCTGCTGGATTTGTTTAAAAAGCTCTTCTGTGGCTTGCATGGGAGGCACGTCCAGTTCTTCCTGCAACGCTTCAACGCAGGTGTGGTATTGGCGCAAAGCCAGGTGGGGTTGATCTAGATTCAAATAACTCAGCATGACGCGCCGGTGCACATCTTCCCGGCAATTATCTTCTTCTAATATCTTTTGACAATAGTAGATGCTCATTGCAAATTGGCCACCCGTGTAAAAGTGCTGGCTCAACTGGCTGAGCGTGTCCAGATAGGCATTTTTTAGATTTTCCCGGTGAACCAGCGGCCAATCCTCATAGCGGTCTTCTGCCAGAAATTCGCCCTGATACAGGTTTTCAGCCGCCTCAAACTCCTGCATGGCTTGCTCCTGACGACTCGCTGCGAGCAGGGATTGTGCATTCTGATAATGCAATTTAAATGCTTCGCTATCGACCCATATCTCCAATTCCGAATTCAACCGGTAATGGTTGTCTTCCGTTAGCACGTAAGATACATCTTCTTCATGGCTTTGTAACGCTTGGCGCAGGTTGTAAACAGCCTGATAAAGATTCCGGCGGGCACCTTTTGCATCCATTTCCGGCCAGAACTGTTCCATCAAAATCTCTTGATTGACAGGTGTGTCGCGGTGGACAACCAGGTATTTCAGAACTTGTTTACATTTGTTGCCCGGCCATTTGTCGATCAATTGATCATTTTTGTAGACTCGAAATTGGCCAAGACAGTAGACAAGCAGAGAAGCTTCAGGAGTTGTCCCCTCCAGCGGGGTTGGGTTGACAGGCTCGGACTGGGGAGGATCCTGGACAAGGGTTCGAGGCGCGGGAAATGGAACAGCCTCTGGTTGAATTGGCTTTGGATGTGAATAATATGTCCTCGTACTTTGAATTTCTGGTTTCGGTCGGTGATGAGTTCCATTCGCTACCCACTGCAATTTCAGTTCCCCTCGGAGGATTTGTTTGAAACGTCCCCAAGAAAGCCGCCATCCCTGGTTTGAAGTGTGTAACTGCGGTGGGATAGCCCCAAAAGTATCAGTGCGGTTGCCAGTGCTGATAATCGCCTGGAACTCAGGGGCATCAGACCGGGTTGAAAAGCCCCACTCTTCCAACCAGTCAAAGGTGAAATTCATCAGGCTGCCATATTGCCCATCTTTGGTTGAATCGGTTTCATCGCCATCAGCGCTAAGCGTACGCTGACGCAGCGACTGCTCGACCACCTCGATAAAATTGGCCAGCACCCATTCATCTTGCTCCCGCAGTCTGGTCTGTAAATTCTGCAGGTTTTCGGCTGCTGCCTCGCTATCGCCTCTCTGTACACAAATGGCAGTCGCTCCCCAACCAGCCCATAGTAACTCATCGGCAAGCGTGTAACGCTCGGCCAAGGTCATGATTTGCCCCATGCTTTCCAAAGCCTCGTCAAGCTGACCGGCATAGTTTTGATATACGGCACAGACCAACAGGATCTGGCAAGCGCCTTCTGGATCGTTCTTTTGCAATTGTTTGGCGGTACTCAAGAGCTGCTCAATGGTCTCAGCCGAAACTTGCTTTTCCTTATCCCCAAAATGTACCCAAATTGGATGAGTGAAAACATCCGGTCTCAATCTTGAGACTGCATAATCGAGGAGGAAACCTCCGTTTTGGGATAGATTCGTCTTCACCAAGAACACGCTTTCCCCAGCAAGTCAATAAGAATAGGAATAAATTTGAGAAGGAGTTACCTATCTATATAATACAAAATTTAGAGGTCGATGAAAAGGGGGGTATCGCAAAGATGCGTTCCCTGAGAACCAGCACCAATGCCGACCGCATCGTTGTGCCATGCTATACTTTGGCCAGCACAAGACTTACAAATCATTTGATGAAGGAGAAAAACCATGGAAGAACTTATCCTGTTAGTTTCACAAAAAACTGGCCTGAGCAAAGAAGTGTCTGCCGAGGCGGTCAAGATCGTGGTGGATTACATCAAGAAGAAACTGCCAGCTCCGGTCGCAGCGCAGGTGGATAACGTGCTGGGTTCTGGATCCGCTGCGGATGCACTGGGGAGTCTGTTTGGGAAGAAATAGATTCCAGATCGAATTGAGAAAAGAGTGTCCGAAATTGGGCACTTTTTTTGTTTAAGGGAGAATAATATCAGCGGCAATCATGCTATACTATTTTGAAACATCGGGCATTTAATTCAAATAGGGAGCCACCATGACCTTAGAGATCATTCTGGTTCTATCCATCCTGGCCATCGCGATCCTGCTCTTCATCACCGAGTGGGTGAGCATGGATGTTGTTGCGCTGCTGGTGTTGGGGGCGCTCACACTGACTGGACTGGTCACACCGGCAGAAGCTTTGTCCGGGTTCAGTAACCCGGCTGTTGTCACGGTTTGGGCGATCCTGATCCTGAGTGGGGGATTGGCACGTACGGGAGTTGCCAGCCTGATCGGTCGGCGTCTGATGCGTCTGGCCGGGGACAGCGAAATCCGTTTGCTGGTCATCATCATGTTGACAGTTGGTCTCCTGTCCGGTTTTATGAATACCATCGGAGTGGTGTCCCTGTTCCTGCCGGTGGTGATCGATATCGCCCGCCAGACCAGACAACCGCCCTCCAAATTGCTGATGCCGTTGGCCTATGCCGCGCTGCTGGGCGGACTGAATACACTGATCGGTACGCCGCCCAACATCTTGATTACCGAGGCGCTTAGCGAGGCCGGCCTGCAGCCATTCCAGATGTTCGATTTCATGCCAGTTGGTCTGTCAATCCTTCTGGCAGGCACGCTATATATGACCTTTTTCGGACGGCGTCTGCTGCCCTCTCGAGATCCAGCCCGCGAATTTTCTATCGAGCGCGAACGGGATAACAAATCTCTCTACGATCTACACGAACGCATGGTGCTTCTAAACCTGCCCAAAGATTCGATTTTGCATGGCAAGACCCTTTCCGAGAGCCGGCTGGGTTCGGTTTTGGGGTTGAACGTCGTGGCTGTCATCCGCAACGGGCACACGCAGCTTTCTCCCGAACCGGCTTTTAGCCTGCAATCTGGAGACCGTCTATTGGTGGAAGGAAGGCTCGAGCAGTTTTTAGATCTGCACAGCAAAGACCATCTGGTGATGGAGGAGCAGGGC
>JASFRG010000317.1:0-3723 GCA_050115035.1 Anaerolineales bacterium | reverse complement strand
GGAAGAAGTGCCCCGCATCCGGGATAATCGTGATCTGACTCCCCCAGATCTGCTTCTGTAACAATTCAGCATTTTCCGGAGGGACGACTTTATCGTACGCGCCGAACAGGATCAGCGTTGGCACGGAAATTTGCGGTAATTTATTTTCGAAAGTGGCCTCTTCAGATATGAGCGCCAGCCCGATTGCCATCTGTGCTTGATAGGGGGCCGGCTCAACCGGGTTGGCCACACGCCAATCGACCCATTCTTTCACGACCTCGGGATGAGCATCTGCCCAGCCCGGTGCCGTGCTGACTTTGAGCCCGTTGGTGAAGCGCGTCAGTGGGTCACTGGTCGTGTCCGACAACACGGCAAACGCTTCTGGCGTGACCGGGACATGATTTGGGCCGCCGAAATTGGTCGAACACAAAATCAACTCGCTGACTTTTTCAGGGAAGTCAAGAGCCATAGCTTGCGCAATGAAGCCACCCATTGAATGTCCCATGATGACGGCTTTCTCGATGCCGAGCGCATCCAGCAGGCCAGCCGTGTCGGCAGCTAACAGCTGAGCAGTGTACGGGCCAGCCGGTTTGTCACTCTGTCCAACGCCGCGATTATCAAAGGTGATGACCTGGAAATGGCCGGCTAAATACGGCACCATCTTGTGCCACTGCCAGAGGGGGTAACCAATCCCAGAAATCAATACCAGCGCTTTGCCGTTACCGTGGATCTCGTAATAGATTTGGATTCCATTCGATTTGACTTTAGGCACGCTGCGCTCCTATCAGGAAAGAAGAAAGTGGAAAGAGAGTTGCCCCTTTCATCATTCCTCTTTCCTCTCTTCATCACTCAAAAATTGCTCTCGAAGTTCCGCTTTCATGACCTTACCATACGGCGAGTACGGCAATTCATCCACAAACTCAACGCGTTTGGGAACTTTGTAACGTGCCAGGCGTTCGCGGCAGAATTCCTGTAACTCTTCATCAGTGACAGCTTGGCCTGGCTTTAGCAGAACAATCGTCAAGCCGACCTCGCCCCATTTTTCATCCGGCTGGCCGATCAGGGCTGCATCTGCCACGGCTTCGTGCTCACGGAAGACGGCTTCTACTTCGGCGGCATAGATATTCTCGCCGCCGCTAATGATCATATCCTTGTAGCGCCCGGCGATATAGAAATAGCCTTCTTCGTCCTGACGCGCCATATCGCCGGTGTGGAACCAACCATCAACTAATGCTTCTGTCGTCGCTTCGAGATTGCGCCAGTATCCAGCACAGACTGTTGGCCCAGAGATAATTAATTCACCCGTTTCGCCTTGTGGAACGTCATTGCCTTCAGTATCTACCAGGCGCATCTTGCTGTGGAAAATGGGTTTCCCCACCGAGCCTGCTTTGCGCAGAGCATCTTTGTCAGTCATCGAGAAACAGTTGACGCCCACTTCGGTCAGGCCATAACCCTGGCGCATGGTCACGCCTTTAGCGGTATGCCAGGCTTCGATCAATTTTGGGGGACAGGGCGCGCCGCCGCTGATGAAAAAGTGGACGTGATTGAAATTAGCTTTGGCGAAAATCGGGCTGTTCATCCACACCTGGAACAGGGTTGGAACGCCCAAAATAACGGTGCACTTCTCCTCCATGATGACTTTGAGTGATTCTTCGGGGTCAAAGTTGCGCGCCAGTACAATGTGTCCGCCCGCGTAAAAGAGCGGCACCATAAAGACGAATAACCCGCCAGAATGAAACATTGGGGTCAGGATCGGGGAAATATCGTTCTCGCTCAGTCCCCAGGAAATGACGGTGTTGATTGCATTCCACAGCACCTGTCGATGCGGCAGGACAGCGCCCTTGGGCTTGCCCGTCGTCCCGGACGTGTACAGGATGCAGTACCCATCGTCCGCATCAAGGGCCGGACGCTCTGGCTCGGAAGCGGAGGCCTGCTCCAGCAACGATTCGTATGGGTCCGCTCCAGGGAGTTCTGCCCCTTCAAGGGAAATGAGACTTTCTATCTTGATACTGCCGTGCATCTCATCCAATACAGACGTATATTCCGGCCCGCAAATCAGTACTTTGGGCTGGAGGTCATTGACAATGTAAACTAATTCACGCGCGGTCAGCCGCCAGTTTAACGGAGCAAAAATTGCACCAATTTTGCCGAGGCCAAAGAGCAGGTCCACGAAAGGGAGGCAGTTTTGGGCCAGGATCGAGACGCGGTCACCCTTCTGCACATCGTAACTTTCGCGAAGAAAGTTCGCTGCTCGATTGGCGCGCAAGTTGAGTTCGGCAAAGGTATAGCGCTCGCCAGTGTGCAAGTCGTATAGCGCTTCCCGGTCGGGAGTTAGCTCTGCTCGTCTGCTGAGAATGTCGGCTGCGTGCATCCGTTCTTACGTTCCTACCACAATGCCACCGTCCACGCGCAGCGTTTCGCCGGTGATGAAGGAGGCTTCGTCTGAGGCCAAGAACAGGTATGCGTTGGCGATGTCGCGCGGCTCGCCCAGACGACTGAGTGGCGTGCGAGATTTCATGCCATCCAGGATTTTTTCCGGCATGGAAGTCACCATCTCGGTGGCGATAAACCCGGGAGCCACCGCATTAACGCGGATGCCGAATTTGCCCAGTTCGCGCGACCAGACTTTGGTCATGCCGATCACGCCCGATTTGGTTGCGACGTAGTTGGTCTGGCCGAAGTTGCCATCCAAGCCGACGACGGAGGTAGCATTCAAGATTACGCCCCCGCCCTGCCCGGCCATGACCGGAGCAACAGCCTGCGTGCAGTTGAAAACGCCCTTCAGGTTGACAGAAATGACCAGATCGAAATTCTCTTCCGACATCTGCCCGACCAGTTCGCCATTTTTGAACTTGATTAGTTGGCCATCACGTAAAACGCCGGCGTTGTTGACAAGCACGTCAATGCGACCAAACCTGGCAACCACATCATCGACCCATTTCTGGACCTCTTCACGGTTTGCGATATTAACTTTATAGAAAGCCGCACCTTCGCCCAATTCTTTAAGGGTGGTTTGTCCGACTTCCTCATTGACGTCACAAATCACAACTATAGCGCCCTCTTCCGCGAAACGCAAAGCGGTTGCCTTTCCAATTCCTGCTGCGCCGCCGGTGACGAGCACAACTTTAGCATTCATGCGCATAAAACTTATTCCTTTCGATGAAAGATTACGATGCGTGTTTGGCTAAAAAGCCCAGCACGGTGGTATTGAATTCTTGTGGACGCTCCCAGCAGGAGGCGTGTCCCGCCCCATGCAGGAGGTGATATTCAGCATGTGGAATTCCAGCTTTGAGAATCGCAGCGTAAGCCGGACCCTTGAGCAGGTCAACCGAACCGACGATGATACAGGCCGGGCATATAATCTCGTTCAGGCGAGCAGTGAAATCCACTTCGAGGAAGCATTCGCTCAAACGGACGACAGCCGGATAGTCCAGTAGCTTGTAGCGCTCTTTCGCATCTGCAAACAACTTTGGGTTCTTGGTGACAAACTCCGGTGAGAAATTCCAGGGAACGGTGGTATTGAAGAAGGCTTCCGCATCTCCTGCACGTGCAGCACTCAACCAAGATTCGATGATGATACGCAGTTCATCGCCAACTTCGCTGACGGTATCTGCCAGAATCAGGCTCAGACAGTGCTCGGGATATTTCAACGCAAAGGCCTGCCCAACTTCGCCACCGTAGGAAATCCCGGCGATGTGAGCGCCTTCATATCCCAGTGCAGTAAGCAGTGCCGCCAGATCATCG
>JASFRG010000316.1:0-3749 GCA_050115035.1 Anaerolineales bacterium | reverse complement strand
AGTTCCGGATCGCGGTTGGCGGCCAGGGATGCAAGATGTGCCAATGCGACTGTTTTTCCCACCCCGGGTTGCCCGGTAATGACCAGGTTGATGCCCCCGCTGATGGCCTGTGCCAGACTCAAAGTAGGGGCCTGGTAGATGGCTGCAAATTCTGGCCAGGTTGGCATGTACGGGATCGTGCGGGTAACGATATCCTGCGTGATTATGGGAGTGCCCGGTTCCACGCGAGGGGGTGGGGCTACCAGGCTTGGTGTTTCGATGATTTCGTTTAGTGCAAAAAGCGGGGCTGCCAGGTGCATCCCTTGCGCGCGGCGGAAGGTGGCGCGTCGATGATTGTCTTCCACGCCAGTAGAACGCCGTGCTTTTGCCTCTTCGCGACCGGCTTTCCAGTTTTCTCGGATTTCCGCCCAAAGCGGGCGCATGCGCCCGAGCAGCCACCAGAATACTGATCCGGTGATGAAACCAACAATAAATGAGAAAGTTTCTAGGGAGAAGCGCATGAAAAACTAGTTTGCGTAGAGAATGCGTCCGCAGGTGGGACAATTATTTAATTGGGCAGTTGAACGGGAGCTCTGTAGCTGGGCGGGGGTTAAGGTTGTGCCGCAGGCAGCGCATGCTCCGTCGCTGACAGCAGCGATAGCCAGCCCACGTTTTTGTTGGCGTAGTTCATCGTAAACGGTCAGCAGGCTGGAGTCCAGAGGAGCGAGCGCGGCTTGTCGTTCCGAATCCAGTCGTTCCAGTTCCTTATTTAATTCAGACTGTTCGCCGGCCAGGGTTTGATTCTGATCGGCAAGGCGCGCTTTGACATTTTCCTGTTTGTCCAGAGCAGCCTGGTTTGCCTGTTCAGCTGTTTCTTCCTCCAGCATAGCTTCAAGCTGTCGGTCTTCAAGCGTTTCAAGATGCCGTTTGAGCGCTGCCACTTCGTTTTGAAGATCTTGAAGTTCTTTCGGATTTTTCACATTCCCGCTATACAGATTCGCTTCTGATTGTTCGATCTTGATTTTTTGCTTATTTACTTCCGCCTCTGCCTGCTTCAATGAATGCTGGGCGAGCTTTAAGTTTGCATCGGTTTCGGCAACACGCTTTTTGGCCTGTTGCATTTCCTGATCGTTTTCGAGAATTTGATGGATTTCCTCCAACCGGGCACGGATTTCATCCATGCGGCTGTCTACAAGTTGCAGGCGATATAGTCCAAGTGCGGCGCTCATGCCTAGATTATATACGAACTATGCAAAATTGCCTCCCACTTTGAAAAAATGTTATTGAATTGGAAGGTTGAAGTAATTGTAGACAATTTGGGAAAGTTGGGCGAATAACTCCGAAACTGGTTCCCAAACAGCCTGAATGGGGTGATAGGCATACATGACCAGCACATAATTTCCACCTGGTGTATAGACAATGGCTGAGTCACTGATATTTTTAATGACGCCGCTGCCGGCATCACTGATCCAGCCGTGTTTATGGGCCACCTGGGTGCCCTCTGGGACGCCCGCTTCGATCAGCACCCCGATCTTGTCTGCCGCTAAAAAGCTGAGCATCTGCTGACAGACTTCCTGTGTGATTTGCCCGGGATAAGCAGCGACCAACGCGCCGCCGCCTGTGGTAGCACATTGATAGATGTCAGCTAAAAGCATGCCCATATCGGAGGTTGTTGTCTGGTTATAGGGGTCTGGATCGGTAAACACATCTATCCGCTGGTTGGCAGGCGTGGAGAAGCGTTGCAGCAATGGGCAGGGATTGAATGGATCACAGAAGAAACCCGCGATAAACGTGTTTTCCAAACCGATTCTTTGCAAATCTTCGGTCACGATCAGGGGCCCTTCAAAAGCGCTCAAACGCTCCATCAGCGAATCGGCCGGCGGGTTTTCGGATTTACGAATCATATCCAGAATAAGTTCAGAGGTACGCTCGTCAAGCGCTGCCGGTCCGTTTTTGATGTAATACGAGAGCATGATGGGGATTTTTATCGTGCTGGAGGCGGTAAAGGCTACGTCTGGTTCCGTGGATATGGTGACACCCTGATCCATGGCAAAATGGATCTCCTGTCCGGTTTGCAGGTCTAACATATACAGCCCGAAAACGCCATCATACCCGGCCAGATTGATGGTTTGCTGGAGCAAGATCTCAAGATTGTCAATCGTAGGGCGTGCGGGAGCACTGCGTTGGAACGTCAATGAAACAGATCGATTGGTAGGGGAGCGCAGGGCATCCTCGATCAGGATAACGGCTCGATCGATATCGAGAACCCGACCGGAACTGCCTGGGGCAAAAGTAGCGCTGCCCGGGACTGGTTGGGCAGGTTCGGGTGGAATATCGTAGCGGGATGAGATTTCGTTTTGCAGGTAGTTGCGCAGTGTTTCTTCAGAGATTGTGGCGCGTAGCGGAATGGCTTCGGAGGCGGGTTCCTGATTCCAGAGATAATTCCAAAATCCGCCCCAGAAAGAACCGCCTGTACGGGAAAGATCTGCTGCGGCGATCATGGCCTCGGTGTCCAGTTCAAAGCCTACAACGGCTGGGTCAATATGAATGACGTTCTCTCCATATTGAGCTTCAATTGGGGTAGTGTAAACCAGCAGGATGCGTTCGGAAGCTTCCTGAGGGGTCAGCCCGCCCACCGGCACTCCGGCAATGGTCATTCCAACGGGATAATTGTTCCGTTGACGGCTAAAGTTGATCAACGAAACAATAATCAGGATGATAGTAGCACTCAAAAATAGAATAGAAACAACTCGTACAAGGATGGACGTATTGCGATTTCTCACACGGCCTCCAAAGAAGCTACGGTAAAGGTTCTGGCTTTGCCAGAAGAACAGCGGTTGTCAACACGTAAGTGATCCATACCAGGTCTGCGGTCAACAGGTGTAATAGCTGGGTGGGTATTGGGACCAGGAGCAATAAGTTGATCAGGCCAATCACCAGTTGCAGCATGCCTACAATTACCAGCACAATAAGAAATTTGCGAGCCATTCCCTTGTTTTGGTTGTATAGCATGCGCACCAGATATAGTGAATATACCGCAATAACAAGGGCAATAATGGGATGATACACTCGCAACCTTACAAGAAAATGAGCATTGGGGTCCAAATCTGCGGCGATGCCTTCGGCCAGTGAGCCGACCGGGAAAAGCGTATCTCCGAGTGCAGTCACCGCGCCGCTCATCCCGATGACTAGCATACCCAGCAGCCCAGCAGCCAACAGCCACACTTTCAACCCCTGGTTCTTGAGTTGGATAGCTCGTCCGCCTGCGGCCCAGTAAGCTGTCAGTGCCAGACTACCTACCAGCAGAAAGGTGTTTGCCAGATGCAATGCCACAGCGAGTGCGCGTGCCGCGGACGAGTTTTCTTCGACCAATTCGAAGAGTACCAGTCCCGCGCCGAGCAAGGCTTCGGTGACGATCAATATTCCTGCAGCGATCAAACCAGTGCGAACAGGATGTTCTCTGTCTGTGATTCGGAAGCCCCAGATGACCATTATTGCGATCAACACCAGCGCTCCCCCAGAAAGCATACGATGTGTGAACTCAATTGACATCGCGACATCTGGCGCCTGGGGTACAACCCGCCCATCGCAAAGCGGCCAGTGCCGGCCGCAGCCTGCCCCCGAGCCGGTTGCGCGCACATAAGCCCCCCAAAGAATGACAATCAGGTTCCAACCGAGCACTCCCCAGGTAAACGGTGCGAAGTTTTTTAGTTTCATAGTTGATCAGGTGTTGGAAAATTTGTGACTTAAATCACCCAGAGAGTATAACA
>JASFRG010000315.1:0-3760 GCA_050115035.1 Anaerolineales bacterium | reverse complement strand
GCTCCTTAGATGCTGGATATGTCCTGTACTGTCGAAGTGTTTACAGTGTACAGGGTTTGCAACCAGCACACATCGGTAACTTACCTATTCCACTTGCCTATTTCGTTTACCTATTTTCGATGGCGGTCGAGTAATCTCGAACGGAGTGAGGGACGTATCGAGGCCAACACATTCCAAGTTATCTCATGTTTGGATCCAACTTGTTGGTCTCGATACGGGTTGGAAAGAACACCAGCCCACTCGACCAACGGATTAGTCTTGAAAAATCGTTAGATGACGAAACCCCGCTTCGCTCTCAGCCGACGCTTGCTCGCCGCTAAATTAACCGATTCTCCCTCCCCACACGCAGCGCCGCATCACGGGATTTGACGCCGAGTTTGGCATAGATCGAACGCAGGTGCGCGTCCACGGTGCGGCGGCTGACGACCAGTTGCTCGGCAATTTGGGGATTGCTCAGTTCTTCGGTGAGCAGGTGGAGAACTTCCAGTTCGCGGGGGGTCAAGGAATCGGGAGAAGTTTTGGACTGTGTTGTTGGGCGAGGAATCGCCAGGACATCATCCACGGATAATTGTTTACCAGCCATGTGATATTGCTTAAAGTCTTCTTCACCCAGATAGGCGCGTAATTTCGCCTGAAAGCCTTGCATGAAAGGAAAGCGTTCGAGTATCGTCCATTCCGGGCGCGATTGCCCGATCCCCTTGTTCTTGTCTGCCATGCCAAGAACCTTGGCCGACCACTCCGCCATATCCTGTTCCAGCAAGACGACAGCCAATACGGCCAGAATCAATGAGAACAAATGGTCATGCCGTTTGTGGGCTAAATGGATAATGCCTTCCAGACGCTGGCGGGCGGTATCATAGTCCCCCGTTTGTATATCGAGATAAACCTGAACCAGTACAACCCGACCTCTAAGGCGATCGTCCCTGAATTCGTTAACCAGACTCATGGCTTCATCCAACAAAGACGCTGCCAGGGCATTGTTCCCTTGATATATCGCCAAACTGGCACGTAGTGCAAGGGCCAGCGCCAAATCTGTGCGGAATTCCAACAGCCGCAGGATCCTTTCAAACTGATCCAGATGATAGATGGTTTCATCTGTAATGGGATCCGCGCTGAATACAACGCTGAAAAGTAGCTCCTTAAACGCCAGCGCCTTCTCTACCGTATCGGGTAGGGATTCAATCAAAGCGGCTGCTTCGGCAAGAAAACCCTGCTTTGCCGACTGGTCATCCTGATAGATACTGATGCGGCACAATTCAGCAAGGACCATGACCACCCCCTGTTTATCGTCCAAGGCACGGTATAAAGCCAGACTTTGTTTGCATAAGCCCCTGGCACGGGCGAAGTCGGATTGATAACGAGCCAGGGAACCAGCCTTGAAAAGCACCTTTGCCTGTAAAGCCGGATCGGGTTTTATGTTTCCCGTTCGTGCCAGAGCCTCTTCCAAGGAACGGCGACCTTCGCTCCACCGGCCGCTTGCAAACCAGAACTGTCCCAGTGACCCTGCCAGGCGCAACGTCAATGCCTCATCGCCTGTATCGATTGCAAACCGGAATGCTGCCCGCAGATTATCTTTCTCCAACTCCATCCGTTGCAACCACGCTTTTTGCTCTGCACTTAATAAATGCGGTTCGGCTTCCTCAGCAAAGGAGGCGTACCATAAAGCGTGGGCATGGCGGGCCGCTTCCAGCTCGGCTTCCTGCTTCAATTGTTCCAGCCCAAACTCGCGGATTGTTTGCAGCATGGCCAGACGCGGCGCACCGTCCATTTCGGTTTGACGCACGAGACTCTTACCCACCAGTGAGTCAAGAACATTCAACGATGCCGGAGCCCCGATTACAGATTGAGCTGCTTCCAGTGTGCATCCGCCTACAAAAGCCGCCAACCGATGAAAGGTATACTTTTCTTCATCTTCCAGCAGGTCATAACTCCATTGAATTGCGTTGCGCAGAGTCTGTTGGCGGGCGGGTAGATCGCGTACGCCGCTTGTAAGCAATTGCAGAGGCGACTCCTGAAGTTTTTTCAACATCGCTTTTGGTGGAAGCAATTTGATACGCGCGGCTGCAAGTTCGAGGGCCAATGGCAGACCGTCGAGGTGGGCACAGATCTCAGTTACGTCGGGAGCGTTTTCTTCGGTCAGATGGAAATCAGGCTGGACTGCTTGTACACGTTGTATGAATAGCGCAACGGCGGGAGATTGCATCAAGGTGTTGATGGATCGATCATCGGTCCTTGTTGTGCGGTTGTCCAATTCGAGCGGCGTCAGAGGAAATTCCTGCTCGCCGCGCAAGCGCAAAGCTTCACGGCTTGTGACCAGCATCTGCAAATCGGCGCAGTCGTTCAACAACTCTGTCAACAGCGGAGCAGCGGATACGATCTGCTCGAAATTGTCGAGCAACAACAAAGTTCGCTTTTTGCCTAGGAAATCCTTGAGACTGTCAAGCAACAAGCGGCTGGGGGATTCCGTAACGCCGAGCGTATGGGCAATTGTTGGAATAATCAGGGTGGAGTCGGTGATTGCTGCAAGAGAAACAAAGAAGACGCCATCAGGAATGGCGTCTTGTAATTCATGGGCAACCTGCAAGGCAAGGCTTGTTTTTCCAACACCCCCGGGGCCGCTGATCGTGACTAGGCGCACATCAGCCCGCTTTAGAAGTTGACTTAGAGTCGCTATCTCTTGTTCGCGGCCAAGAAGTGATGAAAGCAAAGCAGGAAGAATATTTGACATTCAAGATATTATATGTCAATTTAAGCGTGCTGTTAGAACTAAATTCTTTGATACTCACATCATAAGCTCTCTTTTAACTATCAGCGTCAAGATTAAGCAAGTGACAAGATAGGTAAAATTCACGGTGGCTCGTTGCCAAAACGGCCGTTTCCCAAAATCCATCCCCAGAGCCTGCCCCACCACAGCTCCCACACCCAACAAGAAAAACCAGGGCGTTAACAAAAAGGCAAACGAGCGGCCAACGGCTATTGTTGCCAGGTCATGGATGGCGCCGGAGACGATAAAGGTTGCAATAAAGGCAGCCGCCCGGGGCAAAATCCGCCGCGCAGGTGCATATACATATTTGCTTAGCCCATAACCCCAAATCGGATTCCAATACTGCCAAAACTCGGCAAAAGAAGCAGCGCCCAGCGAGCGGTGCAGCATATTGGAAAACGATTTGCTATCTCCCAATGGGACACCGTTCCGAAATTCGATATACTGCGAAAGCGTTAAGGTTTGCCGCTGCCAGGTCTGTTTTTTCTCTGCCTGCATTTTTCGGGAATTCCTCTCCATGCCTGAGTAGATACTACAAAGGATGATAATAAATCAGGTTGTCACTGCCCTAGGGCTGAACAGTTACACGCTGATGATTGTATTGCGCTGACGAAGAGTCAATTGCAGATGAATTGAAACCTTTAAAGATAAGCCATAAACTTAGAGAAATTTCGAACAGGCCGCCAGGCATAGCAAGTGGAACACCCAGATTGCTTCCAAAGAGTTCTGAGATAGTACCCACCATGAATATGATATAGCCGATAAATCCCCAGACTGAGAATACCCGAGGAACGATCTTTGATTTGTATAGGATAGAAGTAAACAACAATCCGCCTAAGCCCCATATGGTCATTCCAATTTGGTAGGCATAAAACCCACCCATTTTAAGCAGCACGCCCATCGTCTCAAAATGAGATGTAGCGGCGGAACCAGCTTTTACATACCCATCAGACAAGGGAATGAATAACAACAAGAAAAGTGCACCAACGACAGCTA
>JASFRG010000314.1:0-3763 GCA_050115035.1 Anaerolineales bacterium | reverse complement strand
AGGCTGCGTTCGGCAGCGGCAGCGACCAGGAAGGGGTCGATCTCGAAGAAATCGATCAAAGCCCTCAAGGATGGAGACAGGTGCTTCAATCCTACTGGCAGGGGTGGTTCGGGATCGTAGAATAAGCCATCCGGATTATCTTTGTCTTCTTCTTCGTATCCCCTGGATTCCACATCCATGACATGGAGCCAGAAGAGATATAAAGCGCGGTGATCCCCCTGGATAATGTCATCACGCAAGCGAGCCAGCGTAGACAGCAAGCCTCGCTCCTCAATCCATTCATCATAGCCGCCGTCTTCATACATTTCGAATTCCAGAATATGCACATCGCCTATCGTTTTGATATGCAGGTATTCTTCATCGCAGTAGGAGGCATCGATAGCAGCGGCATCCACCAACCCCGTAGGAAAACGGAAAGCCAGGCGGCGAGTGCCCCAGTTGGCAAAATAAAGATAGGCATCGAAATACTTTGCCAACACCTCAAGAGGATCATGCCTGAAATCGCTCCAATGATAGGTAACGATTGCCTGGTTAGCTGTGACATCAATGTGACTGGAAAGCTCGTCCACCGCGTTTTGTTCGTCAGCGGTCAATGGGCGCTCAAGCGTTTGCCATTCATGGTATTGGTATTCGCTCATTTTGGGAACCTTTGATAAACTATACACAGTATAAGCGAGAAAGCCTTGAGAAAAAAGAAAGTATCCCTGCCAAAATTTGGAAAACTGCCACCAAAATACAGATTCATTCTGAATCCGTATAAGGATGCCAGGTTTTCCACCTGCCCAAACTGTCCTGAAAAAACATTGGTGCGCAAAGTGCCTTTGTTCATCCATGTTCAGCCGACTTACCCAACAACAATCAACAAAAAATGTCGATATTGCCCTAAGTGCGAAATCTTGATTGTGCATCAGGACGAACTGGAACAAACGCTGACACTAACCTACCAGAAACGCAACCCGGAAATCATCGGTAATGAATATCTTGTACTGGGCACGCTTGAGCCATCCAGTTGGCGCAAACGAGAAAAAGAGCCGATTGGATTTGGCAATGTGCAAGAACACGTGCATGATTTTAAAGAGTATCTGGAAGTGAAATACATTCCCGCACATTGGGGGCCAGCAGAGGATAAATGAACATCCTCCACGCCCACTACCATCCCCCGCAAGAAGATGGAAACCCTGGCGGCATAATCTTCTGGGCTGAAACGCCCGATGCACCCCAGCCAGCCCGTCAGCGCGGACGCACCGCCAAAAAACCCAAACCCAAAGCGCACCCATTTACAGTTTGCCCGAACCTGTCCGGCGAAAAGCGCGCCCTTACACTGCGCCTGCCGGCCGTCAAGGGCATTCCGCTGCCCTCCCCAAGATTGATCCACAACTGGGATATTGACACTACTGAACCGGCTCTTGCCCCTTTTACTGTAGATGGGATTTGGATGCCGCCTGCCGATGCGCTTCGCGTTTTGCTAACATATTCCACTCCCCAGCCTGATCCAGCCGCATCCTACGCACCCGGAACCTGCTTCCGTTACTGGAACATGGTCGCAGTCTTGTCGTTGGAGTCTCTTGCAGCGCAAAAACTTGTCCCGGTGATAGACGGTAAAGATGCCCGCTGGCTGCCCGTGCTGGACAGTCCCCGAGATGCACAAAGGTTGAGTCAACTCGAAACTGCCATGCCGCCTATCTGCCGCGCTGAGGCTGTGGAAAATGACGAACATCTCTCCCCGCACATTTTGCTAAATAGCTTTCTCAATGTTTTTTGTGATTCGCTCGTCCGAAGTTGGGGGAAGTCCGCCGTGCCGAACTTCAATCGAACCGACGGTGATCCTGCTTACTATTGGCTGGAAGCGTTGTTCAACGACAGTCCTGTTATCGAACTATCGTCTAATCAATTGCAGAATCTCGCATCCAGTCATCGCGCCTGGATGCGCAATCTGTATGTCGCCGGTGATGCGGCTTTCCAGGTCGCCTTTCGGCTGGAAGCGCCCGCACTGCAAGAACAGCCCTGGCAGTTACATTACCTGATCCAGGCCAAAGATGATCCCAGCTTGCTAATCCCGGCCAATGAAGTGTGGAAGAAAACGAAAGGGGCCCTGATCCATCTCGGCCACCGCTTTGAACAGCCGCAGGAAAAAATGTTGGCCGGGCTGGGCTATGCCGCCAGATTATTCCCGCCCATCACTGAGAGCCTGAAAAGCAAACGCCCCACCGAACTGGCTGTTGATACTGGCGGCGCGTACACCTTCTTGCGCGAAACCGCGCCAATCCTGGAAAGCGCGGGCTTCGGCATCCTCGTCCCACCCTGGTGGAACAAGAAGGGCGCGCGGCTAGGTGTCAAGGTCAAGATGCAGTCTCAAAAGGACAAAATCGCACCGGGACGGATGTCAATGGAAAACCTGGTCAACTACCAGTGGAAGCTCTCCGTTGGCGAAACCGAGTTGACCGAGGAAGAATTCCGGGCGCTGGCAAAGCTGAAATCGCCGCTGGTACAGATTCGCGGTCAATGGGTCACACTGGATGCCGAGCAAATTGATGCGGCTATCAAGTTCTGGGAAAAGCAAAAGCTCGAGGGCGAGATAGGCCTGCTCGAAGCCATGCGTATGGGGCTGGGCGGGGAAACCTCGTTGAATGGTCTGCCGATTGAAGGTGTGGAATCCGACGGTTGGCTAAAAGAACTACTGGAGAGATTTTCGCAATCTGAGA
Source organism: Anaerolineales bacterium (assembly GCA_050115035.1). Classification (GTDB taxonomy): domain Bacteria; phylum Chloroflexota; class Anaerolineae; order Anaerolineales; family Villigracilaceae; genus JAABUE01. Next base: position 1,061 of record JASFRG010000314.1, on the reverse strand, counting down.
AGCTGGAGGCATTGTCACAGCCTGAAGGCCTGGATGGACAATTGCGCCCATATCAAGAATACGGCTACTCGTGGATGGTTTTCTTGCGCCGCTGGGGATTGGGCGCTTGCCTGGCAGACGACATGGGGCTGGGAAAAACCATCCAGACGATTTCGCTGCTGGTGCGTGAGAAAGAACTGGCCGGCAAGTTGCCTGCCCCGGCCTTGTTGATTGCACCAACATCGGTGGTCACCAATTGGGAACGGGAGATTGACAGGTTTGCGCCCGGCTTGCAGACCTATATTCATCGGGGAGCAGACAGGTTGAAAGGGGATGAGATGCAGGCAGCTGTCCAGGATAAAGATGTGGTCCTGACCAGCTATCCGATTGCGCGGCGGGACGCAGAGTCCATCCAATCCATCCAATGGCTGGCGGTAATCCTGGACGAGGCGCAAAACATCAAAAATCCCGATGCCAAACAGACGCAGGTCATCCGTAAACTCGATGCTGAATTTCGGATTGCACTGACCGGCACGCCCGTGGAGAACCGCCTTTCGGAACTGTGGTCGATCATGCACTTCCTGAACCCCGGCTACCTGGGAGCGCGCAAGGCTTTCCGTGAGAATTTTGCGTTGCCTATCGAACGCTACCACGATGAAGAAGCGCTCGATAAACTCAAGCAATTGACCACACCTTTCATCCTGCGGCGCGTCAAAACTGACCCGCGCGTGATCACGGACCTACCCGAAAAAGTGGAAACAAAAGTATATTGCACATTAACCGAGGAGCAGGCCACGCTGTACGAGGCGGTGGTGCAAGACGTGATGGAAAAAATCGAGTCATCCGAAGATGGTATCCAACAGCGTGGACTGGTGCTGAGTATGCTGATGCAGTTGAAGCAGATTTGCAATCATCCGGTGCAATACTTACACCAGGCAGGGAAAGAGGGAATGGAAGTTCTCTTGGACGGGCGCAGCGGCAAGCTTGAGCGATTGGGCGAACTGCTGGAGGAGATCCTGGCAGAGGGTGACCGGACGTTGATCTTCACCCAGTTTTCCGAGATGGGTGGGATGTTGGCTGAA
>JASFRG010000313.1:0-3782 GCA_050115035.1 Anaerolineales bacterium | reverse complement strand
ATCGTGGAGATAAGATGTTAGAGACGTGCTCCACAATCTCTGGCTGTTGTCAGTTTTCTTACTTCATATTTCGTAAACACCACCTTTTTTGCTCAGTGTGATTGGTCATTGTTTACGATATGCTCTTCGAGGCATCGAGGACCACATGATCGTACTGCCAGAGTCGCTCGAAGAATATCCGGGCGGTTTCTGGATTCGGGCGGGTACCCGTTGAAGTAGCCACGTTGTTGATGATCTCGGTTATAGATTTCTGGCCGTCAATCACATCGAACAAGCTTTTCTCGTACGCATTGATCGGATGAATGAGATCAGTATCCACATGATCCTGATTGATCAGTACTGCGGCTGCGCCCGGTGGCAGATGTTTCTGGATACATACCAACCTGGACTGACGAATCGGGATATATGTTTGCCATACGTCCCCATCAAAGCGGATCGTAGGCCGATCCACGGGGCAGTCATCACGATAAGCGATAAAGCTGTGACTCGTGAGCGTGCCCCGGAAAAGTTCGACAGCAGCGTATTGTTGCTGCGGTGCCAGGCTTGCCAATCTGGATCCGTGAGGGGTACGGGAAATAACACCACATTGAGGCAGATAGGGTGCTTGCCGGTACCAACGCCCAAATGTCAACCTACAACCTTCGATATAGTCGAACAACTCGGGCACAGTGTAGGCCCGATCGCGTGGGTTCAGTAAGGCATCGGCCAGTGCGCCCGGATCACGAAAATCCGGCGATTTGCGTAGCAGATAATCCAGCGGATGACCACGAGGTAGTTCCCTGAGGACCGTCACAAGGTCTTCGATCTCATGCTCGGAGGGTGTAATCCCAAGTTGGCGTGCATATTCTTGCAGCATATAGATGCCAGTACGGCTATGCGCGGCGTAAACCATCAAGTGCATAGCCCCCTCCAGTTTGAGTACTGCGCGCAACGCCTCCAATCCAGTATCGGGGTCGGCCAGATGGTGGAGCACACCGGTGCAAATGATCTTATCGAACTGGCGTCCTAATTCACCAACACGCTCAATCGGGAGTTCTTGAATGTGTAAATTTTTCAGGTTGTGCTTACGTTTTAGCTTGCTCGTATGATGCAGGCTGGTTGTGCTGATGTCAATGCCTGTTACATGCGCGGCGGGCTGGCGGATAGCATGTCGTGCTGCCTGAGAAGTGCCGCAACCAGCCACCAATATCTCAAGATCGTCTCGATAACGAGCCTCCGGCCACAACAAGTGGAAATCAACACGCAGGCGATCCCCTGTCTGCCAAAGCTGTCGGTACGAATCAAGATCGGTGGTGGGCGGCGGATAGGGGTGATGGTTGTAGAAGGTCCGAATTTTGTCATCCCGCTCGTTGACTGGGATTTGCAGAGACTTGGCAATATTCATAGCGTTTGAATAATCAATACCCGAAACCGATCTGGGATTATATTTTTATAGCGCGCACAGGAGGCCGCGGTCTGCTGGTGGGTGTGCCCCGTCTTCGACGGCTGCGACTGGGCAGTTTCCAACCATGGCACGTTTGATACGTGAGGCCACTACCACAAGGGCAGGCTTGTGAGGGTTTGGTGTTTTGAAAATCTTGCAATAGCTGCTCTTGTTTCTCTGCCATAATGGCCATCACATCGGATGACGGGCGGCCATTGCGCATCAGCAAGGCCATGATATTCATGGCTTCATCCACTCGTTGAAAGAAAGCCTTATACCCGGCACACAAGTAATTCAAGCCAGTCTCCCCATCGGGGGTTTCTATGAAACGATTCTTGGGGCATTCACCGTTGCATGCAAACAGTACCGGGCATTCTAGGCAGTAATTTGGCAGGGTATCGTATTTATCCTGTCCAAATTTATTTTGTTCGTCAGAGCCGATCATTTCAAGCATGTGTTCTTCCTTGATATTGCCCAATAAATAGTTGGGTTCGACGAAATGGTCGCAGGAATATAGATCACCGTTGTGCTCCAACGCCAGGCCATAGCCGCAGGTTTTTTCAAAAACGCACATACCAGGGGGCATTCGCATCCAATTGCGCAAAGCTGCTTCGAAGGTCTGGACAAACAAATTCCCTACATCATTGGTGATCCATTCATCGAAGACTTGGATCAGGAATCGGCCAAATTGTTCGGATCGCACAGTTCGTGGGGAAACCTGATCCCCTATCTGAATCAGATTCAAACCGTCTGGATTCATCCGCTCCACCACCGGGATGAATTGAATCCATTCAGTACCGACTTCATCCCGCAAAAAATGGTATACCTCACGGGGATAATCAGCATTAACCCGGTTGACCGTGGTTAAAACATTGTATTCAACCCCATGTTTTTGCAACAAACGCAGGCCACGCATGACCCTATCAAAAGTCGGCGCGCCGCCCTTATCGACGCGGTGGGCATCATGCAGGTGGCGTGGGCCATCTATGCTGATGCCAATTAGATAGTTGTTTTCCTTTAGGAACTCGCACCATTCATCATTCAGCAGAGTACCATTGGTCTGCATGGTATTTTCGAAGGTCATGCCAGGTCGGGCGTACTGTTTCTGAAACTCGATCGCCTTACGGTAAAAATCCACACCCATCAACGTCGGTTCGCCGCCTTGCCAGGCTACGGTCACCTGATTGGAGCGATGGGCAGCAATCAACTGTTGGATGTAAGCTTCGAGAGTCTCCTCCGCCATGCGGAATTTGCTGTTAGGGTAGAGCAGTTCTTTATCGAGGAAAAAACAATATGAACAGGCCAGGTTGCAGGTGGCGCCACTGGGCTTGGCCAGCACATGAAAGCGGGGGGGGATTGTGTGTCTTTGCATCAAAAACTACCTCTCAATTTACAAAGTCAAGTTGAACGGCACACCAAAAAGACGGCGATGACCGAGACCCGGAGCTAAATCCACCCTTTCTTGAACATAACCATGCTCTAAAATATGTCCTGTCCGAATCCAAGAACACCAGGCCCCCCAAACGTAACAGCAGCGTTTACTGGAACTGGCGACCGTAAAAAGATCGCCAGTTCCAGTGCAATTACAAACTATTGTGCAGTTCCGGACATACGATTCCGATTGGCGTAGCCAACGCTGCCCATATGACCGAGATCCAAAAGCACCCCCAGAACGATCCAGAACCAGTCGAATCCAATCAGCCCCACGCCCGGCGACCAAAGCAAAACGTACATCAACGTGGTGAAAGGCAGGAAAATGATTCCGAGCAACGGCCAGAACCAGCTTCCGCCGAAAGCAGTGTTGAAATACACAGGCCTGGCGAGCCAGATGAACAGCGTTGCCAATCGTGGAAACCCGCCAGCAAATATCGCAAATAAGCAACCCTTAGTAATCTCCTTTATATTGTGGATGAGGGCTCATCCAGGTTTGGGGGCACAGTGAAATGTTGTAATCATAAAGTGCCAACACAACGGGAAAGTTTTAGGCTGGTATGTAATTGGGTCAATTTTCGAGGCAGGGGTTTATTCTTCCTCACGCATCTGAGTGACGAAGCGATCCAGTTCGCGCCCGGCCACTTCCCGTCCTCCCAGGCCGAAGGCCAGAGCGGCTGCCAACACGAGTCCGCCCAGCGTCAGGCCGAAGGCAAGGTTGATGATGTCATTGGCCAGGCCTACTGTCCGCAGCGACATGGAGGCTGCAAAGACGATGATGGCCACCTGCGCCAGGCGAGCGACAAAGCCGGCCTGGTTGGCGCCCGTTTTCGAGATCGTATCTTTCGCCAGGTTGGCGAAATACAGGCCAATCGCGAAGATCAGGACCGCCAGAACCACCTGCCAGAAGAAGGCGATGAACACGCCC
>JASFRG010000312.1:0-3913 GCA_050115035.1 Anaerolineales bacterium | reverse complement strand
TTCCATTTTGCGATGCGATAACTCAGATTCATCCTCACGCAACTCACGCTCCTCACGGTCGATCTTATCTTCCAGGGAGTCGATCTTGCGATCAAACTGCGCTGCTTTCTTCTCGATCTCCGCATCCGCCGCCTCACGCGCTGCTTCGGCGCATTTTCGCATGAACGCGGCCTGTGATTCACCCGGTCCGGCAAAGACCTTGAGGGCTTTATTTTCCCTGACTTCAATCGTCACCGACCGGTAATTCCAATCTACAAAATCGCGCTCCAGCGCCTTCATCTGACTGGAATCGGTCAGGGGTGCACCCAAAGATGAAAAGCGCGCCTGAGGTGCAGGCTGCTTTTCCACTTTATTGGATGGAAAGTTTACGTAAAAATGATTCTCCCAACGCACCACACCTCGCCTGTCCGGTTCCCTGACTAATGCGGCACGCTGGAGTTTGGTATCCACATCGTATTTTCGGTCCAAAAAGCGTACATTGGATACAGCCAGTAAGGCAGGCCGATAGAGCGTGCCCGTCAATTGCGCATCCGGCAGCGACACTCCAGCCGCGCGCATCGCTTCGGTCAGGCTCAAGTTGGTCGGCAGGAAATATTCGGCTACACCGGAGGGGACTGGGGAGCGTGTTTCGTGTCCCAGGCTTGAGGAGGATTTTGACTGAGGCGGTTGGGGGACAGAAACGGCCATCACAGCGGGAGCAGGCGTGGGCGAATCCGCAGCGCCACGTGACCCATAACCTGCCACTGTTTGTGAGATTGATTCCATCAAGTCAGGCGTTACCTTCAAAAAGTCCGCTCCGACGAGTTTGTTCAAACCCGGGATCTGGTTGCGAGACATCGGCCCGGCCAGGAAATTCATCGCCCAGCGCGTCTGGAAGATAGCCGGTTGTTTGGTATGAACGTTGTGCTGGATAAAGACCCGTTTGCCGAGCGAGGAGATCAGCTTGTCAATCTCGCTTCGGGAGATATTTCCAGCCGCGCTTTCCAAGCCATCCAACAGACGATCTTTATCTCGCTCGGTTTGCAGCTTGCCGATGAACCAGGTGCCGGCGTTGGAGAGCGCCTTGTAATCCAGGTCGACCGGGTTTTGCGTGGCCAGCAAAAGTCCCAGGCCATAGGCACGTGCCTGTTTGAGCAAACGCAGCAAAGGCCCCTTGGAAGGCGGGTTGGACTGCGGGGGCAGATAGCCGAAGAGTTCGTCCATGTATAGAATGGCGCGCAGGGAAGAGGCGCCGACCTGGGAACGCATCCAGCTTTCGACCGCTGACAGTAGCAACGTCACGAAAAACATACGCTCCGCATCAGACAAGTGTGCCAGGTAGAAAATGCTGTGTCGCGGGCGGTCATCAGCCATGTAGAGCAGGGAACGGATGTCCAACTCCTGCCCTTCACGCCAACCCTGGAAGGAAGGCGAAGCCAGGATATTGTTCAACTGCATAGCCAGGTCCATACGATCTTTTTGCGGGAAGAAGGTTTCGATTGGGAACGCGCCCAGTTTATCGAAGGGCGGATTCTGGGTTTGCAGGATCAGTTCGGTCAGGTCGACGTTCTTTCCCTGTTTCCAGGTTTCTTCGATGATGCGGGAGAGCAGGATGTGTTCGCGCGAGCGCAACGGATCGATATCTTTTATACCGACCAGCCCTAGCAAAGCTGTCACGGTGCTGGATATTTTGTCAACCAGAAGTTCGCGGTTGGCGCGTTCCTCCGAGGCTGGTAATGCCAGGGATGAAAGAGCTTTGACCAACAATCCGGCATCTGAGCCAGGGGTGTAGATCGCATATTGTACGGCTTTCTTGAGCGCCATCAGGCGTTCAGTGCCAATCCCCCATTGATCCAAGCCATTACGCCAGGAGAGGGCAGCTTCTGTCGCAGCCTGATCGAGTGACTTGCCTGCCCGGCGCGCCATCTCCGGATCGATCCAGGGTTGAAAGTCCTGGGGAGCTAAATCCGGAAAATGCAGCAGCAGGTTGGTGAGATCACCCTTGGGGTCGATGATGAGCGCCGGGATGCCCTGCAGGGCGGCTTCTTCGAGTATAGTAATGCACAGACCGGTTTTACCGGAACCCGTCATCCCGGTCACGACTGCGTGCGTGGTCAAATCAGCCGGATCGTAAGAATGTGTTTTATCGGTTATCTGGTCTTGAGTGGAATTATAAAGTCGGCCAAGATACAGTCCGTTGTCAGTCATTATGGATCTCCTGCATATATTAGAACGAACGTGCTAGGAGCTTAATGTACACCAAGACTGTCAAATTGGCAACTTAAAAATTTGTGCGGGCAAATATTGATTCATACTGAATTACTCCATGAAATCAGGATTACGAAAATTGATCCCCCAATTTTTTTATCTTCTCATATAAGCCAGATATGTGGCCGCCTCCTCTCGACTGGCAACGTTCAATTTCTTGAGAATATTGTGAACATGATTTTTGACGGTCCCGACTTCCAAGATCATTTGGGATGCAATTTCTTGATTGGTAAAACCCTGGCAAACAAAGTCCAGGACCTCAGTCTCCCGTCCGGTGAGCGGATTTTCTTCAAAACGCCTTTCGTCAATACGCCCGAAATATTTCGACATTTTTGTAACACGCTCAAAGAGCGCCGCTGCAACATTGGTTGATATCCGGGCCTCCCTTCTCTGTGCCAATCGAATCGATTCAATGAGGTCATGCACAGAGCTATCCTGTAGGATATACCCGGCTGCGCCTCCTTCTACACACCTCAATACTTGATTTTTGTCATCCGCCAAACCCAATACTAATACTTTGATAGCAGGGGCAATTTCCTTCAGCGTCCGAATGAGATCCAATGCATTCGGAAGGTGGATACTTACCAGAGCCATATCGGGGTCCTCATCACGGACAATGTTGAGCGCCTGGGAAATTGTTGTAGCATAACCGGTAACCGAGATGTCCATTTCATCTTCCAGGATTTCAGTAAATATATCACCCATAAATCGGGATTCAATGACAACCATCACTTTGGTAGTTTTCATAAGGATGATCCTATACTTTGTTTCATCTTCCTACACTTGATCTTGACATTAAAAACTGAAACATCATTTAGCTCAGTTTTTAACGACCAAATTGTTGATAACTTTAATCACATCATCAAGGTTAGTGGCTATATCTTCAGCAGCTTGAGCTATTTCGGTTGATTCGACCTCGCCCAGCAGGGTAACGATCCCCTGATTGCTGATTACATCAACGGTTGCATCCTGGGTGCGATCATCGTTCATCAAAGCCGTCTCGACTTCATTACGAATAGATTCTGTTTTATCCATCAGGGTTTTTCCTTTCTCGCACTTCACTATAAAAGAACTCGGAGGAAATTTCTACGGGGAGGATTACTATAGTGAGGATAGGAATTTCCCCTATTGAATTTCTTTTACAGGGAGAGATAATAAAGGTGACCAATGTAAAAGCGAGATCGAAGATCTAAAAAATGCGTTTCTTGAAGTACCAGAGTATGGCAACATTTACCTAAGCGAGGATATTGTTTTCAACTTGGACAATCCCTGGTCAACACCCTTTTTCCGTTGTTCCTTTATAACTATGGAAAAGCGAAGATGACCAGATAATGCTTGAGCTGGTGATGATCACCAGCTCAAGTCAATTAACAAAACGTATATTAGTCGCAGTGCTACCACAGAACAATGTTCGAAGAGTACTGAGAATAGGGAAATACCTCCCCTACTCTCAGGGTTATACCCAATCTACGGAAAGTCTTTATTCCGTTATCCTAGAATTTATGGAGTTAGCGCAACAGACTGTAACCTTATTCAAGGTTGCACCGAATGTAATACTCCAGATGTCAAATTAGTATTCTAGAATCAAATCGTAAATCAGCATTGGAAAGGAGGAAAATGGATACAACTACATTAATCATTAGGGTGCGTTTCATCTGAGTAGACA
>JASFRG010000311.1:0-3969 GCA_050115035.1 Anaerolineales bacterium | reverse complement strand
AATACCCCGTGGCTTGCTACGCGGGTTCTGTGCCTTAGCAAAATCTGTACCCGTAGGGGCAAAATTTCGTAATACGCCGTCCGCTTGCGGCGGGGATAGAAATTTTGAAGATTTTGCAAATTTATTGGGTTTGGAAAGAGGTTATCTATGAATGGCGAAGCACAGACAATTGTAGATTTTGGACAGATCATCACTGAGTATTATCAGCAACTGACCAAGAGCGAAAAACAGATCGCGAACTATTTGCGTAAGAATCAGGAAGAGTCTGCTTTTCTATCTGCTGCTGAGTTAGCTGATCGTCTGGGTTTGAGCGAAGCGACAATCGTGCGTTTTGCGCGCACTGTCGGTTTCGATAGCTATCCTACCATGCGTGAAGTGTTGCAGGAAAACTTCCGCAGGCGAGTAACCCATTCAACCCGCTTACAAAGCCGCCTGGAAGACTTGCTGGATGGGGGAGACATCCTGGAACGTATGATTGCTTCCGAAATCGATTATCTTTCTCAAGCCCTTGAGACGGTTGACCGCGAGGCTTTTCGCCAAGCGGTCGATTTAATGAAATCTCACAAGCGCATCTTTGTCTTTGGGGTAGGGCCTTCTGTTTCATTGGTAGACCTAATGGAAATCCGTTTGCGCAGAGTGGGCATAGATGTAGTTCCGCTGACAACAACCGGGCGCGAGATCCTGGAACCGATGCTCAGGATGAACGACCAAGACCTGCTCTTCACAATTTGTTTTTTCGATATCACCCCACCCCTGGAACTTGTCCTGAATTATGCCAGTGAGTTGGGCAGCAAAGTGATTATGCTGACCGATACGCTCGGTTCCATTGTTGGAGATAAAGCGGATGTTGTTCTGGCTGCCAAACGTGGTCCAGTGTCAGGCTTCCACTCGCTAGTTGTTCCGATGACAATCATCAATACACTTTTGTTGGCTCTTGCACAGGAAGATCAGGAGCATGCAGTCGCCAATTTAGATAAGCTGGATGAATTGCGCGAGCGCTTCAAGAAGATCAACAAATCATTTTCTTAGGCAATGCTCACACTTGTTAGGGCATTTCCTGAGTTTTTCAAGGTAGTGACTACCAAATAAGGTTTCATAGGAGTAATTTGCATGGCGGATCTTGTGGCCACATCTTCACCTTCAACTTCATCTCTGTCTCAACGCTTCATCGCCAGTTCCAGAAGGTTCTTCCGCTGGTTGACCAGTCCACATATTGTTCTATCGTTGATCATGTTGGTGGTCTTGTACTACATGGTGATCATCCCTTTGTATCGCATGGTTGAAACCACCCTGACCTGGCAACCGCGAGATGTTGTCAACAATCCTGGGGCCGTGGTTGGGGAGTTTACACTTTTCCATTACATACGAATGCTAACGGGTACTTTGGGGAGAATTTATATGTATACTCCGCTAGGGCATTCGTTCACGATCGCAATTGGTGCGACCCTGATTTCACTCTTGATTGGCGGATCATTAGCCTGGTTGGTCATCCGCACTGACATGCCGGGGCGGACACTCGTCAACCAACTGGCATTGATCCCATATATCATGCCATCCTGGACGCTGGCGCAAGCCTGGCTTGTATTTTTCAAAAGTACCAGCTTTTCAGGAGGAACACCTGGGGTTTATGAATTCTTTTTTGGACAGGCTCCCCCAACCTGGCTGTCTTACGGCCCAGTGCCGATCATGATATGCAGTGCGCTGCATTACTACACATTTTTTTTTCTGTTTGTGTCAGCGGCATTGATGTCCATTGATTCAAGCCTGGAAGAGGCAGGAGAGTTGATGGGGGCCAACCGCCTGCGCATCTTGCGTAAAATCACCTTGCCCTTGGTTGTCCCAGCCATCCTCTCGGGTTTTATCATGACATTTTCAAAAGTGCTGGGGACATTCGGTGGACCCAATATCCTGGGAACGCCAATCAGATATTATGTAGTGGCTACCATGATCCGCGGCAGTATGGGGGTCGGTGATAAAGCAGATGGTTTTGTGCTGGCGATTGTCCTGATTTTGTTCTCGATCATCACTATTTCGATCAACCAGAGATTGATCGGAACCCGTAGGAGCTACGAGACGATCGGTGGACGCGGCTTTATGGCGCAACTCAGTAAACTGGGCAGTATGAAAAATGTTTTGTTTATGCTTGCGGTTATCTTCCAAATCCTTGTCATTGTTATCCCGTTGGGTCTGCTTGTCTGGAGTTCATTGATGCTGCAAGACGGAAATTTCAGCTTGAGCAACCTTTCCTTGCAGCATTGGATTGGCGCACGAGGCACAATTTATAACCATGGAGAACCCGGGGTTTTGCTCAACCCGAAAATTTGGCGGACTGCCTGGAACTCGATCCGGCTTTCGCTTTGGACGGCCTTGTTCACAGCCTTGTTGGGGGTTGTACTTGGATATGCAATCGTCAAAGGTCGAGGTACTAGACTTTCTAAAACGGTTGAGCAGTTGGCCTACATTCCATACGTCATTCCTGGCATCGCTTTTGGCGCTGTGTACATTGCGATGTTCATTAAACCGTTGGGACCGATCCCGGCTTTGTATGGAACTTTTGCCCTGTTGGTGGTCGTCTCGGTGGCAAAACATATCCCATATTCCTCGCGTTCGGGGGTTTCGGCCATGATGCAAGTTGGTAGGGAACTGGAGGAGGCAGGGCAGATTTCGGGGGCGGATTTTTGGCGGCGCTTTAGTCGCATCATATTCCCACTGACCAGCGCTGGTTTTGTTGCAGGCTTTTTGTTGACCTTCATCACCACCATGCGCGAACTGTCCCTGATCATCTTGCTGGTTACTCCTGAAACCCAGGTTTTGGCCAGCCAGACCATGTTCTATATAGAAAACGGAGATGGTCAGATGGCAAATGTTGTCATATTGATCCTGATCACAATTACCTTGATTGGTAACACCATAATTGGACGCTTCCGGGGTGGCAGTCTTAAAAAAGGTCTAGGAATGTAAAGAGAGGACATCATGGAAACAACCATCAAAATCAACAACCTGACGAAAAAATTTGGCGATGTGGTCGCAATCAACAATGTAAGTCTGGAAATCGAGCCCGGGTCATTCCTAACCTTGCTTGGACCCTCCGGTTGCGGAAAAACAACACTTTTGCGTTGCATCGCCGGACTCGAAGAACCAGATGGCGGTGAGATTTACATCGGCGACAAACTGGTTTTCTCTTACGACCAGGGCATTTCTCTTCCTCCGGGGCAACGCGAACTTGGATTGGTTTTCCAGAACTACGCTTTGTGGCCGCACATGAAGGTGGATAAAAACATCACTTTCGCGCTTGAGATCCAAAAAATGCCCAAAGAGGAAATGCAACAGCGTATGAAAGAAGCCCTGGCCGAAGTTCAGATGGAAGGTTATGAAGACCGCTACCCGCGCGAAATGAGCGGCGGACAGCAGCAGCGCATCGCCCTGGCGCGCATGCTGGCGTATCGTCCCAAAGTGTTTCTGATGGACGAGCCCCTTTCGAACCTGGATGCACGCCTGCGCATGGACATGCGCTCAGAGATCAAACGACTGCATCATATGGCAGGTGCGACCACTGTTTATGTGACCCATGACCAGGTGGAGGCACTGACCATGTCTACGATTATTGGCATCATGAAAGAAGGCGTTCTTCAGCAGTTGGATACCCCGGACAATATTTATCACTACCCCGCCAACCTTTTTGTGGCAGATTTTATTGGGAACCCAAAGGTCAATCTGCTGGATGGTACTGTGACCAAGAAAAACAGCGTAGAAGTGGGAGATTTCAATTTTTTAATGGACACCTTTTCTGCTACGGGAGAGAATGTAGTGGCTGTTCGTCCGGAAGACATTGCCGTATCAACCGACCCCGAACCGGATTCTTTAGAATTCACCGCCTATGCTGTCCTTCCAGCGGGAGCTGATTCAACAATTGTAGCGAAGCGCAACGGAACTGAAGTTACGATCAAGGTTATGGGAATTAGCACAATC
>JASFRG010000310.1:0-4002 GCA_050115035.1 Anaerolineales bacterium | reverse complement strand
GCCAATACCACTTGTCCCATGCTGTTAAGTAAATAAGCAAGACCACGCCTATCACCCAGCTCGCGCTCTAATACCAGGCTTTCTTCCAAAAGCCTCTGCCCAGATTCGTAGTCACCCTGTCTGGCAGCTATCATCCCGAGGCTATGAAGTGAACCGGCAATGCCTTTCTTATCCCCCATCTCGCGCCGCAACATCAGGCTCTCCTCTGACACCGTTCGCGCCATCGAGTAGTCACTTTGATATATTGCTACAGCCCCCAGATTGGTGAGCGAGGCAGCAATACCCCGCTTATCTCCTATCTCGCGCCGCAACATTAAGCTTTCCTCATACAATGACCTCGGCATGGTCATGTTACCCTCGTTGGTAGCCAAAATCGCCAAGCTAAAAAGGGAAGAAGCGATACCTGGCTTATCCTTTATTTCACGCCGCAAAGCCAGGCTCTCTTCATACAACGTCCGCGCTATAACAAAGTCTCTCTGGTACAAAGTTAACGCTCCCAAGTTATTGAGAGCCAGAGCAATTTCTGGTTTGCTCTTTGCTTCACGCGCTAACCTCAACCCCTCGCTGAGAGGTTCATGCGCCTGACCATACTCACCCTTGCGATAGAAAACCCAGCCCTTTTCTATTAACGCCCGTGCCAACCCAATTTGATTACTCGATGTTGTATACCCTCCCTGAGCCTGTGTCAACCATTCCAGTGCAGCGTCAAAATCATTACGCAGGCGCTTCAACTTACCTAACGCAAACTGTGCATCGGCCGATATTTCTATATCATCTCTAGCCATTTCCAACAGAGCATGATAGTCGGTTTCGGCCTCTTCATATTGACCCATCAATTCCAACACCATGCCACGCTGCATACGAATTTCGATTCTTTCTTTCTGATCTTCGAGTAGGGGGATGAGTTTCCCATAATAGTCCAACGCAGCATCGTTGGCAAAATTCTTTTGCGCCGCTTCGCCCGCCCTGCGCAAGTACTCACGTTGCTTCTCTTTATTCTCACTATGCAAATAATGATACGCGATTGTATCCAGCAAGGGCGACACATGTGTCATCCCTAAAATTTGATCCTCCAAATACTTCGCCAATTGTTCATGTAATCTAGTACGTGTGGCAAAAGGCAGGCTTTCGTAGGTTACTTCATGGGTTACGATATGTTTGAACAAGTACACCAATTCAGGCTCCCCCTGCGGGGACTGCGCGTGGGAATCCAGGGGTGTGATATCCAGTTTATCAAGGGCATCCAGCGCGACCTTTACCTGGGGAGGCGTTCCCAGCTCAGGGTAATACCCCGTCAACCATTTGGCGCGGAACAGCCTGCCAATAATACTTGCCACACGCAGAGTAGTCTTTTCCTGCTCGCTCAACTGGTCGATACGACTCAGGATAAGTGTATGCAGGCTGTCTGGCAGTTTAATCTTTTTCAGGTCGGCAGGATCACGCGGATCGAGCCCACGGTCGCGCAAGAAATTGAGCAGTTCTTCTAAATAGAATGGGTTTCCCTGCGCGCGCATCATCAGTTGGTCTACCAATTCGTCAGACACTGCGCCGCTGCGCGCAGGATACAGTTGCGCCAGTTTGGCACGGATCGCCTGCTCTGCTTCATCGCGGCTTAATTCATGTAATTTGATACGGGTAAACTGCGATAGGTTTTCAAGCTGGAGGGCTTTAACACGTTCCAAATCTAACGGGCGATACGCCAGGACAAAACATACAGCCTGGTCCGCTAACGCCTTTGCCAAACCTTCCAATAAATCATGGGAGAGCGCGTCAATCCAGTGCAAGTCTTCGATCACGATTAGGATCGGCTCATCCCTCGCTGCTGTCTTCAAACAGTCTTCAAGCAAGGCGTGGAGTGTACTCTTGCGGATCTCCGGCTCGAGCGATTTTGTAAAATCGTTGTCAGGGATATTCAAGTCCAGCAATGTGCCCAGTAGAGGCAAAACCTCCACGCGCGAAGGTGCGCGGTCTTCAATTTCCCCTTCTAGCCAGCGAATCAATCTTCGCATTGGCATTTCCGGATCCACATCAAAGAACGCCTGCCAAATAGATTTCCAAGTCAGATATGGTGTATGGATGCCATCTGCCTGGCAGGCGCCGCCATAACCGACAAATCCCTTTTTACGCGCGCTGCGGATGACCTCTGCCACGAGTCGGGACTTACCCATGCCTGCTTCCGCTACGATCCCTACTACCTGTCCTTTGGTTTTTGCAGCTAAATCCAGTTTTTCTTCGATGCTCCGCAGCTCACTTTCGCGTCCTACCATGGGCAGGGCATAATTAGGTTCCTGCAAACGGATAGCACGTTGCTGACGTTCGCCCGTCACTGCAAACACGGGTAACGGCTCAGCCTTGCCCTTCATTGCAAGTGGTGGACGCGGTTCAAAGGTGAAGTCGTTTTGCACTGCTTTGTAAGCAAATCCGCTCAATAAAATTTCACCTGCTGAAGCAGTTGTCATCAAGCGTGCCGCAAGATTGACATCGTCGCCCAAGGCGCCAAAGGTTTTGCGCGTTTGTCCACCATATGCCCCTACGCGTAATACTCCTTGCGTGATTCCTATCTGCAATGGTTGGAGAAATCCTAATTGTTCTGCTAACTCCCGCAATTCAATCGCGGTTTTCACCGCACGCCGTGCATCATCTTCGTGCGTTATTAATGCGCCGAAGCTGATATATGCGTAACTGCCTTTATCCCCAATCGTAAACTGCAGGAATACGCCCTCGTAGCGCTCGACAATCGTTTGCACACTGCGAATGAACACATCCAGTTGCTCTTCGGCTTCATCCGTATCATAGTCAATGCCAATGAAGCGTACAAACAATGCTACACACGGACGGAATTCCGTCAGGAACGCACCTTGGGTGGATATCTCGCGTTCGAAAACTTCGCGAGATATCCAACTTTGTAGTACTTCATTGCCCAAAGCTGAGTGTGTATCTGGTTTTTCTTCAACAGTACTGCCTGTATAGTTTGAAACCACAGCGAAGCGCTCTTTGCTCTCTTTATCTTCGCGCCATGCCTTTATTGTCAACGAATCACCCAGCGACTTGGCTGTAACTTCATCCACCAATACATCACCCTTCTCGGCATAATGTTCCGCCATGGATGTTCGTGCCACGGTCGCACCTGCCAATGTGTCCAGCCGCTGGATCTCTGGGTCACCGACCACGAACCTGCGTGTCTCCCCGGTTGCAATCGTTACTTTTAATCCCAATGTAGGAAAAGCTTGAATTGCGGATTGCATACCGAAAGCAGAAGCTATTGCACGTGAAGAAGCATTGTTTTCTTCACCTTTTGCATTAAACCAACACATCATTGCATCACCCGCAAAACCGATCACACTCCCACCGTACTTTTCCACTTCGGCAATGAGCACGGTATACACCGCACCCAATTGTTTCGTCAACGCTTCTGCGCCCTGCCTCGCCCCCAATGACTTGCGCAGAGACTCGGTCAACGCCGTGAAACCAGAGATATCAGCAAACAAAGCTGAACCATTTGTACGGTCTGGGAAAGATTCTCCATGTGCTAATGCGGATAATCTGTCTTGTGGAATGTAGAACGTCAGGGACATCGGTGTTTTTTTGCAAGAAGGTAAAAAGAAACGATGAAGAATTGTACCGTAAAAAGGCTTTATAAGTCTCAATTGAGTCTTCAGCGGGCGTATTTCTGTTTGGGGGTGAGATTTCATCAAAATTCCTGATTCTGCAAGAAATCTCGAAGCTGTGGATGTTTTTGCCTCAAAAAAAATACTCCAGATGCCAAATCCATATCACATAAACAATAATATTTCCACAGATTCCCCCCGAAACCAGCGGTGCAGAAAACCAACTTGGCGAAAAAGCAAAGGATGAGTCAGACGCAAGGCGAGTAAGAACAGGCGCGAGATCAGCACCCACAAATGGGCAGTGATGGCCTCATAGGATGTCAGCAGGGAAAACGAGCAGGAATCAGGGTAGGATAAAATAAGAAGCACGGCATGTCAGATCCACAACGAGGTT
>JASFRG010000309.1:0-4013 GCA_050115035.1 Anaerolineales bacterium | reverse complement strand
TGCTGGATTTAACACGCCTGCCCAAATTTATAGAAAACACGTTTGATACGGGAAGAGCGCTCCTCTTGCTAGATGGTTTTGACGAATTACCGCCAGGTGAACAAGTTAAAGTAACAGGATATTTAAAAGCTTTGCTCAAAGCGTATTCAGGCACCAGGATCGTGACGACCGGGGATCCTGAACACCTCGACGGCCTGATCGGTCTTGGTTTTGAGCCAATGACCTTAATGCCCTGGAATGACAGTCAATACCACCATTTCATAGATAAATGGGGGCGAGTATGGATGCAAACAGTCGCAACCGAAGCCTGGTCACAAGATGGTCCAGGTGAAATCGACCCACTGCTAATAAACGCCTGGCTGAATACTAACAATCACGCACTCAACCCGTTAGAAATCACACTAAAAGTTTGGGCGGGGTATGCAGGCGACAGTCTGGGATCAAGCACACTGGATGTAATCGCTACTCATGTCCGCCGCCTGGCTCCCAGTGGAACACCGCTGGCTGCGCTGGAGACCCTGGGCATGCAAGTGGCGCTATCTTCTCAATCGATTTTCGATTCACGTTCAGCACGTGAGTGGGTCAAGAATTTCGAACTGCCTGACGAAGAACCAGAAGATCCAGAAGATAATGAGGAAAGTGAACTAGAGGAAGAAACAGGCAAAAAAACAAAGACCGGCTCACTCAAAAAGAAGAGAAAAACCGGATCGCTACGTAAAACCGGGTCACTCGGTAACACCGGGCCGCTGCCGACAAGTTCCAGATTGCTCACCAAAATGACCGACAGCGGATTGTTGATTTCACATCCCGGAAATCGCATGCGTTTCCTTCATCCCGTCCTTGGAGGCTATCTGGCCGGGCGCGCTTTGGCAGGTATCAACATGGATGAGGCGCTCCTCGAGCAGCCAGATTGGGCCGGAAAATTTCTCGCGATGCGCTATCTGGCCGCGCATGGTGACGGCTCTGGTTTGGCAAACGCCATGCTCAGGCAAACCGAGATGCCTTTGCACCAACCGCTTTTCGCAACTGCACGCTGGTTGAGGGATGCGCCCCGTGATGCAGCTTGGCGCGGTAAGGTTTTCGCTCAACTGGCAGGCCTTTTACAAACCGAAGGGATTCCACTTACATTGCGTGCGCAATCTGTAGCTGCTTTTTATTGGAGTGGGGATCCAGGGGTAGGGCCGCTTTTCAGGCAGTTTCTGCGCACAAATTCCTTTGAGTTGACCCAGTTGGCGGCACTGGGTAGTGGAGCAATTCGTGATTCAAAAGCCATTGAGAGGCTATCCGACGTCATGCATGCGCCCAGCGTTTCTGCACAGCGGGCTGGATGCCTGGCCCTGGTATCGATTGGAACCGGGCCTGCCATGGAAGTCGTTGCGCGTGCATTGTTGGAAGGGGAAGAAGACCTGCGCCGTGCGGCCGCAGAGGCAATGGCCAACGATCCGAATGAAGGTCATGCCATGCTCAAAGAAGGTATGACATTGACTGACATTTTACTTCGCCGCGCTGTTATCTACGGTCTCGCTCGCATTGAGGAGGATTGGGCTATTCAGGCGTTGGAAACGATCCGGGTAGAAGACGATCAATGGGTGGTGCGCAATTCGGCCAGCGAGGTGCTCGACAGCAAGACCTCGTCAGACCCCCGTGTGCCACGTCGTTTGCCGGCCCCATCCAAAACTCCCTGGCTGATAGAGCTCGCCGGCCGGCAAGGGATGGGAATTTCACCAGGTTCTCCGGCCACTGAAATCCTGGTATCGGCATTAAAAAGCGAAAACGAGGAAGAACGTTTGGCAGCACTGCCATACCTGAAACGTATGCCCACTGAAGGCGTTATTACTAATTTGTATCACGCCATGTACCAGGATGACGCGGAACTACGGGAGGCAGTTTTCCTTGTGCTTTGCGAGATGGCAGCCAGTGGGATTAAGCTCCCGGACCCACAACAATTTGGCCTAGCCTGAGTTGGCACAGGGAAAATTACATTTTCGGCCCAGTCACAAAAGTATTGAAATATCATTATGAGGAAAGTGCCTTATGGATGAAAAAAATTTGCAAACGATAGCCATTCTCGGGGGAACCGGCAAAGAAGGAAAAGGATTGGCATATCGTTGGGCAAAAGCCGGTTACAAAATATTGATTGGATCAAGAACACCGCCCAAAGCAATTGACGCTGCGGAAGAATTAGGCAATTTGCTGGGAGAACATACTTCTATCTCCGGCCTGGCAAACCCCGAAGCTGCCCAGACTGCAGACATTGTCATTCTAACTGTGCCGTATTCCGCTCACAAAGCAACCCTTGAGAGTGTGAAGGATTTCGTGCAGAACAAATTATTCGTTGACGTGACAGTTCCGCTGGTGCCGCCCAAGGTCAGCAAAGTACAGATGCCCGAAGCTGGCTCGGCAGCCCAGGAAGCAGAACAATTACTTGGCAAGAGTGTCGAAGTCTGCGCAGCTTTCCAAAACATCTCACACGAACATCTCCTGGGAGACAGCGATGTGGAATGCGATGTCCTTGTTACCGGCACGAGCAAGGAAGCCCGCGCGGAAACGATTAAGCTAGTTGAAGCCGCAGGGTTGAACGGTTGGGATGCCGGCCCGATTGAAAACTCTGTTGTCGTCGAAGGTCTGACCAGTGTGTTGATTGGCATCAACAAGAAGTATGGCTCGACCCATGCTGGTATCAAGATCACAGGTGTAAATAAGTAATCTGCAGATTCCCTAAAACCTATGCTCGCAATTACCCCATTAAAAGATATACCTCTCATCCGCCAGGGAGACGACCTGGCGGATATTATTGTCAAGGCATCAACAGCCAATGCCATTCAAATCCAAGATGGCGATATTCTGGTGATCGCCCAAAAAATCGTCTCCAAAGCCGAGGGAAGGATGGTAGATTTGGGAACGGTCACCCCTTCACAAAATGCGCTGGAACTGGCCGAACGAACCGAAAAAGACCCGCGCCTTGTTGAATTGATTTTAAATGAGAGCAATGAGATTTTACGCATGCGGCCCGGCGCCATCATCGTCGAGCACAGACTTGGTTTCGTATGTGCCAACGCTGGAATCGATCATTCCAATGTTCATCCAGACCCTCTCGAGGTTCCAAAAGACTTCGGAGATATGAATGCCGAAGATTGGGTTTTGCTCTTACCCGAATGCCCGGACCGATCTGCCGAACAAATCCGCCGGAAGATTGAAGCCGCCACAAAAGCTCATATCGGTGTGCTCATCATCGACTCACACGGACGCGCCTGGCGCGAAGGGACGGTCGGCGCTGCTATCGGCTTCTCCGGTTTACCCGGCCTGCTGGACCTGCGCGGCAAACCTGACCTCTTCGGATTCAACCTCCAAATCACCCAGGTGGGCGTAGCCGACGAACTCGCTGCCGCCGCATCCCTGATGATGGGGCAGGCTGCCGAAGGCACGCCCGTGACCCATGTGCGTGGCTTTCCATACCCATTGCGCGAGGGGAATCTGAATGAACTTTTGCGTCCTAAAGAAAAGGACTTGTTCCGATGAAATGTGAAACTGATAAAGATGCAGAAATTCAGGAAGTATGCAGTTTACAAAAATGTATCAAAAATAGGGGGGGCGTGCGGCGCACGCCCCCCCTATTTTTGGGCATCTTCCTCTCAACTGCGTAACTCATAAAATTAAATTAATGTTGGGATGTAGTGATGAGAATGTGAAAGTCCTCGCCAAATTTCTTGATGGTTTGGGTATGCGCTATATCCCACGCCCGAAGGAAAATAAATGAACTTTCCAGAGAAATATCTCGACCTGTTCAAACCCGAAACAAAAGCATTTCTTTACCTCGCTACCAGCATGTCTGACGGCTCCCCGCAAGTTACGCCAGTCTGGTTCGATAATGACGGCGAGCACATCCTGATCAACACCAATGAAGGCCGTGTCAAAGACCGCAACATGAAGGCGCGCGCCAAAGTTGCCATGGTCATCCAGGATCCCAAAAATCCGTACCGCTATCTGGGTATCCGCGGTAAGGTAGTGAGTTA
>JASFRG010000308.1:0-4019 GCA_050115035.1 Anaerolineales bacterium | reverse complement strand
ACGTTGCTGAGCCTGACACAGCTCACAGTATGGGGCACCGGCATTGCAATTGCAATCATCCTTTTGCTGGCGGGCAATGTGGAGCCAGGCAGCATCACCTTGCCATGGAACGCATTTTTCTGGGCATTCATGCTCGGGGTTCCGGGATATTTCCTGTATGCGGTCGTCGCCTCCGGACTCGGAATCATCGCAGGCGATACCCAACAGGCACAGCAACTGGCCGGCTTTTTGGGATTCATTGGCATGGTTCCCCTGTGGTTATCAGGTATGATCCTGGATTCTCCAAACAGCGCGACGGCCGTGGGTTTGAGCCTGTTCCCGTTTACCGCACCAATTTTCACCCTGTTTCGAATGTCACTGACAAAAGTGCCTCTCTGGCAGTTGGTAACCAGTTTCGGGATTCTGATTTTGAGCCTGCTGGCCGGGATTTGGCTCGTGACTCGCATCTTTCGCGCAGCCGTGTTGATGTATGGACAGACCTTGAGACCCCGCGAAATCTGGCGGGCTCTGAAGCAGTCTTAGGGTTCAGGATGAAGCGGAAAGAATCAATAAGGAAAAGATATGCGTAAAGTAATTTTGGTCGCTTGGCGAGAATTTCGAGAAAAAGTCAGGAGCCGCGGCTTCATCATCGGTTCCCTAGCCGTGCCGTTGATCATGATCGTCATTTGGGCGTTTACCGGCACGTTTGGTGAGGAGACCCAAACGAACCCAATGGATGATTTGGAGACTTCGGGGGAATCACAAATGACGATCGGTTACGTGGACCATGCTGGTCTCATCCAAAATATCCCCGAGCCGGTTCCATCCGGGGTTTTCCAGTCTTATGAAAGTGAAAACGCTGCCAGGGCTGCGTTAGAACAAGGTGAGATTGAAGCCTACTACATCCTGCCGGAAGACTATCGCCAGACCGGAGACATTCAGCGTATCAGCCAGGAGCTGCCGGCGGTACCATCGGACGCCCAATGGTTCAATTGGGTATTGATCGCCAACATATTCCCAGAAGCAGACACAGACCAGATCAGACGATTGCGTTGGCCTTTCGACTCTACAGGGCCGCAATTTGTGAGCCTGGAGACGGAGAGTGAAAGCACAGGCAATGGGCTTAATATGCTGCCCTTCATCGTCACAATCGCTGTGATGCTGCCTTTGTTTACCAGCGGAGGCTATTTATTGGCAAGTGTGACCCAGGAAAAGAGCAGCCGGATCATGGAGATATTGCTGGTATCTTTGCGCCCCTGGCATATGCTGGCGGGTAAATTGCTGGGGCTGGGCGCGCTGACCCTGATCCAATACCTGATTTGGGGGACTATCGCCTTTATTGGTTTGCAGGTTACCGGACAGGGTGTTGCGGGGTTGTTGGGGGGCATCAGTCTGTCAGGAGTAGAACTGGCCTTGGTTATCCCTTTCGCATTGGGAGGCTTCCTGCTGTACGCCAGCATCATGGCAGGCATCGGGGCACTGGCTCCCGATATGGAGGGCAGCCGAACCTGGGTGTTCGTCATCAGCCTCCCTATGATGATCCCGATCTATCTCTGGACCGCGATCGTAAACGCACCTAATGGAGCGTTTGCGGTGGCATTGAGCATGATCCCCTTTTCCGCGCCGGTCGCTATGTTGATGCGCATGACCACTGCCGCGGTTCCGCTATGGCAATTGATTACCAGCCTGGTTTTGCTGGTTCTCACTGGCGTTGTAATGGTCTGGTTGATGGCGCGTCTATTCCGGGTGCAGACCTTGTTGAGCGGCGAATCGATTTCTTTGAAACGTTTGGTCAGCGCAATTCGTGGGTAGCAGCCTATCGGCACCTTCCTGGAAATTCTGTTTGCCGACTGATTTCGATGCGTTCACAGAAGTTGAATATTAAAAAGCAGTATCCCGCTCAACTGGAGCGGGGTACTGACTTAAAGTATAGGTCGTTATTTTATCCGTTCAGAAACTCTTCCAGGGCATTCTTACTGATACGGTAGGCACTGCCTAATTTGCGGGCCTTCAGGTCGCCTGCTTCAATAGCAGCGACCACATCTTCTTCGGAAACCTTCAAAAAGGAGGCCGCCTCGGAAGGGGTCATGACATCCGGTATTCCGCCGCCGCCCCGCGATGTTTGCTGTTGTCCCTGTCCGGACTGCGTAGCGCCCGAAGTGGCCTGCTGCATCAGGTTGCCGATGCCCATACCGGCACCGATGCCAGCCGTCAAACCTGCGCCGCCGCTCGGATTTTGAGCGGCATCGCGCATGGCGTCCGCAGCCTGGAGTTGGGTGTATGTGGCCATATCCAGCATACCCATGTCGCGCAGTTCCTGTGCTGATTTTTCGGATGGTTTCAGATTTCCGATGTAAAACGTCTTGAGAGTCAGGCCGATGGCTTCGAAATCATCCTGCGCTTTGGCACGCACGGCTGCACCGAGTTCCTCGGTCAGGCCGATCAGGTCGACCACGCTCTTGGCGGCAGTGGTCTCACCGAGTGTATCCTGTAAGATGGAGAGCAACATGGTGCGCAAGCGATCTTCGATCTGATTGGTGCTATAAGCGCCCTGCGCACCGACAATCTGAGTGACGAACTGTTGTGGGTCCCCAACCTGATATGAATAGGTGCCGAAGCCTTGCAACAATGCGACGCCCAACCCCATCCCAGGGTTGCGCACAATGATCGGTTGCGGCGTGCCCCATTTGCGATTGGCAAATTCCTTGACCGAAACGAAAAATGCTTCAGCCGGAAAAACGGTTTTTCCGCTAGCAAAAATGTTTTGCAGAGTTTGTGTCAGCAACGGGATATTGGCAGTTGCGATGGTGTGGCGTCCCGGGCCGAACACGTCTAATGCGGTGCCTTCGCGGAAGAATACCACGCGCTGCGCTTCTCGGACGATCACCTGCGAGCCGAGACGGTAATCAGCTACACCCCCGCCCTGTGGAAAACGGTGGACGATCTCCTCCGCCATTTCGTTGGGATATTCAATAACGTCAATAATTCTGGCCATGACTCTCTCCTTGTTTGCTTGGCTATAACGGCTTCATTATAGCCTATGGAATTTCTTGTTTCAAGATTACCGCTTCTTATAAAGATATACGGGAGGCGGCAATTCTCGTTGCATAGTAACTTGTGTTTCCTGGATACTTATCTGACACTTAACTGGGTGTAAAGTTCTCTGAAAAGAGGGGTTGCTATAATATTTATAGGTAAATTGACAATATTTATTTGTCAGGGTTGCAACTACAAAACTAATTCCGATACCTGTATGCAAATCATATACAAAATCCGTCAGAGCTGGCAGCCCGATGGATTTGTTTGTTTAAGCCACAGGAAGAAGGAATGCGAAAGGATATTTTTAATGGGAAAGAATTTGATAAAAGCTAGTTTCTTGATGTTTTTAGCCCTGGTTTTGGCTGGTTGTGGGTCGCTTTTCCAACCCCAACCGACACCTACTCCAACCCTTGATCCGGATTCTCCTGAGATTACAATCACAATGGATGAATTCAGATTTGAACCCGATCACATCAGGCTTGTCGTGGGACAACACGTGACTCTCCACGTGATCAATAAGGGCCAGGAGGATCATGAAATCATGATCGGGCGGAATCCACTTCGTGCCGAGGATGGTGACTTGGGCGATGGCTTCGAACACGATTTCTTCTCCCTGACTGATGTCGCGGTGGAAGGCGATGTTGAAGTCATGGGAATGAACGGTGAGGAGATGAACATGGATATGGAAAGCATGGACGACACGGAAAATATGGACAGCATGGATAGCATGGACATGGGTACAGCTACACCTGAAGGCGGCATGGATATGGGAGATGAAATGTCCTCCAAAGATGGGCATGATCATGAAGGGGAAATGACAAATGGTGGTATGGTCATGATCCAACCCGAGAAAGAAGCCACGATAACCTTCACAGTAACCAAAGAAATGACAGGCGCATGGACAATCGGCTGTTTTGAAGGTGGCAATCCGGAAAAGCACTTCGATTTAGGGATGGCTGGGATTCTCTATGTTCGAAACTTTGACGATTAATAACTTCTCT
>JASFRG010000307.1:0-4021 GCA_050115035.1 Anaerolineales bacterium | reverse complement strand
GTCCTGGGTTTGTTTGGCGGCAGGAAAAGGGCACGCCGCTTATCGTCTTCATTGTCCAAACGACGGATGACTGAGAAGGCGAAGGCGGATGTAGAAGAATCCGAGGATGCACTTGAAGATTACGGGCGTGAGTTGGAAGAACTGCACGCTGAACGGGATCGTGCGATCCAGGAGATCAAGGATCGCTGGGGCGATGTAGTCAATGATGTGGAAGAGGTGACCATCACGCCGCTAAAGAAGAATATTTACCTTGAACTGTTCGGGGTAGCCTGGATGCCCTATTATCTGGTCGACTCTGGCGGCGAAATCGTAGAGTTGCCGGCTTTTGGGCAGGAATAGCTGAGAGAAATTGAACATCTTCTGGCTGACTTTAGCGGTTTTTCTGTGGGGAATCGTCCACTCTATAATGGCATCTTTGGAAGCCAAAGGTTGGATTCAGCGCACAATTGGGAATGCAGGTATGCGCTTTTACCGTCTGGGCTACAACCTTTTCTCGGTAGTCAGTTTTGCGCCGATTTTGTGGTTGATGGTTGTCCTGCCGGATAAAGTGCTGTATCGCGTCCATGCGCCCTGGATGTACCTGTTCCTGACGGGGCAGTTGGCGGCTGTGGTTCTGTTGATCGTTGGCGTCCTGCAAACGGACACGCTGTCGTTCATTGGACTGAGGCAGCTTATCGAGGGGGAGAAGCGCTCGCCCAGGCTCGTCACAGGTGGGCTGTATCACTGGGTGCGGCATCCGCTTTATACGGCTGGTTTGCTGTTCATCTGGCTGACACCCTTGATGAGTCAAAATTCCCTGATCGTCATCATCGCCGCGACGATTTATATCATTGTGGGGGCGTTTTTCGAAGAGCGGAAACTAAAACGCGAATTTGGCCAGGAGTATGAAGAATACAGGTCAAAAACCCCAATGCTGGTCCCTGGAATGAAATTTGGGCGGAACAAATAGGAAATTTGTACGTCTTTAATACGATTGCTTCTCTAATTTTACATTTACGTGAAAAAGGTATAATCTCGCTATGGCTACTGCCTCTTATCCGTACCCACGTCGTAACCCGCTTCTGCCACAGATTGTGGCTGCTTTAGTGAGCGGACTGACGCTCTTCCTTGTTGCTGTCCTGGTATGGACGGTTGGTTTCCAGTTAATGTACGCCGGACGCATTTTCCCGGGCGTTTCCGTGGCAGGAGTGGATCTGTCCGGTCTTTCTCCGTCCGATGCAGCATTTAGATTGAATCAGAATTTATCCTAT
Organism: Anaerolineales bacterium; assembly: GCA_050115035.1. GTDB lineage: Bacteria > Chloroflexota > Anaerolineae > Anaerolineales > Villigracilaceae > JAABUE01. Next base: position 2,771 of record JASFRG010000307.1, on the reverse strand, counting down.
CCCACAACGGGCAAAATCGTTTTGCGCGCAGGGGAGAAGGTTTGGGTTGTCACACCTGCCCAGATGGGGATGGCCTTCGATGCTTCCAGCAGCGCGCAAGCGGCCTATCAGCTTGGGCGTAGTGGTGGTTTATTTGCCAGCCTGGATGGTCAATTGCGCGCCCGCAGTTCTGGTGCGGAAGTGCCCCCGGTCATCCTGTTCGACCAGCGCGTGGCCCATCAATACTTGCAGGCATTGTCAACTGAGATCAATCAACCGGTGGTAGAAGCCAGCCTGAAGGTAGAAGGAACGGATGTCGTCGCAGTGCCCGGTCAAGTTGGCCGCTTACTGGATGTTGAAAGCACACTGGTTTTCCTGAGCGCGCAGATTCAGACCTTCCGTGATGGTGAAGTACCGTTGGTGATCCGCGAGCAGCAACCGGAAATTGTAGATGTCTCAGACCAGGCTGAAGTGGCGCGCCGGGTGTTGAGCGAACCGATGCGTCTGTATATCACAAATGCAGTTGAAAGTGATCCTGGACCGTGGACATATGACGTTCAGATCCTGGCGAATATGCTTATTGTACAGCGTGTGGAGAATGAAGTCCGTGTGGCACTCGATCCGGCGCCTTTGCGGGATATCCTGCTCGGCATCGCCACGCAGGTGGATCGTAACGCAGAAAATGCGCGTTTTTTCTTTGATGATGAAACCCGGCAACTGGCTTTGATCCAGTATGCTAAAGTTGGCCGTGTGGTTGATACCGAGGCCAGCATCACGGCCATCAATGACGCGCTGTTGCGAGGTGAGCATAATATCGCTTTACAGATCATAGAAGATCAACCCGAGGTAACCGATAATACAACCGCTGCAGATTTGGGTATCAAAGAACTGGTCAGTTCTGAAACATCTTATTTCTATGGTTCCAGCGCGGAGCGTATCCAAAATATCCAGGCGGCTTCCGCCCGGTTCCATGGAATATTAGTTGCTCCGGGCGAGACCTTCTCGATGGGGGATGCGCTGGGTGATGTCAGCCTGGATAATGGTTTTGCCGAGGCGCTCATCATCTATGGTGGACGTACCATCAAAGGTGTGGGCGGTGGTGTGTGCCAGGTAAGTACAACTCTGTTCCGCACTGTGTTTTTTGGCGGATATCCGGTTGTAGAGCGTTATTCGCATGCCTATCGTGTTTCCTACTACGAGCAGACAGCCAGTGGCTCGGTGGATAACAATCTGGCAGGTTTGGACGCGACAGTTTACTTCCCGCTGGTGGACTTCAAATTTACCAATGACACACCCTACTGGATTTTGATGGAAACTTATGTCAGTCCTGAGGCGCGCACATTGACCTGGAAGTTTTACTCCACCAGCGATGGCCGCAGCGTTACCTGGGAGACGACTGGTCCACAAAATGTTACGCCGCCACCCAAACCGCTCTTTGAAGAGAGTGATGAATTGGTAGCCGGCCAGATCAAACAGGTCGATTGGGCTGCCAATGGCGCGGATGTGACAGTAACGCGTACTGTGTGGAACAATGGCGGGGTCTATTTCTCCGATGATTTCAAGACGCATTACGAACCCTGGCAGGCAGTTTGCGAGGTAGCCCCAGGAACGAAAAATCCGGAAAGATTAGCTGAACGGCACAACCTATGCAGGTCACCTTCTACATAACATTTGAATTGCCAATTTGACCCACAAAATGGTAAAATCGGCACGAAATGATGGAGCTACCATGATCAGTCAAGATTTGCTAGAAATACTGCGTTGTCCCAATTGTGTGCGTGAGACAGACGGCCTGCTCACACTGCACGAAGATACCTGGCTGATCTGCCAGGATTGTGATCGCAAATACCCAATTGTGGACGATATTCCAGTCATGTTGATCGATGAAGGGGATAAATGGATCAGCGTGGCAAAAGATGAGTTGCCTGTACCGCCTCCAGCCAAGTAAGAGGTTCTGTGTTGATTCTTGAAGAACTGCTGGGCGATCTGACCAGCGGAGATGAAGCGCGCGCCGAGAACGCTGTTCCCGGTTTGGTAGAACTCGGTGAAGAAGCCGTGCCTTATTTGCGCGACTTGCTGGACGCACAGGATGCGGACCACCGCTGGTGGGCTTTGCGAACGTTGGCCCAGGCGCCTCAAGCGCAGACCGAATGGCTGCTCCCGCTATTAGACGACTCCTCCCCCGAAGTACGCCAGGCGGCAGCGCTGGGGTTGTGCAGCCATCCTGATGAAACGGCCATCAGACCCCTCATCCAGGCCTTGTGCGATGTGGACATGATGGTCTCGGATCTGGCTCGCAACGCGCTGGTCGTGATCGGGAAACCGGCCATCCCGTCCCTGTCGGATGTCTCTAAAGATATACCACAGCGAGCGCGCATCAACGCCTTGCGAGCAGTGGCTGAGATTGGTGATTATAGTGCCATCCCCACCTTGATGGCGGCCCTGGAAGATGACTCTGTGATGATGCAGCATTGGGCTGAAGAAGGCCTGGAGCGTTTAGGCCTGGATATGATGTATCTCAAACCTGAGTAGGTAGAATGAAAAAACTGAACTTGAGTTTCTTGAAACGAATATCAATATGGTATGTAATTCTTGTGGTGGTTGCCATTGCTCTGGCGATCCCTGCTTTTATCGCTGTGCGGAACTTTGTCACCTGCTGGGAGATTACGGATCTACCTGGCATGGCTCCTGCCTCCTGCGGCGTTGATAATGGCTTAAGCGGACCGCAGATCAAAGTCAATGCGCAGGGGACTCCGGAAGTAGTTACAAATGAACCCTTACCGGATATTGCT
>JASFRG010000306.1:0-4041 GCA_050115035.1 Anaerolineales bacterium | reverse complement strand
ATCACACTGGGGGACATCCTTTTCCGCCTCATCCCAGGTTTCGGCTTGTTGACCACATGAGGAGCATCTCACCCGCTGTAAGTTGCCATGCAGCTCGATAACGCTTGGGCTGCCTGCCTTTCGGTGTAGATTATCTACATTTTGGGTGATCAGGCTGAAGTCCTGGATATGATGCGCCATGTCCACCAATGCGTAGTGACCAGGGTTGGGTTCTACCTCGGCTACCTTTCCACGCCGCATGGCATACCAGTCCCAGACCAGTTTAGGGTCATGTTCATAAGCTTCCGGAGAAGCCAGTTCAGTCGGCTTGTATTGTGACCACAGACCTGTGTGAGCATCGCGAAACGTTCGTAATCCCGATTCCTGAGAAACGCCCGCGCCAGTTAGAACCGCCACGCGTTCTGCTTTATGCAGGAACCTGATCAGTTCATCCGGGATTTTGAAAGCCACGCTTTATTCATCCGATTCTGAGGGAAGGCAATATTGTAACGATAAGGACTGTCGATAAACCGGTGAGCGTGCCAATGTTTTCAGTCCGTAGGTTGTCACCACAACCTGATATTGCACCCAGGCATCCTTGAATTCATCGTGGTACGAAAGATTTTCTGGAGCGACCCGATAGGTATAATATCCTCCGGTCACTTCCTTCATAATCGCTCCACCGCCCCAGGCTGTAGACTGGTTCCCACCCTTATCAACAAGGCGCAGGAAGAGCAGCACATTCGTCACACGAATGTTATTGGCCAGTCGTACATCGAAATCAACATATTTAAGCCCTCTGCAATACCCCCAAAGCAACACATCGGAACTGACGGTTAACGAAAGGATCAATGAGCCCGGTTCATTGAGCAGGGAAACCTGCGGGCCGGATGTAGCCGTTGGGATCATAACAAGTGTCGGTAAGGGATTACTGCCATCGGACGAATCACCAAATCCGCTCCCAATCCCTGCCAGCGTCGGTGTGGAAGTAAAACTGGGTACAGCTGTGATCGTGGGCGTTTGGCTGGGAGTGGTAACGACAGTCGGCGTTGAAGTATCAACCGGTGGCGGGGTGACAGTTGGAGGAACCACCAGGGAGATTACATCATTTAGGGAACATGCCGACAGGGCAAATATCAATGTGAGGCTATAAATAAGTTTCTTTATCACAGCATATTCCTTGGCTCATTGCTTCCCGGTCATTTTGACAGTTGAAAAGTTACTAAATTATACACGTAGAAGAATTCATGATTAAGAAATAATTCAATTACAAAACTTTTGTACCATTCTCACGTATATAGAAATACGACCTTACAAAGGAAAGGAGTAATTCTATGTCTTCAAAACGTAATACCGGTTCATTGGTTGGTGGTAGTTTACTGATTATCTTTGGTTTGCTGGCCCTGTTTGGAAGAATATTCCAGAATTTCAATTTCTGGGAGACCTTCTGGCCATTCTTCGTCATTGGCGTGGGCGCTTTATTCTTCGTTGGAATGTTCGCGGGTGGAAGGTCTGTCTCCGGGCTGGCTATTCCGGGTAGCATCATCACTACCATTGGTCTGATGCTTTTTTACCAGAATCTCACCGGTCATTGGGAGAGCTGGTCCTACGGATGGACGGTGATCCTGATGTCTGTAGGGTTGGGCATCTTCATCATGGGTCTCTGGGGACAGAATGTGACCCAACGCGCGGCCGGTCTGCGCGTACTGCGCATTGGGCTGATCCTATTCGTCATCTTTGGCGCATTCTTCGAATTGATTTTTACAGCCGGGAGACCCTTCGGCCTGCGCTCGATCATCTTCCCAGCCGGGCTGATTCTGCTCGGCCTGTACCTCATTCTAGCTCGCTCGGGCCTGTTAGCAAGCCGCTCGGAAGATGCAAATTCCGAGTCAGCAAACAATTCTCTGGAGGAATAACATCATGAAAGAACGTTCACTCTTCTGGCCCCTGGCCATGATCGCCGCAGGTGTGCTGTGGCTCCTGATTGGCATGGACATCATTCCACGCGCAAACTTGTGGGCGCTATCACACATCTTCCCCTTCGTGCTCATCGCCCTCGGCGTTGGCCTGATTCTGCGCGCTTACTGGCGCTATGCCGGGATGCTGGTCTCTTTATTGGTGGTAGGCGGTGCCATAATGGCCGTTATCAATGCCCCGCAACTCGGTTGGGACGCTGCACCCAGTTGGGGTTGGAGCGTTCTGGATCTCGACCCGGAACTTGGGGGTGCAATAACAGGCTCGGGCGTGATCGAGACCGAGACATTTAAAGTTTCGAGTTTTGATGCAATCAGTGTAGATTATCCGGCAGACATCACAGTTGTGCAGGGCGAGTCCGCATCGGTTGAAATCGAAGCCGAAGATAATTTGCTGGCCCAACTCAGCGTGGATGTAGAAGACGGTACACTACGCTTTGAAAACACTGAACAAAACTGGCGCGATCGTGTCAATCCCACCAAGCCCGTCCTCGTTACGATCACAGTAGTGGAACTGAATCAAGTGCAATTTCCAACTGCAGGGAAGATGTCGATCGAAGCTTTGGAAACGGATTCGCTGTCAGTTTCTGTCAGCGGTGCAGGTGATGTGAATCTGGTAGATTTAGATGCAGGTAGCTTGGATTTCAGCTTGAGTGGTGCGGGCAACATCAATGTTGATGGCGTCGCTGAAAATTTAGAGCTCAGCATCAGCGGGTTCGGAAATTTCAACGGTAGTGATCTGCAAGCCCAGTCTGCCGATGTGCATATCAGTGGAGCAGGGTCTGCAACTGTCTGGGCGCAAGAAACATTGGACGCCAGCATCAGCGGTGCCGGTTCGATCGATTACTACGGCAGCCCGCATGTCAACGAACGTATTAGCGGTGTAGGAAGTGTGCGCAAAGCTGGCAACAAATAAATTTATACAATCGCTTTTCGAATTGCTCAAATCGGGGCCAAGCCCCGATTTGAGCTTTAAGTACCTTAAACAAAAAAATCCCCTTGCGGGGTGTGATCTATACTGATCATATTTACGCTTATAAAGCTTATAGAAGAGATGCCTGACGCAACACAGCTTCTGTTTTAGCAGTATAGGGCAGGTACACTTCGCGCGATAAGTGGCTTTTCGGCTCCATCAACTTTACCAGGAAACCTCGACCTTCGTCATTTCGTCCGTGGGCCAATACATTGGCTACATCCAAAACTGTCCAGCCGTTTTTCAATGCTTCCTTCAAATTACTCATACGCGTTTATCCTCCTTTCTTCTCTTTTTATCGATTATCATTGTAACAACCCTGTGTAAACACAATATTAACTCTATAAAAACAATTCGTTAAGATCTCGCGAGAACCATGCCTGCTATCCAAGTCACTGACCTGCAAAAAATCTTCCAAACAAAACGTAAAGCTGCCGGGTTGGGTGGCTCCATGCGGGCGCTCGTCCGGCCAGAGTACGCTACTGTCGAAGCGGTGCGCAGGCTCTCGTTCCAGATGGAAGCGGGCGAGTTGCTCGGCTTCATCGGTCCGAACGGGGCCGGTAAGTCCACTACCATCAAAATGCTGACAGGTATCCTGCTCCCCAGCGATGGGCAAGCTCAGGTACTCGGTTACATCCCCTGGAAACAACGACGCGAATTAGCCTACCAGATCGGCACCGTCTTTGGCCAGCGTCCACAATTGTGGTATCACCTGCCCGCAATAGATACCTTCACGCTTTTTGGGAAAATCTATGAACTGGACGACTCTCAAACGAAGAAACGTATTGCGCAACTTTCAGAAGCGTTTGAGATCGGAGATCTGCTGGAAACGCCTGTGCGCAAACTCTCTTTGGGACAGCGCATGCGCTGCGAAGTAGCCGCCTCGCTTCTTCACCGCCCCAGGCTGCTCCTGCTCGATGAGCCATCGATTGGTCTCGACGTAGTCGCCAAGCAACGCATACGCGATTCGATCCGCAGTATGGCACAGGATGAGAACGTGGGTGTGCTACTGACGTCGCACGATGCAGGCGACCTGGAAGCCCTGTGCAAACGCGTCATCATCATCAACCACGGACAGATCGTTTATGAAGACAGAGTGTCCAACTTGAAGCGGCG
>JASFRG010000305.1:0-4056 GCA_050115035.1 Anaerolineales bacterium | reverse complement strand
ATCGGTTTGGAGCCCGTGCGAGCGGTCACACCGTCTTCGGCGGCTTTGAAGCCATCGCCGGGTTTGAAGAAACCGATGTCCTCGCTGGCCACCACTTCAGCGATTGTGAAGCAATCGTGCACTTCAGCAATACGGATGTCATTGGGGGTTACGCCCGCCATCTCATATGCCTGAGACGAGGCAATCTTGGCGGCGGATAGCGTCGTAAGATCGGCGCGGTCATGCAGAGCCGCATCCGAGGCCTGGCCGGAGCCGATAATGTGGATCGGGTGATCGGTGAATTCCTTAGCTCGTTCTTCAGCAACTAGCAAAATGGAAGCAGCCCCGTCCGTGATCGGGGAGCAGTCGAACAGTCGCAAAGGCCAGGCGATCATCGGGTTAGCACGGTCGTCATGCAGAAAATCCCAAATAGTCTCCCAGGTTGGCACAGGTTTACCCTTCCTCTGCGCAGAAGCGATGCGGCCTTCCATCCAATCCTGGATTGTGACGCCGAATTGGGCTTTCGGATTGAGCGCGCCGTTGTCGTGGTCTTTGATAGCCACGTTCATCAGGTGTTCGGGTGTCATGCCATATTTGGCCATGTAAGCGGTCGAGATAGCGGCATAGAAACCCGGGAAAGTGAACCCCGCTGGGATTTCAAAGGCCATATCACCTGCGGTGGCGAGCGTGTCGGTCACTTCGGATGTCGGCAGGTCCGTCATCTTCTCCGCACCGCCGACCAGTACTACATCGTACATGCCCGACGCGATCGCCATTATGCCCTGACGCAGAGCCACCGCGCCGCTGGCACAGGCATCCTCTACACGAGTTGCTGGAATAGGTGTCAGGCCAATTGCATCCGCCAGCAGCGGAGCGGTATGTCCCTGGTGCTCAAATAGATCACTTGAAAAGTTTCCCAGATAGAAACTCTCGACAGTAGACGGATCAAAGCCCTTGTCCACCGTATGTGTCATCTCTTTGTAGGCTTCCACGAACAGGTCGCGGCCGTTCTTGTCAGGGAACGCGCCGAACTTTGACATCCCTGCGCCGACCATCGCTACGCCGCGCGGGAGTTTACGGTTGGTCATTCGACCTCCTTATCAGAATTGGTGAATTGTTCTTTGAGTTCACGTTTAAGGATCTTCCCCGCTGCCGAAATGGGCAGGGCATCCATAAACGCTACGGATTTTGGCACTTTGAATTTGGCCAGCCGGTCGGCCATAAATTGCAGTAAGTCTTCTTCGGTTGCCGTCGCACCCGGCTTCAACACCACGCAAGTCATCCCTACCTCACCCCACTTCTCATCAGGTAGTCCGATCACTGCGCACATGTGAACTGACGGATGCTGATAAAGCGCCTTTTCGATCTCCGCTGGATAGACATTCTCCCCCCCACTGATAAACATATCCTTCTTGCGGTCAACAATGAAGAAGTAACCTTCCTCATCATATTGCGCAATGTCGCCGGTGTGGAAATATCCACGTTCATCGACAGCCTCAGTAGTCGCTTCTGGATTATTGAAATATCCGGAACAATAAGATGGCCCTTTCAAAACCAATTCTCCCGCTTCATTCGGACCGAGGAAATTGTTCCCGTCATCGACAACCTGAGCGTCTACAAAGAAATTCGGTCTTCCAATTGAACCTGCTTTACGGATGGCATCTTCCGGCGCCAACGCAAAAATTCCAGGACCAAATTCGGTCATCCCAAATCCTTGCTTGAAACGGATACCTTTTTCAGCAGTGTACTTCTCCACCAACGGAACGGGCAACGGCGCACCGCCCGATGTGCAAAAGCGCAACGATGACAAGTCAGCTTGCTCCCAATTGTCAGCCTGGGTCAGCATCTGGTACATAGTGGGGACCGCGGCGAAGACCGTTACTTTTTCACGTTCGAGGAGTTCTAGCACCTGCTCCGGATTGAACTCGTGGACGAAGATGGTCGTCCCGCCGAAGATGACTTGCGGCAGCGTATAAACAAACAGTCCTCCCGTGTGGAACATTGGGAAGACGTTAAGATAGATGTCGTTGTGGGTGATGTCGTGGATGACGGTGTTGAGCGTGTTCCAAGCGATCATGCGGTGGGATACTTCTGCGGCTTTCGGCAGGCCGGTCGTGCCACCGGTAAAGATCAGGGCAGCGGTGTCCTCCGCATCGAGCGTTTCGCAGGTCACGGCTGAGTCCGAAGCGGACTGAAGCGTGGATTCAAAGTACAGGCTGTTGTGTGTCCCGTCTCCATCCAGATGCAGGGTTGTCAGTGGATATTCGGACGTGAGTTGGATTACGTTTTCGAGAAAGTCATCGGAGAAGACCAAAATTTTCGGTGTGGTGTTCTTGAAAATATCGAGCAGTTCCTGCCAGTGCAGCCGCCAATTGAGAGCGGTATGGATAGCACCCAGCTTTGAACAGGCGAAGAACACGTCCAGGTGCTCGTAACCGTCTTTAGCGAGAATTGTCACCCGGTCGCCTTTGCCAATGCCCTGGGACTTGAGCCAGTTCGCCAGCTTGTTAGCGCGCCGATTGGCTTCGCGGTAAGTCAATCGCCACTCAGGATCTTTGCCTACGTCAATGAAGGCGAGTTTGTCCGGGCTGTAGAGTTCACGTCTGGCAAGATAATTGCCTATATACATGGTTCACTCCTTTGAGTGGAAAATGAAAAGTGATAAGTGATAAGAGCTATTTGGATAAACGACTCGCAAGCGTACGTGTCATTTTTTGAAGTTCCAACAAGTCTGCTTGCAAACGTTTAGAAACATCTTCAGTTAAAAACCAAGTTCTTTAGAAATAATGATCTGTGTTTCGATTTCAGCTATAGAACCTAGCGATATGAAAAGAAATTGACGAAACTCTCCCTTATGTTGACGGGCCTGCCCTTCAGCAATGTTCGACGGAATGGATACTGCCGCCCTGCGCATCTGGTTAACTAGACCGTAACGCTCACTATCGGGAAAGTGGGCAGTTTCTTGATAAATGCGTTTGACAAAAGCAATGCCTTTTTGCCAGATGAGCAAATCTCGATAACTTTTAATTTCACTCATGTTCGTTTCTTTCCACATACCACTTACCACTTATGACTTATCACTCTTTTGTCCACTTCCAAACTGACGATGCCATCGTAATGCCGCCACCGCTGGCGCAGAACAAAATCACATCGCCGGGTTTGGGGCCTTTGTCCTGGTCGATGGCATCATCCAGCGCCATGACCACGCAGGGAGAGCCGGTGTAGCCCCATTTGTCCATGACCCAGTGGGTCTTCTCGATGGGCTGCTTGAGTAAGTCCATCATGTATTCGATGGTGCGCAGGTTGAGTTGGGTGAAGTAGAACTGGTCGACATCATCGTAGCTTAGCCCGCCTTTGTCAAGCGCGCCCTGCATCAGTTTGGGCCAGTATTCGGTATTGAAAGTTTTAGGAAATTTCTTGACAAACTGAACTTTGGGTGCACCAAACTCGGCCATGTTTTCCGGCGTGCAGGGACGGAACGCGCCGCCAGTGTAGATACCAAGCGCATCGTGGAAAGACCCTACTGCCAGGAAATTGCTGCCAATAAATCCCTGATCCTCGCCTACACCTAATACCACCGCGCCCGCGCCATCAGCGAACAGATTGGCAGTCTTCTTGTCGCTGAAGTCCAGGAAACGGCTCATGCCATATCCGCCCGCAACAAGAATATACTTATAAGAAGGTTCGGTCATCAGATAACGCGCGCCCTGGTCCAACGCCATAACCCAGCCCGCACAGGCTGAATTGACATCGTAGCCCCCAGCATTGTTCGCGCCTAGTTTATGTTGCACAACCACCGATGTAGACGGGGAGAGATAGTCCGGTGTATCGGTCGAGACGATGACCATATCCAGGTCAGCGGCGGAGACACCGGCTCGCTCGAGTGCTTTTTTGGAGGCTTCCACAATCAAATCTGATGTGGTCTGGTCGGGGGACATCCAGTGGCGCTCCTTGATGCCGACATTTGCAAGTAGCCATTCATTGGTTGATTCACCCATCAGGGCATCGACTTCAGCGTTGGTGACGACACGTTCAGGGACATAACTTCCAGTAGATAAAATTTGTACGTTGCGAGTC
>JASFRG010000304.1:0-4062 GCA_050115035.1 Anaerolineales bacterium | reverse complement strand
TTCAAGATAACCGGCAAAGGCGTTTTGCATGGCCGTGTGGAAGTCTGCATATTGCTTAACGAATTTGGGTGTAAAGCGATCGAACAATCCCAGCAGGTCGTGCGTAACCAGCACCTGACCGTCGCAGTCGACCCCGGCGCCGATGCCAATAGTGGGGATGTGCAGACGCTGCGAGACCAGTTCTGCCAGTCGTGCCGGAACGGATTCGAGCACGATACCGAAACAGCCGGCCTCTTCCAGTAGCAGCGCATCTTCCAGTAGACGTTTTGCGGCAACAGCGGTCTTGCCCTGTGCACGGAATCCGCCCAACTGGTGCACCGATTGTGGTGTCAAGCCCAGGTGCCCCATGACCGGGATGCCTGCCCCGGTGATTGCACGCACCGCCTCGATGCGCTCGCGTCCGCCTTCCAACTTGACCGCATCCATATTCCCCTGTTGCAGGAAGCGCCCGGCATTGCGCACGGCCTCTTCTACAGAAACCTGGTAGGACATAAATGGCATGTCACCGATCAGTAGAGCCAGATTCGCGCCACGCGAGACTGCCCGGCAATGATGTAGCATTTCCTCCATCGTGACCGGCAGCGTGTTTTCGTAGCCAAGCACCACCATCCCAAGCGAGTCGCCGACCAGGATAGAATCGACCCCGGCCTGGTCCATCGCCAGTGCGGTAGGATAGTCGTAGGCGGTCAGCATGGTTATAGGTTCACCGCGTTCCTTCTTCTCATGGAACGTGCGTGTGGTCACTTTTTTGCGTTGTTGTGACACAGTAAAAGTAGTTGGAGCAATTGTAGACATGGTACCCTCCAGTAAAAGGTAGAGTCCGCTTTGGCCCTTCCCCCTGTGTTTGGCGTTGCGTTGAGTTGGTTCTCGATGCAGGACAACTGCATCGAGTGGTCAGTAGTTGCCCCTATTCGGGGCGCGCACTTCTGACCTAACAATAATTTTCTCGCCGTCGCGTTCTTCGCAGATACACGCGGTCTGTGCACTATTATTCCACAAAAATCTTTTTTCGCCTATAATAGATTCAGCGCACTTTGATTGTTATTCTGACACACAATCTTTTTCAAAACCTATCATCTTGTAAGGAGATACCATGCGAAAGATGTTTGGCTTCCTGATTGGCACCTTTGTTGGGGCTCTGGTTGGCTCGACGATTGCCCTGCTCTTGGCACCCGATTCGGGCGATGAACTGCGCGCGCAGTTGCGAGAACGCGGACAGAATTTCATGGGCGAGATCCAGCATGCGGCGGACACGCGCCGCATCGAGCTCAAGGATCGCCTAGAAAACCTGCGCGCTCCCCGCCCCAGCGCGGATTAATTATTGCGGATTACTCTTTCATAAAAAGCCGACGCCTGTAACATGCAGGCGTTATATTCCGCCCCCTCCGCAATACGCTTCGCATTCAGACCTGCGGCCTGTTCCCGCAGGTTTTTGCTTTTCAGCCCCCTGACAATGGATTCCGCAAACTTGCGCGGATCGGTCGGATCTGTCAATAGACCGTTTTCTCCGTCAGTGATCCACTCGCGGATGGACTCCAAATCCCCTGCCACGGGGAAACATCCGCTGGCCATGCCCTCCAGTAAGGTGTTGGGTGTGCCGTCATGCACGCTGGGTGAGACCAGCACAGCCGCGCGGCGATAGACTTCCGCCATTTTTTCGTTCGGCATGGGCGCAAGAAGTTCTACAGACTGAGCGATATTAAGTTCAACGATCCAATTTTTAACCTGTGATTCGCCGGCCATCGAAGCGCACAGGAAGCGTGCATTGGGAATCTCGTTCAGCACCAATGGGATGGCTTTAAAGAAAACATCATTTCGTACATAGGCCCGCAGTCCGCGCGGGTTGAGGATTACCGGCTCTTCAACGGGATTTTCAGGTGGGAAAAAAACATCGGTACGGATGCCGCCATTACCGGGGACGACCAGGGAGGGGCGTTTAGAAGGGAATCCCCACTCCTGTGCCAGGCGGATGTCGCGCTGACAGTCGGCATGTAGCGCATTGACAACCTGCATGGTCCAGCGCGTGTAATGGCGCATCAGCCGCGTGGAAGGGGCGTGCAGCGTGAAGTCGTTGCCCCACACCGAGACTAGAAGTGGAATGCCGTTAAAGGCATCAGCGGCTAGCATGCCCTCGTACGGGATGCGCATGGCGTGAATCAGGTCGGGTTGGACGCGTTTGATAAATTGGCTCAGTTTCTTGGCAGAACGGGTAATGGTCAGGGGGCCGAGGTAATGCCGGATTGCAGTCCGCAGTTTTAAGGTGCGGGAAGAAGCGGGGCGGGATGTCGAAGAAGCGGAAGGCCGTTTAGTCCCGCTGAAGGCCACGGGGGTAATCTCCAGCCCGGTCAGATCCAAATCGGGTTGACAGGCAAAGGTAGAGGCAAGATATACTTCATCCCCACGTTCCACGAAGTATCGGATCCAGTTGATGGCAATAGGGGAGCGGCCGTCAGCCACGAAAAGCAATCGCATGGGAGCATTATGCCACACTCTTCTTCCACCTTGCCAAACTGTGTAGATGCCTAACCAACCTGTTATTGATGGATACGATGAGCCGTAGTATAGTTAATATCAGGAGAGCCAGCATGAGCAAAGGGCATATTTTAGTTGTGGAAGACAACCTGGATAATTACGAACTCGTGCGCACCATTCTTGGACTGGCAGACTATGATACGTTTCTGGCCGTCAATGGGCGGGATGGGGTTACCGCTGCCCGCAAGCAAAAACCCGATCTAATCCTGATGGATATGTCTCTGCCCGAAATGGATGGCTGGAATGCTACAAAACTTATCCGGCAGGACCCCGAAACTGCACACATTCCTATGATTGCTCTGACAGTGCACACGCTGCCCATTGAGAGGCAGCGCGCATTAGATGCCGGAGTGGATGCTTATTTGCCGAAGCCGTATGACGCGGGACAATTGATCAGATTGGTTGAGGGAACTTTAAAGAATTCAAAACAAAAAAAGAAGAAAAACTAATAAACTTAGCTTTATGATCATGATTTGTGTTCTAATCTGCTTAGGGCAGAAAATATAATTTTGTATTGCGAGGTAAATGTATGAAACAAATTTGTGTGGTCGGTGTCGGATATGTCGGTCTTGTGACTGGCGCCTGTTTCGCTGACCTGGGAAACCGAGTTATCGCTCTGGATGTAAACGAGGAGCGTATCGAGAATCTGAAAAAGGGCATTATGCCGATTTACGAACCCGGGCTTGAAGAATTGGTTGAGCGCAACGTCGGAGCCGGTCGATTATCGTTTACAACCTCCTATAAGGAAGCTGTGGAAGGGACCGAATTTGCCTTTATCGCTGTGGGGACACCCTCGGGTGTAAATGGTGAGGCAGATTTGCAATATGTTGCTTCGGCCGCAACATCCATTGCGGAAAATATGACTGGCCCTTTGATCATCATCAACAAATCGACGGTTCCAGTCGGGACCGGAGACTGGGTGGCTGACATTGTAAAAGGTGCTCAACCCGAACAGATTGACTTCTGGGTGGTCTCATGCCCGGAATTCCTGCGTGAAGGTTCTGCCATCACGGACTTCATGAGTCCTCATCGCACGGTGCTCGGTTCACTACATCCGGATGCCGCCGAAAAAGTGGCCCAGCTGCACCTGCCCTTGCGTGCGCCGATTGTCATCACCGACCTGCGCACGGCTGAAATGATCAAATATGCCTCCAACGCTTTCCTGGCGACCAAGATTTCCTTCATCAATGAAATTGCCAATATTTGCGAAGTCCTTGGCGCGGACGTGAAGGAAGTCGCAGCCGGTATGGGCTATGACAAACGCATTGGCCCGATGTTCCTGGACGCCGGGTTGGGTTGGGGCGGTTCGTGCTTTCCCAAGGATGTGCTGGCGTTGGCCTATATGGCCGAAGAAAAAGGCCTCGAACCAAGGATTTTGAACGATGTCATGGACGTGAACTACGAGCGTCGTAAAGAAACGGTTGCCCATGTCGAAGAAATAACAGGCGGTGTCAAAGGCAAGACGATCGGTCTGTTGGGCCTGGCATTCAAACCCAACACCGACGATATGCGCGATGCGCCTTCGATTGA
>JASFRG010000303.1:0-4105 GCA_050115035.1 Anaerolineales bacterium | reverse complement strand
AGCTTGATCCAAACTCGACAAATTATCTAAGCGGGTGTCGAGCCGGGTTCGAGTCTGCGCGATGACCGATTCCGATGTTGCGCGAGCGCGGGCAAAGACATCTTTCAACTCAATATGCTGGATTTGCACTCCGAAGGTGTCCTTCAAGCGGGGCTCATCCAGGTGACAGGTGTCCATCCCGTCCGGGTGTTCTCCCACCACACCTAGGCGCGCATGCTTGAGCCGCCGTTGGAGTCGTCCCACCATGGCCAGTTCACGGATCTTCTCAATGACTTTGGTTTCCTGCGGCATGGCATAGGCGTAATCATACTGACGTTTCCGAAGCGTAAGCGCATGGCCGGCAAGATTGATCCCGCATAAAGAGTTCAGTCGCAATCTTTCTCCTGTCCATGGCTCTGGAATCGCCCACAGGAATACTGGCGCATCGAGGGACTGCACTAACTCAACCACCATCGTGCTGTCTGCAAAGGTGGCCTGGAAGATAAGCACCAGATCGACAGGAATCTCTGAAAACCTTTGGGCTGTCTTTCGAGCAACAGGAAGATCGCTGATCGATTGCTCGGGCTCCTCCAAGTTGAAGCCAGCTTTATGCAGCGCTTCACGCGCCTCGTCGATCATTTGCCCGGCGAACTGCACATCAAAGGTGTGCCGGATTAATGGTAGGAATGCGATTCGTAGTGTTTCCAATGTTCCTCGATTAAATGAACCAATCTTCTGAGTGCTGGTAAAAGAAGTGTAGCAAGGCTAAGGCTGCTGCCCCGAGAACGCCTGCCTTCCATCCAAAACTGGTCGCCTGTACGCGCACGTTTTTTCCCAATCCGCCAAATGCTCTTTGCTGGATTGTGCGGGTGATCGGTTCTATGAATAAGCTTTCACCGCGCGAAAATATTCCGCCCAGTAAAATGAGTTCCGGGTTGAACATGTTGATCAAGTTTGCCAGGGCGATCCCCAGATAACATCCCCGTTCTTCGATCATTTCTTGCACCTGATTGTCACCCTGACGGGCGGCTTCGAAGACGCATTCGATGGCAGGATCGTCTGGATTCCCATTGAGAATGTTGGCCAAAATGCCGTCCGGGTTTAACCTGGCAATATCCTCCGCTTGCCGAACTATGACAGGTTCGGAGACTAGCGTTTCGAGACATCCGCTATTGCCACAACGACAGGGCTCGCCACCCTGCAGCAGCATGGCGTTATGACCGATTTCCCCGGCGCCTTTGGAACTGCCTCGAAACACCTGACCCTTGAAGGTCAATCCAGCCCCAACACCGATTCTTCCGTATACAAAAGCTACGGAATCGACCCCTCGTCCTGCGCCGAAATATGTTTCGCCGATGGCCATAGTGCGCACATTGTTATCCACGATCACTGGGAGTTGGAGTTTGTTTTGCAGATGTTCGCGCAAAGGGACATCATGCCAGTCCAGGTTGGGCGCTAAGAGATTGACTCCGGTGGTGAAATCAACCAATCCTGATGCACCCACGCCAACCCCTAGGATTTTATTGCGATCCATCCCACTTTGATCGATCACCCTTTCAACTGAAGTGACGATATCCTCCAGTACCTCCGGGGCAGGGGAGCTGATGTTGAACTTTAGAACCTGGTTGTCGACAATCTCAGCGCGCAGATTGGTGATTGCCACACGAAAAGTCCCAACGCCGATGTGAATGCCGATCACAAAGCGAGCGTTCGGCTCAAGGCAAATACGCGTGCGCGGACGGCCCACCGGACGGAGTTCTCCTTGTTCATCCTCGGCGGCGTTCTTTTCAGTAACGATGCCCTGCTCGATGAGTTCAGATATTAAATTTGTAACAGTTGTATTGGAAAGGTTGGTATGTTTGGCCAGCTGGCTGCGTGATAGCACAGGCTCGTACAAGAGACTCAAGAGAATCACATGCAGGTTGTGCTGCTTTACTAAATTTATGTTACTGCCCTGTAAATTTGCCTGTGTCATAGGGTAATCAATAGGGAGAAATTGTAGACAGATAATTATTTTTTTAATATGAAAAAATAATTATTGGCCTATTATAGTTTTATAGTTCCCTCCTGTCAATATTTTTCGCAAGTGCGTTGCACTTTTCTAGTTGATCACAAAAACGTATAACTCCCCAGGTCCGTGCACACCGATGGTCAAGGTCATTTCGATGTCAGCCGTGCGTGAAGGTCCGCTGACTAAAACTACCGACGGGTAAATCTCAACCTTGTGAAGGTTTAGGAACTTCGCAAGGTTCTCCTCGATGTCAGACGCACGCAGTACCGCGATATGGATTTCAGGCAACAGCGATGCGGTTAGGGACTGCCCTTTGCCGCTTTGGATGACGATGGTGCCCGTCTCTGCGATGCCCCCCAACGCACCAGTGATTCCGGCTTTGATGTTTTCATCCGCTTCACCCTGGACCGAGATGCCTGCTACCGTTAAATCGGATTCTTCCAGCCCTGGAACTTCATCCCAGCGTTGGATCCGGTCGATGTTTTTCTCTCGAAGCAGAGCGATGATTTTGCCTGGCAGGTCGGCCTCCTTGCAGATGACGATTTTTCCATTCAAAGCCAGCAATTCTTCGGTAAAGCGTCCGATCAAATTAACTTTTGATGTTTCTTGCTTTTTTGTTCCTTTCTCCGTTTTTTGCTTCTCAATTTTTATAGCCTTCGCGCTCTTCGTGGCTTCGCGGTTGAATCTAGCCCGAAACGGACGTGCAGCCGGTCTCGGAAAATCCTTGCTGTAACCCCATCCTGTAAATGCGGGGAACTTCAACCAGGTTGAGAAGGGGGAAATGAGAAGCGCTCCCAGCCCGGCCAGTCGCTGGGAAAGGGAAAACAGGATCGGATGCGTCGCGACGCGGGTATAAGCTTGCAAACCCAATTTAACTGGCGCGGGCAGCGAGTTCCCCTGGTCCTCGCTTTCCCCTGCC
The DNA here is from genome assembly GCA_050115035.1 of Anaerolineales bacterium. Classification (GTDB taxonomy): domain Bacteria; phylum Chloroflexota; class Anaerolineae; order Anaerolineales; family Villigracilaceae; genus JAABUE01. The sequence continues at coordinate 1,196 of JASFRG010000303.1, read as the reverse complement.
CGTACGCGTGTCAACAGCTTGGGTAGATCGATGTCGACGGGACAGGCGTCCTTGCACGCCCCGCACAGGGATGACGCCTGTGCCAGTTGGACGTAGTTTTCGCCCAACAATCCCGGCGAGACGACGGCTCCCATTGGGCCCGGATATGGCGCGATAGAACCATCCTGGCCCAGATAGCCATGTCCGCCGATCTCGCGGAAGACCGGGCAGGCGTTCAGGCAGGCTCCGCAACGGATGCAGTACAACATTTCGCGCAGAGATGAGTTGTGCATATGTGAGCGACCGTTGTCGACGATGATGAGATGTTTTTGCTGGTCGCTAAGGGGAGAGTGAATCAGTTGGGTGTACACGCTGATCTTCTGCGTGGTAGCTGAACGCGGCAACAGGGAAAGCATCAGGGACAGATCGTCCAGGTTGCGGACGAGGCGTTCCATGCCCATGACCGCGATGTGAATTGGCGGCATGGTAGTGACCATGCGCCCGTTGCCCTCATTGGTGACGATGGTCAGCGTCCCGGCTTCGGCCACACCAAAGTTGACGCCGCTGACACCCACGTCGGCGTTCAAGAAAACTTCGCGCAGTTCTTTGCGGGCAGTATTTGTCAGGATGGTAATGTCATCTGTGTAAGGGATGCCCAGCTTCTCTTCAAAAAGTTTCCCCACTTCGTGGCGGCGCATGTGAACAGAGGGCGTGATGATGTGAGCCGGTTTTTCCCCTCGCAGTTGGATGATGTACTCGCCCAGATCGGTTTCAACCACCCGATGCCCGGCTCTTTCGAGGGCATGGTTGAGTTCGATTTCTTCAGTCACCATGGATTTTGATTTGGCGACCAGGGTTGAACGAGATTGAATGGAATTATTAATAGTGTTTTCTTTGCGTTCTTCGTTTCTTCGCGGTGAATTTTCGACAATGCCAAGTGCAATTTGTGTTGCTTCCGCCGCATCTTTTGCCCGGTGGACAGTGATCCCATTTTCGGTGACCTTTGCAATAAATTCATCCAGGTATTCGTCCAGGTGATCGATAACTTCTGCGCGCACGGCGTGTGCACGCTGGCGGCGTTCTTGCCAATCAGGCAGGGAGGCAAATGCGGCTATGCGTCCCTGTACGCGGCGCTCGGCGTTGGCATCCAGTGCGGCTTGCAAGGCGTTGTCTTTGATTTGCTCGCGTATTTTTGTTCGGAAATCTGTCATGTTTTC
>JASFRG010000302.1:0-4161 GCA_050115035.1 Anaerolineales bacterium | reverse complement strand
GGATTCCCTGGTTGAGAATCGGTTTCTTGTATGCTTCCTTTACCGCTTTATTTTTATACGGCTTCCAGATGTTGATACTGGTTTCACCTTACAACCTCGGCAGGCTTAGAATTCACTATAGCATATTTGGCACATACGTTTTATTCATCACAATCAGTCTCTTGAGCGCTTATCTAAAAACGCCTATTCCCCTGGACCATTTACTGGACGGAATCGGTCGCTACCTGCTGGCCGTTCCGGCTGCTATGCTGGCTACCATGGCGCTGCGTGCGCAGGCACGCGAAATGCGTAAAAATGAACGCCTTGATTTGAGCGCCAGCCTTTCCATTGCCGCCTTTGGATTCGGTGTTTACACTTTGACTCAACTCTTCGTTCATCCAATCGACATGTTCCCGGCGCGCTATCTTAATGAAGAAGCTTTTCTAGCCTACACTGGTTTCCCGATCCAATTGATCCGGACTCTCACGGCAATCTTGATCACTTTTGGTTTGCTGCGCGCCACCCAATACATGGAAGAAGAGCGCAGGATGCAACTGTATGCGGCTCAGCAATCCCGCCTGGAGGCATTGGAACAAAAGGAAGAGATCCGCCGCGAATTATTAAGACATACGGTACAGGCGCAAGAAGACGAGCGCGCACGCATCGCCCGGGAATTACATGACGAAACCTCCCAGGTGCTGTCAGCCTTCACGCTGGAATTGGCTGCTTTGCGCGAACATGCCAGAGGCAGGCAGCAGATGAAAAAAACGGTCGACAAGCTACAAGACCTGAGCCGCCAGATGTCACAAGGGCTGTACCGGATGGTCAGGGATTTGAGACCGGCGCAATTGGATGATCTCGGACTGGTACCCGCTATTCGCTCTCTGCTGGATGGTGAGTACTCCCCCAATGGCATACAGGTCACCCTGAACGTAATCGGGACACAAAAAAGACTCGACACCCCGATCGGGACCGTTTTCTTTCGGGTAGCTCAGGAAGCGCTTTCCAATGTCGCTCGCCATGCGGAAACCGACCGGGCCAACATTAAGTTGAACTACGCCGCAGAAGCGGTCACGCTTGAGGTGCTGGATGCAGGCAAGGGCTTCGATCCGAACGAACCGCTGCATCCGCCACGGGGTTGGGGATTAGAGGGCATGCGCGAACGAGTCGAATCGGTTGGTGGCACTTTGCGTCTGCATTCCGCGCCCGGGTATGGGACAACTGTTGAGGTGGTCGTCCCACTCGCGTCCGGTAAAAATGAAGACAGGCAATAAGAATGTTTTATGTAGAGGTACTTGGCACAGGATCTTTTTGTGCAGTCGGGTAGTTGAACAAGGAGAATACTATGGACACCATCAAACTTATGCTGGTCGATGACCACGATGTTGTGCGCACCGGCTTGCGATCCTTTCTGGAGACGCAACCCGGATTCGAGGTAATCGCAGAAGCGAAAAATGGCTTGCAGGCCCTGGAAAAAGCCAAGCAGTCACAGCCGGATATCGTGCTGATGGACATAACCATGCCGGATATGGATGGCATCGAAGCCACCCTGAAACTAAAAGATTTATATCCCGACTGTCAAGTCCTGGTATTAACCGTGCACGCCGACAAACAATATTTTATGAAAATGTTGGAGGCGGGGGCATCAGGTTACATCACCAAACAAGCCGCCGCCGATGAGTTGATCGCTGCCATCCAGGCAGTGGCAAACGGGCATGTCTACCTGCAACCTGCATTGGCGCGCTGGTTGCTGGAGGATTACCAGCAACTGGTAAAAACCGCCGGGACAGCCTCCCCTAATAAAATAGACGAGCAGAATAAAAACGCGGTAGCCCTGGACACCCTAAGCGAACGCGAGCGCCAAGTGCTGGAATTGGTGGGGGAGGGGCTCAACAATCAGGACATCGGCAGGAAGCTCGGGCTCAGCCCAAAGACGATTGCCCGCCACCGCGAGCGCATCATGAAAAAACTCAATATGCACTCGCGCACAGAGCTGGTCAAGTTTGCTATTAAAACAGGCTTGATTTCGTTGGAGTAAATAAATTGTAAAGTGACAGTCATTTTCCAATATGCTCTTGCAGGGTTTCTGATCCTGCGAAACAGGCAATTTCAGTAAATCGCAGACTGAAGTCTGCATTCCGCGTAATCTGTGATTTACTGAATTTATTACACTGACCGTAGCAGGGTAAGTAGAACACCCGTGAGCAAAAGTAATTAACAAAAGTGACAGTCTCTTTTGTTAATTAGGACAAAATTGGGGGAATTTTATGACATTTTTCCCATCGCTTCTCAGCCTGTATTAATCTCTATGTGTACAATGAAAAAGTACACAATCATTTTATATTTACTCTTTTACGGAGGTATTGCAATGCAGCGAACTAAATTCATCCTGGGCGGTCTGCTCATTCTGGCGGCGGTCGTTTACCTGATCGCTTCGTCCACACAGGCCAGCGCAGAATATTTTATGACCATTGATGAGCTCAAAGCTGAAGGCTCAGATGTGACCGGCAAAAGCCTGCGTGCATCCGGCGCGGTGGTTGGCGACTCGATCCAATACGATGCGGATACGCTGACCCTTTCATTCGAAGTCGCGCATGTCCCCGGAGATAATGCCGATATCGAAGCGCAAGGCGGGCTGGCTTTTGTGCTGCACGAAGCAGTCATCGACCCGACACGCAACCGCGTGCAAGTCGTCTACATAGGTCCAAAACCGGACTTGCTGCGTGATGAAGCCCAGGCCATCATGACCGGCCATCTCGGGGATGACGGCGTCTTCTACGCAGACGAACTGCTGCTCAAATGCCCGACGAAATATGAAGAGGCAGTCCCCGAACAGAGTGAAGGTTAGTTTATAAAACCTGACAGGTCTTGCCCCTCCTCTTCGTTACGGGGTGCTTCGCAAAGACCTGTCAGGTTTAGTTAATTGGAGTAAACATGCTTGCAGATTTTGGCTTTAGCATTATTATCGTAACTTTTGCAGTGGCGCTGTACAGCGTCATTGCTGCTATTATCGGTGAAAGAAATAAATCCGCCCAAATGGTGGAAAGCGCCCGGCGCGCGCAATTGCTTACATTCCCCCTGTTGTCTTTAGCAGCGGGGATTTTGATCTTCCTGCTGGTCAACAATCGCTTTGACGTTTCCTTTGTCTATGAAGTGACCAGCCGCAGCATGCCGACTTATCTAAAGATTACTGCCTGGTGGGGCGGACAGGCCGGGTCCCTGCTCTTCTGGGGCTGGCTGCTTTCGGCCTTCACCTCCGCGGTCACCTTGCGCAAATGGGAGCGGGACCTTGAATTCCTGCCCTGGGTGATCGTGGTCTCTTCGATTACGCTGGCCTTTTTCCTCTCCCTGAATATTTTCTTCAACGAGAACCCCTTCGCGCGTTTCTACCAGACTGCCGCAGGCGTCGAATCTTACAGTTTCAAACCTGCCGGCGGCGTGCTCGTCACTCCGCAAGATGGGAATGGCCTTAATCCATTGCTGCGGCATCCCGGCATGGTCATCCATCCCCCCATGCTGTATCTGGGATTTGTCTCGTTCGTGATCCCCTTCGCGTTTGCCATCGCCGCCCTGGTCACCGGCCGCACCGACGACCGCTGGACGCGTCTCACGCGTCGCTGGACGTTGTGGGCCTGGCTGTTCCTATCTCTGGGACTGGTGCTGGGTGGGCGTTGGGCCTATGATGTGCTCGGCTGGGGCGGCTACTGGGGCTGGGACCCGGTCGAGATCGCGGCTTTCATGCCCTGGCTGACGGGTACCGCCTTCCTGCACTCGGTCATGATCCAGGAACACAAGGGCATGCTCAAACACTGGAACATGATTCTGATCATCCTGACCTATTCGCTGGTCATCTTCGGCACTTTCCTGACCCGTTCCGGCGTGCTCTCATCGGTGCATGCTTTTGCCCAGAGCGCCATCGGCCCGATGTTCTTTGGCTTTATCGGTGTGACTTTCATTACCTCGATTGCCCTGCTGATCTGGCGCTGGCCCGAATTGAAGTCCGAGACCGAGATGAAATCCATGCTCTCGCGCGAAGCCTTCTTCCTGCTCAACAACCTGCTCTTCTTGAGCGTGCTGGTGGTCTGCTTCTGGGGCGTGATCTTCCCCCTCATCTCTGAATTGTTCACCGGCCAAAAAGTGACCGTCGGCCCGCCCTTCTACGAACGTGCTAACGGCCCCATC
>JASFRG010000301.1:0-4162 GCA_050115035.1 Anaerolineales bacterium | reverse complement strand
GGTTCTGGCACGTTTCAGAAGGCATTCAGGGCACGGTCATGCCGCCATGGAAAGAGAGTTTGACAGAAGATGAGCGCTGGAAGGTTATCCGCTATGTTAAGAACGTTTTTGCACGACCGGTGATGCACGATCCAGACGAAGGCGATCCGAGCGGCTCTTACGCCAACCTGACCAATCCGCTCCAGCCAACGGTCGAGAACCTGGACGAGGGGAAAGCGATTTTCACTCGCGAATGTATGACCTGTCACGGTGACGCTGGTCGAGGAAGTGGGCCCTATCGGTTCTACCTTCAACCGGGACCTCCCGATTTCGGTGATGGCAGCTATGGGGACTATACCGATGCGGATTATTTCTGGCGCATCAGTGAGGGCGTGCCCTGGACAGCTATGCCAGCCTGGAAAGTCGAATACGACGAAGAAGATCGCTGGAAACTAGTCTACTTCATCCGCACGATCTTCACCCAGACCCAGGACAGGCCACCGGAACCCAAATCTAGCAACACCTTTATCTATCCGGATTTCTACAAGAATGAGATGCGCTTTCCGTCAGATGTATCCTTTGAGAGCGGTAAGATCGTTTTCCTGCAGCAGTGTGCCCACTGTCATGGACTGGCGCTGGATGGCAGTGGTTGGGATGGACAATATTTGAACCCGCGGCCCGCTGATTTCCGCAGTATGGCAGGCATGAGCATGCAACCCGAAGCGCAGGGAGAGCATCTGGCAAAAGTCAGCTTTGGGATCAAGGATACCGCCATGCCCGTCTGGGGCGAGTGGCTTCCCATCAATCAACGCTGGAATGCCATCCAATATCTGATGGGCGCAGCGATGATGGGAAAACCTGTTACATCCAGTGTGTATGGAAGTGGCCAGGTTCCCGTAAGTTATGCCACTGTCAGCAGCGATGTGTTTTTATCAGAAGGCCACTCAATTTCAGAAGACCATGGCAAGAAGTTATACGCACAATACTGCGCTACCTGTCATGGAGCAGATCGTGAGGGGAATGGACCCGGAACAAAAGAGAATGCCAGTAAAGGCCCGGCAGCGTTTCCTGAGAATATGGGCGAACAGTATATCAACTGGCGTATCCATGAAGGAGTCCCCGATAGCATCATGTACCCATTTGGCTGGTCTCTGACCGAAGAAGAAATCTGGGATATCACTGTTTATTTGAACAACCTTACCAGCAACGCGCAAGGAGGTGGATAATGATGCCACTTGGATTATGGGTTGTAGTTGGTTGGATGATCCTGGTTGCTTTGACTGGCGTCATATTCTTGATCTGGGGCTGGCGAAATGGCCAGTTCAAGAATATCGAAGAAGCAAAGTACAAGATGCTGGAAGAACGTGAACCTGAACCATGGCCGCACCAGAAAGGAGGTCAAAATGACTGAGAATGTTGTGCAACTCTGGCCAGAGATCCTGGCAGTCATCGCAGGATCGGTGGTACTTTTTATCTTTGCCATCACTCTGGCCTGGCCACATCGTCCAAGGGTGAAGCCGGGCAGTAAGGGACATCGTCCACAGGAAAAGACTGGCGAGCATGAAGAGATTCGACCAGATGGATATATTGACAGCTTTGCCGGTGAGATTGAAGAAGCCGGAGGGGGGATGCCTACCATTGTCAAATGGGCATTACCAGGGATCATCCTGTGGTGGTTGATCTATCTGATCGTGTTCTGGACACCGAAGGGAGGCTGATATGGCTTACATTTACGAGGTGAGCTTTGACATTAACAAAAAACAAATGAGCCAGTTGCAAATCGGCCAACCTTTGGAACGTGTGCTCGGGTATTTGCGCACCTTGTTACCTGGCGAGCCAGGTTATGTCACTTCGAGAGCAATGTACTCCATAGACAATCCGGATAACACCTATCTTGTCGTTCAAAGCGTATGGGAGAGATGGGAAGATCTGGAAAATCACAAAAACTCCACGTTAGCTGAACAAAAAACGCTTACGGAATTTGCTTCCCATATCAATGAAGAAGCCCTTCGGGTGCGAATCTATGAGGAAGTCACCTGAAAGGTGATATAAGCAAGTGGCTGCCCTGAGAATTTCATCTCAGGGCAGCTATGGAATTATCATAATTATTTATTCAGGAATTTACGGATCATGACACCAGAAAAATGCGCGCTATGCGGCGATCCTATTGAGGGGCAGCCGGTTGTCCAAAATATTGGTGGGGAAGAAAAGAAGTTTTGTTGTGGGGGCTGCGCGCGTGCCTACCAACAGGCTTATGAAAATGACATGCTGGAAAAGGTCAAACCTAAGCACGAGAAGAAGACCTCCTTAGCGCAGGATATTTTTTCGGCAGATGAAAATACACATTTCACCATCGATGGAATGTGGTGTGCCGGTTGTGCTACGGCTGCTGAACGGGTATTGCGTAATACAGAGGGCGTCAGATCGGCGGACATCAGTTTTGCAGCCGAACGCGGACGCATCCAATATGACCCCAAGCTGGTCAATCCGCAAAGCGTCCTGAAAGAACTGGACCGGTTGGGGTACCATGCGCGTCCGATCAATGACAAAGCTGAGAAAGAAGCCGAGCGCAAACAGGAAGGTACTTTGCTGCAATTGATTACCGCTGCGGCTTTCGGCATGCAGGTCATGCTGCTCTACCTGACCCAACTCTATCATTTATATGCGGCGGGACAATTTGCATCTCAAGATGTGCGCAAACTCCAATACCTGACATGGGCGCTGGCAACGCCGGTGTTATTTGTGGGTGGCATTTCGTTCCTGAAAGGGGCCTGGCGTGCTCTGCGCGCTCGCACGGCTACGATGGACACCCTGGTCGCTCTGGGAACGCTGTCCGCTTATTGTTACAGTGTCTATGTGACTCTCACAGGCAGCGGGGAAGCTTATTTCGATTCGGTTGCAATGATCACAACCTTCATCATGCTCGGGCGTTATCTGGAATCTCTGGGAGGCTCGCAGGCGCGCAAAGACATCCGCAGCCTGTTGCATTTGCAGCCTGACAAAGCCTGGAAGCGGAACGGCGATGATTGGGAATCTGTCCAGGCGCAGGACTTGCAAGTGGGCGATGTAATCCTGGTCAAGCCGGGGGACCACGTCCCGGCGGACGCCGAGATTCTGGATGGACAGGCAGCGGTCAATGAAGCCTTGTTGACCGGAGAATCTACCCCGGTCGAAAAATCGATTGGCGATACGATTCTTTCCGGGACCTTGGTAACTGATTCCGCTATAACCGGCCGGGTGACACAACCCCCAGGGGAAACCCGCCTGGCACAGATCACAAAACTAGTTGAAGAAACTCTGAGCGCCAAACCGCCCATCCAACGCATGGCGGATAAGGCCTCCACGTTCTTTGCATTCGGAATTTTGGGGGTGGCGATTATCACTGCGATAGGTTGGTGGCTGAGCGGTTACACACCTTCGCGTGCGTTATTGGCGGCTGTGGCGGTACTGGTGGTGGCTTGCCCTTGCGCTTTAGGACTGGCTACACCTCTGGCAATGACCGTGGTTCTGGGACGCACCACGCGTGCAGGTCTGCTGTTGCGCAATCCAATTCTCCTTGAGTCTGCTAACAAAGTACAGCGCGTGGTCTTCGACAAGACAGGGACGATTACGCGCGGGCAAGTCAGCGTGGTTGAGGTCGTCCCTGTATCTTCGAATAGGCACAGCCGGGAGGATTTGCTCCGTCAGGCCGCGGCCGTTGAACAGTATTCTGAACATCCATTAGCCAAAGCCATTCTGGAAGCTAATCATGAGGAGTTACCCGAAAGTAGCGAATTCGAAATGGAGCGCGGCATGGGAGTAAGCGCACGTGTCGGTGAGTCGGGCAATTCCAGGGTCCGGGTTGGATCGGGGCGTTTCCTGAACGTGGATGAGAGCAACAATAATATTGAGTCAGCCGAAGAGCACATCCGGCAGGGTGAAACCCTGGTCTGGGTTGGAACGAAAGAGCAAACGCTCGGATTCATTGCAATTAGCGATACGCCTAATCCATCCGCTTCAGAAGCCATCCAACGATTGGAGGAAGCGGGCATCCGCACAACGCTGCTTTCCGGCGATAACCCGGGAACGACACAGGCTATCGCTGGGAAGGTTGGTATTGCAGATTATGGCGGGGCTCTGCTTCCCGAAGAGAAAGCGGAGCGCATTTCAGCCTGGCAGGATAAAGGCGAGTTCGTGATGATGG
>JASFRG010000300.1:0-4170 GCA_050115035.1 Anaerolineales bacterium | reverse complement strand
TCCGAAAATCACCCCAAGGCTACCCTGGCAGACTTCATTCGTTTGCATCGCCTCGAACATTTCCAAAATCTGTTGCGTTCGGTCCTGCGGCCATATGCGCAACCACAGCAGATCGAGACTTGTGTACAGGAAGTGTTCAGCGCCTCACCCTGGGCGATCGTTTGACGCCGGACCTCACAGATGACAATTGGAAGGCAGTCAATAGCCTTCCGGCTTTGCCATTCCTGGACAGCGAATATCTGCCGTTTTTTTGTGGATGTTTTTAAGGTTCAATCGCCATCTTTGGCGAAACTAAAGCTCCGTTTTCAATTTGATCAATATGGTCAGTAAAGTCAATGTCTCCACAGACCAGGCGCATAATCTTGCTATTCTTCTTTCTGCAGGGCTGCCAGAGCGAGGGCAAAGAGCCCGATACTAAGAAGAGTGATGTGGGTATCTATATCTGCTGCGTTGGGGATAAAACCCATCACAATGCTGGCGATCCCCATTACCATTGCAACAACCTTCAAGACCAGTTGGATGATCTTATTTACGTCCATTGTCATTCTCCTTTTGTTTAGTTTGCAATTAGTAGAACCTTATGCTTTCAGAATAGCAGGTGGATGACCTGGTGTCATACCCCGAAGGTGTTAATCAGAGGGTTAATTGTGGAATCAAAAAACGGGCTGCTATTCGCCAGCCCGTTTAGCTTTAGGAGGCTGTATCAGTTGATAGTTTATGCCTCTCCAGTTTCGCCCTCTGGATTGAAGCCAAGTTTCCCTTTGGTTACAACCAACACAGCTACCCCCGCCAGGGCTACGATTACACTCGCGACAATGAACAAGGTTGTATCAAACGCTGCGGGTGATTCGCCTAGGATGGCGTTGGTCAGCAAGATGAGGGACCAGGTGTTGAACATCGTGTGAAACAGGTAGCCAGCGATCAACGAACTCTTGTTGGTATTGTTATAGGTCCAGGTCATCAAAATAGACCAGCCAATCTCTGTCAGAATAAACCACGGGTAGAAATGCAGCCCGCCCATGGAATACTGGAATGAAACAGGCTGAAAGAACTCTGGCAGCAGCCAGGCACCAAAGAAGGCTCCCAAGATGAGTGTTCCCGCCAGTGGGCCTAATTTGTTTTGCAGCTTCTCCAGGGCGTAGCCGCGAAAACCGATCTCCTCCAGGAAGGCGCTGGATTGCCAGGGCAGCAGAAAGAATACAAAAACCATCAAGACCATTTGTTGATTCTCTCTAAGCATAGGAAATTGAGGCGCCGTTCCTCCCAAAAGGACATGTACCCCAACTGCCAGGAAGTAGAGCACTACGGGTGAGAATAGAACGAAAACGTACCAGCGCCAATTTGCCTTCCAGCGCCCCAGCCTGCGTAGTATGTCCAAAACTCCTGTCCAGCCATCAGCCAGAAGGGCCACAATCAACGCGGCGATCGATGGCGCTGCGATAATAATGCTGCCTTGGCCCGCGTACCAGGGCAGCCAACCGATGAGCAAAGTTACGACAAAAAAGATACTGATTTGATTTTGTTTGATGAACGATTTCATTTTGTTTTTTTTCCTTCTCAACTAATTTCGGATGACATCTTCCATATTCAGAATAACCGGGGAGCAGACTTCTGTCATACCCCGAAGGGGTTAACCGGAGTGTTAATTTGGACATAGGTAAGGATAAGCAAAACGCCACTACTTAGAGTGGCGCAGTGATACTTGAGTGAGTTTTTATCAGTTACCCTATATTATCCTCAAAGACCTGGCCTTTGCGACTGCCTGGGTACGATTGTTAACTCCCAATTTGCTATAAATTGTCCTGCTGTGGGCTTTGACAGTGTTGAGCGTGAGATACAAGCGATCACCTACTTCCCGGTTTGATAAACCCTGCGCGATGAGTTGCAGCACTTCGATTTCACGCTCGCTCAACGGCTCGATCAATTCGGAATTGGGTCCATGTGGTTGCGGCGTGTTAGGTTTTTCTGTTTCTTCAACTGGGAACGATCTCAGCAATTGCTGAACATAATCCGGTGCGATCCCATGAGAGAGTGCCTCGTACAGTAATTGTGCCATGGGTGGGCCTTCATCCACAAAAATGCGGATGAAGCCCTCTGGTTCGGCGAGTGTGAGTGCTCGCTTTAATGCAAACATCGATTGATCTGTTTTACCTTGTTTCTGATGTGACAAAGCCTGTAGTATTAGAATCTCGATCATACTTGCAGTACGATCTCCTTTTTCTGCAACGATGAGCAAGTGCCCCAAAAGTTTGGCGGCTTCATCTGGCTGATCTTGAGCGATCAATATCCTGGTTAGGGCTATATAATCAAATAAAGTAAAAAAATCAATTTCCTGAAGTAGTGGAGACTCAATATCCGTATTCAATTCACGATCATCCGCCCATCGAGATGCAAGTTCCAATTTCCCTTGCACAAGCCATAATCGTATCTGCCAGATTGCCCTCAAACCCATAATCCACGCGGGCACATTGGAATCTTGAGCCATACGCTCTAACTTTTGAATAAACTCTTCAACTGCAGTATAGTCGCCCCTAGCAGCCTGTCGGAGAGAAAGTGATGTTCTCGGCACAAACTGTCCTACAAAGCGGAAAAGGCCGTTGATTACAGCAAACCAGGCGTAAAAGAGCATGTTTCAAGGGCAAGTCTCCATTTTCTGGTTGGCTTGGAGCGCGCTAAATCAGCCCCTGGTCGAGGTACAAGGTATGCAAGCGTTTGAGATTGAACGCCAAACACACCAAACACCATTCTCCAGCCACCGCTGACAAGCCTCGCAAAGAGAACTGACGGAAGCCGAGGATTTCCTTGATGATCCCGATGACAGGTTCAACGGTGCACTTGCGCAAACGATAAATTGCCTTTCCGACTTCCTTCTGGAGTTTGTAAGCCATCTTGACGACGGGACTCGCCTCGTCTGCGGGTGGTTCAGGTTGTTGCTGAAAAAAGGTGTGCCAATCGAGATGATGAGGTTCGCGTCCGGTGGCAATATAGGGTTCAATGCCCAGGTTTTCACAGTCCTGAATGTTGGTTTCAGAGAAGTAGCCATTGTCCATCGCCACCGCGTTGGCTGTTCCAATTTCAGCCGGCATCGCTTTCAGGGTAGGCAGAGCTTCCTGTTTATCGTTGGGATGATTCGAGAGGCCATGAGCCACGATCAACATACTCTCCTGATCGGCAGCTACCTGCACATTGTAGTGTTGGTCAAAGCCGTCATTGGTGCTGTTCTTCATGATGCGCGAATCAGGATCGGTGAAGTTATATTGATCTTTATCCCGCGCTCCGGGTTCAGGCGCTTTCGGGGGGCGTCCTTTCGGCTTGTGATGCCTCTTGCGGGCTTTGCGAGTGCGTTCTTTCATTTTTGTTGGGTATGTCAGAAATCTTGTGTAAATGGGACATTCACAACTGACATTTTTCCTGCCAGCGCTTCCCGGAAAAAAGCCTGAGCCGCAGCGGGGGTCAAGGGTGTTTTTTCCCTTGAGGCCCGCAAGGTGAGGGCTAAAATGGGGAAGCAGATGGCAGGAGTGTATCATACAGGCATCCGATCTTCGAAGCGAATGGCTAACTGGTTGAGGATCAAGGGCCAGTTCCGGATGGGAGCGGTCCATTTCTTGGTGATGTTCAGGGTGGCCAGGTAGAGCAATTTTCTCACAGACTGCTCGGTCGGGAACGAGCCTTTGGTCTTGATCACTTTTCGCAGTTGGCGATGATAGCCTTCCACGGAGTTGGTGGTGTAGATCAGACGGCGGATCTCCTTGGGAAATTCGAAGAAGGTTGCCAGATCTTCCCAGTTATTTTGCCATGAACGGACAGCCGCACCGTACTGGCTGCCCCAGGTCTGCTCCAGTTGCAGCAGGTTGGCTTCGGCTTTTTCGCGGGTGGCTGCCTGGTAGACAGTTTTCAGATCAGCCACAAAGGCTTTGCGCTCTTTCCAGACCACGTATTTCAGGCTTTGGCGAACGCAGGCTTTCGTTCACACGTTTGTTTCCGTGTTCTTTTTCATGGGCATTTCTAATTGTCGCCATGTCCATTTCTAATTGTCGTTGACAGGTTTGCCCTGCTCCCCTTTCAGTTGGTTGATCTCGTCTCGCAAGGCCTGATTCTCCGCTTGCAAGTCACGCACATCCGCTGACAATTTCTCAATCAAATTCAACAGCCGCCGGATCAATTGCCGGG
>JASFRG010000299.1:0-4185 GCA_050115035.1 Anaerolineales bacterium | reverse complement strand
CTGGATCTTTCACCAACACAATTGCGTATCGCTAAAGAAGTTTCCGCTGTTCTTGAACCGCAAAAAGAGGCACGACCGGAAGTTGCCAGTCTCAACGGAAACGGAAAATTACAGTCCGAACCATGGCAGCCAAGCTAAAGTACAGGAAGTGTGAATGAGTGCAAAAATCATAACGATGACAAGTGGCAAAGGCGGGGTAGGTAAAACCACTGCTGTTGCCAATATCGCGGTCGCACTGGCTTTCAACGGTGCCAGAGTTTGTTGTATCGATGGTGATATTGGCTTGCGCAACCTGGATGTTGTCATGGGGTTGGAAAATCGCATTGTCTATGATATCGTGGATGTGATCGAGGGACGCTGCCGCTTACGACAGGCCATGATCCGCGATAAACGACTTCCTGATCTCTACCTGATTCCCGCGGCTCAAACCCGTGACAAGAGTGCTGTGTCGCCCTCCGATATGGTCAGGCTGGGAGATGAGCTGCGTAACGAAGTAGACTGGGTTCTGATCGATTCACCTGCGGGCATCGAGCGCGGCTTTCGGAACGCGATTGCGGCTGCCGACCAGGTTCTGGTAATTACCAATCCGGAAGTATCCGCCGTCCGTGACGCGGATAGGGTCATAGGTCTGCTTGAAGCGGAGGAGAAGGGCAGCCCTTCACTAATTATTAATCGCCTCAACCCAGGCATGGTCAAAAATAACGACATGCTCTCGGCAGAAGATGTGATTGATTTGCTGGCCATTCGCTTGCTGGGTATCGTCCCTGAAGATGAGACTGTCATCGTAGGAACAAACCGCGGCGCTCCAATTGCTCTCGAAACAAAAAGCATGGCTGGACAGGCCTTCCGTAATATCGCTCAGCGTTTGCTGGGTAAGGATGTGCCTTTCATGGACTTGGATAGCCGTGGCAGTTTATGGGCGCGCATTCAGCGCATGGCGGGGAGGCGGTAAAATGGGCGGATTTTTCGAACGTCTCACCGGCCGGAAACGAAGCGCGTCAAGTGCGAAAGAGCGCCTGCAACTGGTTCTGATACATGACCGCACGGATATTACCCAGGTGGAGTTGGAAGCGCTCCGCGATGATATTTTGGCGGTTATCTCGCGTCACGTGGACATTGACCCAAACGCTGTACGGATCGATGTGGAGCGTGAAGGACGTGAGCAACGTTTGGTGGCAGATATTCCCCTCAGGAGCGTAACGCGCCGCCGTAGCGGGTAAATTTAATGCTGCGCGACATTTCGTGGCGACATTTTGATTTTTGGCTGCTCGGCGCGATTGTACTGGCAACCGCGTTCGGGACAACCATGATTCGTTCCGCTGTGGCCGGGAACGAAGAGTTATTACCGTTAATCAATCGCCAGATTTATTTTGCGCTGGCCGGTCTGGTGGTTATCTTTGTCGTTGGCGCGATTGATTACCGCTATTGGATTTCCTTATATATCCCGATTTACATTGTCATGGGGATCATGTTATTCGCATTGTTCCTCAGCGCGCAAGCAGTGTTTGGCGCCGCTCGCTGGTTCACTGTAGGCGTGTTATTCGTACAACCGACAGAGTTTGCCAAAATCGTCATTATCTTGATCCTGGCGCGCTATTTCGAAAAAAGCAATGAACGCCCGCGTGATTTGCGTTGGATCGCGTTCAGTCTGGCATGGGTTTGGGGTCTGACCATCTGGATCTTGCTGCAGCCAAATTTGAGTAACGTGGTCGTGATCTCGGTAATCTGGATTGTGTTACTCTGGTTGAACGGCTTGCAACTTAAGCATCTTATTGCTTTTGGGACCGCTGGCCTTACCGCTTTTGGTACGCTTGTTGTCTTGACCTTCTTTGGAATTAGGATTCCTTTTATGCAGGAATACCAGCAGGAGCGTATCGCGAACTTTATTTTGCCAGACCCCGATGCAACCTTCGGCGCAACCTACAATGTGCAGCAAGCTCTGATCGCCATCGGTTCTGGAGGTTTGTTTGGGAAAGGATACGGTCAGGGAACGCAAACCCAGTTGCGTTTTTTGAAAGTACGCCACACCGACTTTATCTTCTCGGCCATCTCCGAGGAGTTTGGCATGGTTGGCGGTATTATTGTAATTCTTATCCTGGCATTTATTATCTGGCGTTGTTTGCGCGCGGCCCAGCATGCCAGGGATGTATCTGGCGCGACCATTGCCTATGGCGTTGCCACCCTGATATTCTTCCAGGGAGCAATCAACATTGGCGTGAATATGAACATCGTGCCTGTATCTGGGCTGCCGTTGCCGTTCATCAGTTACGGAGGCAGTGGTCTCACTTCGTTGATGCTGGGCATTGGACTTGTTGAAAGCGTGGCATTGCGCCACAAATCGTTGGATTTTTGATTAATATTGCTTAATTGGAATAATTTTTTGGACACGGAAATCACGGAGAAGCGGATAAATATCTATGTTTTATGGAAAGAAGTCCGTAAGTTTTCCATATCATCCGTGTCCAAACTTGGAGCCTCATGAAAGAATCATCGAAACCTGCACGGGTGCGTTTTGCGCCCTCACCGACGGGACGCACCCATCTTGGTAGCGGCCGCACGGCTTTGTACAACTATCTGCTGGCCCGGAAAACGGGTGGACAGTTTATCTTACGTATTGAGGACACCGACCAGAGCCGCTTTGTGGAGGGCGCTGAAGCAGAGTTGATGGCGGGCTTGCGCTGGCTGGGTCTGGAATGGGACGAGGGCCCGGATGTGGGCGGAGATTATGGTCCCTATCATCAGACAGAACGGCGTGAGATCTATGCCAAATATGCCCGGCAGTTGGTTGAAAGTGGACATGCTTATTATTGCTTCTGCGCCCAATCCGAGGAGAAAAGTGATGGGGATGCGGAGAAACGCGTCCGCCAGCAGCACCGGGATATCTGTCCGACGCGGGAGCTTGCTTTAACGGAAGCAGACCAAAAGATCGCGAACGGCGCGTCGCATGTCATCCGCTTCAAGATGCCCCGCGAAGGGACGATAACCGTCACGGATGCGATTCGGGGCGATATCACGGTCGAAAACGCTTCTCTGGATGACTACATCCTGGTCAAATCGGATGGCTTGCCGGTCTATCACCTGGCGGTGGTGGTGGATGACCACTTGATGAAGATCACGCACGCCCTGCGCACCTCGGAGTGGCTGCCGACTTTTCCCTTGCACGGACATATTTACAACGCGTTTGGCTGGGAACAGCCTATTTGGGTTCACCCGTCCATTTTCCTGAAACCGGACGGCAAAGGCAAGATGAGCAAGCGCGATACTGAAGCGTTGGTCGAGGCGGGGAAACCGATCTTTCTGGCGGATTTTGCGAAGATGGGCTACCTGCCTGAAGCGGTCGTCAATTGGGCTGCGCTGATTGGTTGGAGTTACGACGATAAGACCGAGATATTCTCGATGGATGAGTTGATCGAGAAGTTCAGTATCGAGAAGTTGAGCCCGGCACCGGCCGCTTTGAATTACAGCAAACTGGATCATTTCAACGGCGTATACATCCGTGAGCTGGATGTAGCTGATCTGGCCATACGTATCAAGCCTATCTTCGAAGGGGTGGGTTATGTGGTTGATGACAAGGAAAAGTTGGAGCAGGTCGCCTCTGTGTTGCAGGTGCGGCTGGCAAAATTGACGGATGCGCCTGCGATGGGCGGGTTCTTCTTCCTGGATGAAGTGCAACCTGAGCCGGAGTCGCTCATTGGCAGGAAAATGACGGCGGAACAAACTCTCGAGATGGCTCGTCGGGTTGAAATGTTGATCGCCTCACTGCCGGATTTCAGTGAGGAAACGGCCAACCAACCCTTGCGCGATCTGGCAGCCGAACTGGAGTTGAAGGCCGGTCATGTATTCGGTTTCTTGCGTAGTGCGCTGACCGCACAGCAAGTCAGCCCGCCTGTTTTCGAGACGATGCAGATCATCGGACGTCAGAAAGTGCTGGAGCGTGTGCGCGACGCGATAGAGTTGTTGGAGAAATTGGTCTGATACGGTGGTTGGTCTTTCCGGTCAAACAGGTCAATAGGTCTATTAATAAATAGTACGTCCTTCCTTGTGGAGCGGCGCTGGTTAGGGGCTGTCTAAAAAGTTTTAGGCAGCCCCCTCCTCAAAACGGGAAAAGTTTAATACAATAGGGGGAATGAACAATGGAAAAGTAACCTTCAAAGAATACAACATGAAGCAGCCCAGTCTGCTGCC
>JASFRG010000298.1:0-4193 GCA_050115035.1 Anaerolineales bacterium | reverse complement strand
ACCGGATGTGAGAAAGCTATGCACAAGCGTGTTCACGACTTTTACGCCCACCAGAACAGCGACAATCAGGATAGCCTGCGCATCGCTCTGGATGTAAGGCAATTTCCAGCCGAAGACAACACCCAACCCGATCACCAGGATCAAAGCCCCGAGCAGGTAACCAAGAATAGCAAGTGGATGCGTCCATTGCTGAATAGCAGCCACCCGTCCAATACCGCTGGTGCACATGGCCATACCCAACACCAGCACGGCTCCCATTGCCACGCGTGCATTAGAGAGCATGGGGACTTTTTTCCCAGTCACCGCAATGAAAACAACAGCGGCAATCAGCAGGGCAGGCAAAATAATGTTCAAATTGATTGGAGATGGAACTGAAGTAGTTTTCATTTCATAGATCCTTTTTCATTATGATTCATGATGAGAAACCCTCTTGATTAAGGAATCTGCACGATCGCAGGTAATAAAAGCGTCCAGTGGATGAGATCGTTCTGATCAATCTCGCCCTCCACATGCGCAGACTCGTGCAAAGTCAGGTCACTTTCAAAGGCATGGATATCCTCGGTCACGGTTCCCCGTATATCTAATGTGCTGCTGTACAGAAAGATTTGGCCCTCCACCTTTGCATCCTCATCAATCTTCACCTGGGCAAAATAGAAGCTCACATTTTTTGACAAGGGAGTATCAGAGGTAATGTGATGCTGGCCTCCCAACACCAACTGACCGGGATGCAGCACCAGGAAAGGCATACTTAAAGTTGACAATACAACGGCAGCTAAAGAGAAGATGATCAAAATGCGGGTCATTTGTTGCTCCTTTCTGAAAGAACAGCCAGGATATACTCTGGCGGATCGAATTTATTGACAAAGGCATCGGCCCCGACTGCCAACGCTGCGGACTCTGGGCGTGCGCTGATCACGACCACCTGTACCCCAGGCGCTACGCTTCGTAATACGACAATTCGGTCTGCTTCCGGTTTCCCGGGCAATTCCCAATCGAGCAGCAGGACATCCGGATAGGTTGCTGCAGCCTGCTCCAGCAAGGATTCCATCGTGGGTGCTTCCCCAACAATGGTTGCACCCAGGCGGGTCTCCAGCAGGAGCGCCAGCGCGGATCGTGAGTCTTGGTTTTTATCAGCCAGCAGGATTCGGGGTGGTTTCGTTTTCATTCTGTCCCCAGTTTACATTGATGGACAAACGAATACACCCGTCTTACGATGAGTCTTCCCCCTGGTCAAGTGGATAGGATATACATAACCGGACACGGATTTCACGGAGAGTATGGACGTTTTCCATGATTTGCGGAAACAATCTGTTCAAATCCATCCCATCCGTTTCCCCACCGAATGTTGGCGGGGGTGTCCAAATGAAAAAAGTTACACCAGTTTTTTCTGCATCGCGGTGGTGACCGCTGCCACGCGGTTCTCCACCCCCAGCTTCATCAGGATGTTGCTGATATGGTATTTAACCGTCGATAAGCTGACTACCAGTTTCTCGGCAATCTCTGCATTGTTCAAACCATCCACCATCAAACGCAGCACGTCCAGTTCGCGTTCGGTCAGCACTTCGGTTTCAGTGACCTGCTGGGTAGCGTGCACCAGGGCCAGTGCCGCTTCAGGCGAAAGCGTCATCTTGCCGCCCTTTGCAGAACGAATAGCCGCCGCCAACTCCTGCGCCGAGACATTTTTCATCAGGTAACCAATTGCCCCGGATCGCATAGCATTCTGCACCAGCTCATCTTCTTGGAAGCTGGTCAGGGCGATGACTTGCGTCTCCGGGAATTGTTCACGGATGAGCCGCGTGGCGGTCACACCGTCGGTGCCAGGCATCATCAGGTCCATCAGAATCACGTCTGGGTGCAGGTGGCCGCAGCGTACCACAGCCAGGTCCCCGCTCTCGGCCTCGCCCACCAGCTCGAGGTCCGGGATGACCGAGAGAAAGGCTCCTAACCCAGAACGCACCACAGCGTGGTCGTCCACGATCATGACACGGATTTTCGTTTCGTCACTCATAGTATCTCCTAAACCTGCCAGGTCACAGTCACCTGCGTGCCCTCGCCAGGCTCGCTATACAGGTTGAATTTTGCTCCAATCGCATCCGAGCGCTCGCACATGATTTTCAGTCCAAGATGGTCGGCGGTCACTGATGACGGGTCGAAACCGGCCCCGTCATCGGTAATACTCAAGCGCACCTGCTCGCCCAGGCGCAACATGACTGCTGCCTGTGAGGCCTTGCTGTGCTTGACTACGTTGTTGAGCGCTTCCTGGGCAATGCGATAAAAGGCGATCTGCACATCTGAGGGGAGCACCCGTTCGCCTTCGGATGAAAATTGGATATCGATGCGAGCGCGGCCGGTCAGCGCTTCGCTCAACTGACGTAAGAGAGTGGGCAGCGGCACTTCAACCAGCGCGTTCGGGCGCAGTTCCACCAGCAGGGTACGCATTTCAGCTAACGCACCGCGCGTCAACTGACGCAATTCTCCAAGACGCCGTTGGCCTTCTTCTTCGTTCATACTCCAGATGTCGGGGAGAACGTCGGCGATGAGCGTAGCCGAGAACAGGGTCTGTGTAACGGCATCATGCAGATCGCGCGCCAGACGCGTGCGCTCGGCTGTGACAGCTTCCTGCGCGGCCTTCTGTTGGAGCAACTCGTTGGCCTTGTTAAGCTCCTCTGTGCGTTCGGCAATGCGTTGCTCCAGGATTCGGCGATGTTCAGTTTCCTGGGTAGCCAGGCGCTCGGAGGCACGTTTCTGGTCGTCGATATCCTCGATCATGCCGACCAAATATTCGGGATTGCCGTCCAGGTCTCGTACCAAGGAGTAGTTGATGCGCGCCCAGAATATCTCACCATTTTTCCGTCGATAGCGGCGCTCCATCACATAAGCGTTGCGTTTCCCAGCGATCAACTCTGGGAACATATCGCTGTCCAGACTACGATCTTCGGGAATGGCCAGGTCACGCGGATTCACGTCCTTCAATTCTTCGAGCTCGTAGCCGATAATTTTCTCTGTGACCGGGTTTATTGCAATCGGTTTCCGGTCAAGGCCCATGACAGCAATCCCTACAGCCGCATTTTCGAATACAGCCTGGAAGCGGGCCTGCGACCTGCGCAGGTCATCGAGCATGCGCTTCTTTTCTGTAATGTCAGTGAGTATTCCGACAATATAGAGAGGCTTGCTTTGTGCATCTCTCACCATACTCATGGTGATCTGCGCCCATATCATCTCGCCATTCTTACGGATGTAACGACGCTCACCGGTGTAATGATCGTACCTACCAGTTAATAAACTCTGCAAATGCTGAGCCGAATTGGATAAATCATCCGGATGGGTAACTAATGCCGCTGTTTGGCCAATCAATTCTTCACATGAATATCCATACATCTGGCATAGTGCCGGGTTGGCATCAATCAATTTCCCGTCCAACCCCATCATTCCAATACCTACTGCGGATGTTTCGAACATCGTCCGAAAACGGGCTTCGGATTCGATCAGCGCTTCGGCTTTTCGTTTCTCGTCATCGATATCTTCGATCAGCCCCACCAGGTAGTCTGGTTCTCCAACAGAATTTCGTACCAACGAAAGGGTCAGACGCGTCCAAAAGATTTCACCGCTTTTGCGCAAATACCGCCTTTCTATGCTGTATGAATTTCGCGTTCCGGCCAGCATTTCTGCGTATAAATCCTGCCCAATTTCCAAATCTGGTGGATAAACATTTTGATTGTCATTGCGGCCTAGCAATTCATCCTCTGTGAACCCAGACATTTCACTTACCGCCGCATTCACCGCTAGAATTCGACCATCAAGCGATAGAAGTCCTATGCCGATGGCCGAACTCTCGAAAGCGGCACGGAAGCGCGCTTCAGATTGCTCCAGTTTATCGGCTGCTCGTTTTGCAAGTTCTGCTTCTGCTCGTTTGCGCTGTTCTACCTCAAGCTTCAATTGATCGTTTGCTTCACGTAACGCGGATGTGCGTTGTTCGACCAAAGTTTCAAGTCTGCGCGCATTGTCATTTACTGCTTGCAGCCACCATTGAACACCGAATAAAATTGCACCAGTTAATATGAGAATGCCAACGGCAATGAACCACCAGGTTTGCCAGAATGGCTGTGCAGCTTCGAGATGGGTGAATCCATATAATGCACCAGACAGTTTGTCTACGGTGGATGCACCTTGATTGTTGGGAATTAGAATAAGAA
>JASFRG010000297.1:0-4207 GCA_050115035.1 Anaerolineales bacterium | reverse complement strand
GCTGGGGGATTAACCTGCTTTTGCGTTTACAGTGGATTGGCATCGTTTTCCTGCCTGCTGCTTATTTACATTTATCAGATGCTCTGCTTGTGACAGCCGGCCGCCCCTCGCGGGGACGTCGCCGGATGGTTGTGCGCTTGATGTATCTGGTCTCGGCGCTGTTTCTACTTTTATTGAGTATGGGATATTTGGTTGGGAGCTTCGTACCGGACGGTCAACCTGCTCCTCACCTCAAACGTACCTTCTGGACTGAAGTTTTTACTTTCTATTACGTCAGCACGATGGTGTTGGCCGGGATCAATTTTGCCCGAGCCTACTCCCGTATGTTGACACGCTCCGGACAACGCCGTATGCTTTATCTGATGGCCGGAGCGACTGCCCCAGCTTTGGGTTCGTACCCATTTTTATTGTATGGATATGAGCTGGCAGGCAGGTACCCACTCCTGTTTTGGAGCGCAGCAACGATTATCAACCTGCTGGTTGGTGGGCTTGTTGTTGTCATGGCTTATGCGGTGGCATTTTTTGGCGTTTCCTGGCCTGACCGGTTGGTGAAGAGTCGCCTGTTCAAATGGATCATGCGGGGTCCGGTCACCGCTTCTGTCACGCTTGGTTTCATGACAGTTGTCCGGCGCGGTGGGGGACTTTTCTTCCAACAGGAATATTCCGCTTTCGTGCCATTGGCTGTGGTTGTATCTGTTCTATTGTTGGAACATCTGATTACCCTTGTGTCGCCATTATGGGAACGCTGGCTCTTCTTTGGACGCGACCGGGCAGAGTTACAATTACTCCAAAACATTGAGGAACGCTTATTGACTCGTGGGGATATGCAGCAATTCCTTGAAACCGTGCTGGCTGCTGTTCGAGACCATATGCAATCTCCAAGCTCGTTTGTGGCTGCTCTGGACCGGGATAGTTTATCGTTGATTGTTATCGCGGGGAGCCGTAAGTTGATCGACCAGCAAGATTTATCCGAAGCACTTCAAAAAGCAGAATATGAAAATGGTGATGAACGCCAAGAATTTGTCTGGGGCGATTTCTGGATATTGCCTTTGCGTCAGCGCCGTCAAAACGACATGGATCGGGATGAGATTCCTTCCCTGCTTGGGCTTTTAGGAGTAGCCCGCCAACCGGGTCAACCTCTAGAAATCGATAGTGACCAGCGTGATTCACTCTGGTTGCTTGCTGAACGTGCAGCCTTTGCCTTGGAAGATCGAAAATTACAACAACGCGTATTCCGCTCATTAGAAGATCTACAACCTCAAATGGATATGCTGCAGCGCCTGCGTGCTGTTAGTCGCTATGATTCTCGCGCAAACTTGCTTTCTGGTGATGTACCACCGGAAGCGGATTTGGCTAATTGGGTCAAAGATGCGCTTTCCCATTACTGGGGTGGTCCCAAACTGACCAATAATCCATTAATGGGGCTAAGGGTAGTGCGTGCTCTGGAACGTGAGCACGAAGGTAACACATCTAATGCTTTACGCGCCCTGTTGCGTAAGGCAGTTGACCAGGTTAAGCCGGAAGGAGAACGCCGATTTACAACAGAATGGATTTTATATAACATACTTGAAATGAAATTTATCGAGGGACGCAAAGTGAGGGAGGTGGCATCCCGTTTGGCGATGTCAGAAGCAGATTTGTATCGGAAACAACGGGTAGCGGTGGAAGCCGTTGCACGTGCCATTATAGAGATGGAAACTGAATCTCAACAAGTGAGGTAGGGAAGGAGGCCTTAATGGTTGCCTATCGAAAGCAAGAAAAAACAATGCCGGAAATCGATGATGGTTGGTGGGATTCTGTCTTGGCTGAGGAGGAGCGTTACGTAGCTCCGGTCATCAAGCAGACAAATGTAGAGTCATCGGTCAGGACTGAAGATCCAAAACAAAGCCCGGATTGGAATGAGGTGCGCGATTTGTACCACGAGGATCGCATTGTGGATCTAAAGGTTACAGGGTACAACCGGGGCGGTGTATTGGTGGAGGGTGAAGGCCTGTATGGCTTTGTTCCATATTCGCATCTAGTGGAAATGGCTGCCAGCCCTGAAAAGCAGAATCGGGAGGATGGTCTGGAATCCTATGTTGGCCGCACATTGCGACTTAAAGTGATCGAATGTGCGCCTGAGGATGGTCGGGTTGTGTTTTCAGAGCGCGCAGCGCTGGCTGAACCGGGAAAACGGATGGATTTGTTCAGCAACCTGGAATCTGGACAAACCATCAAAGGGACAGTTACCAATATAACTGACTTTGGTGTTTTCATTGATTTGGGTGGTGTGGAGGGGTTGATCCATATCTCAGAACTTTCCTGGGGACGTGTATCTCATCCCAGCCAGATTGTGGAACTGGGTCAGGAGATGGATGCCCAGGTTTTGGAAATCTCACCCGAACGTTGCAGAGTGGCGCTCAGTCTGAAACGACTTCTTCCCAACCCATGGGAAAAGGCGGATACCGACTTTGCCATTGGACAGATCGTTTCAGCTGTGATTACCAGCATCGTTTCGTATGGTGCCTTTGCACGTTTGGATGCAGGCGTCGAGGGGTTGATCCATGCTTCTGAGATGCCGCTTGAAGGTGGCAAATCAGTTCGTGATGTGGTCAGTGAGAAACAGGAAGTTCAAGTCCGAATTTTGCATGTCGATGCAGCGCACCAGCGTATGGGGCTCAGCCTCAACCTGAATGGGGCTGATGACTGATAAAAAAGGTCGGACGCAATCAGCTAAATCAAAGTTGAAAATGCGTCGCGAACCGTTTTATCAAATGGATGAGTCTGGCAATGACTGGCTCGACCGTTTGGTGCGTTTTAACCAACATTTTGGTCGGTTTGCTCGTGATGCCAGCGGCGTATTCCTGCTCGCATCCGCAGTCATGATTTTTCTGGGTTTGATGGAAGTCAGCCAGGGAACTGTACTTTTATTTGTGACTGATCGACTTTCATATTGGTTGGGGTGGGGTAGTTATCTTGCCGCAATCTCAATTGGACTGGCTGGATTTGCAATTTTACGTTGGGACGAAGAAACGATCTCGTTTGGTCGATTCATTGCCATCGAATTCGTCCTTCTCCTGACCCTCAGCCTGCTGGCCGTTATGGGAGGCAACTCCTTAGACCGGGCCACTGCCGGCATGGATGGAGGTCGCGTGGGATGGGGCCTCACCTTCCTGATATGGCGGTTGGCTGGGAGTCTTTGGGGAACGCTCATCCTGGTCATTTTATGGCTGCTGGCCGCCATGAGCGCGTTTGGTGTGTGGATACGGCTGGAAAACTGGCTGATGCAACTTTCAGGAGATGCCCCGGCAGTTAAGCCGGAGGTTGAATCTGTACAGCCGGTGGATGAGGTACCTGCTCTCGTCAAAGAGAAGGCAAGACCGAAAAAGAAATCCAAACCGTTGCCCCCCGAGTTCCGTAAGTCGCTGCGGGCGTCCGAGGCGCAAGATGACCGCCCGGCTGAGCCACCTCCACGTGGTGAAGATTTCCCGCCATTGACGATTTTATCGAGCGAACAGGCTTCTCGTCCGGATGAACGGACGATTAATCAGACAGCCGGATTGATTGAAAAGACGTTGTCTGAATTTAGTATCCCTGCTACGGTGATCGGGTTCCGTGTTGGACCAACTGTGACACAGTTTGCTGTCCAACCTGGATTCATCAAAAAGACAGGTTCCGCTGAAGAAGATGCCCGGCAGATGAAAGTGCGCGTAGCGCAGATCGCTGCTCTTCAGAAGGACCTGGCTCTGGCTCTTTCTGCGCAACGTTTACGTATCCAGGCGCCTGTGCCGGGCAAACCTTATGTGGGTATCGAGGTGCCAAATACAAAATCGGCGGTGGTGCGATTACGCCCGATTTTGGAGACAGATGTTTTTTACAAAGTCAATTCACCACTGGCAATTGCCCTTGGACGAGATATCTCCGGTCAGGCGTTGGTGGCTGACCTTTCGCGCATGCCTCATCTGTTGATCGCCGGTGCGACCGGCTCCGGGAAGTCGGTTTGTATTACCTCCATTGCAGCTTGCCTGGCGATGAACAATTCCCCTGAAGATTTGAAATTGGTAATGATCGATTCCAAAATGGTGGAGTTGTTGCGTTATAACGGCTTGCCACATCTATATGGAAAAGTGGAAACCAACATCGATCGTATAATGGGTGTCTTGCGGTGGGTTGTAGTTGAAATGGAACACCGCTACCGCCTCTTAGAAGGTGCAAAAGCGAGGGATTT
>JASFRG010000296.1:0-4209 GCA_050115035.1 Anaerolineales bacterium | reverse complement strand
GCTAGAAATTGTTTCGGCTTCTCTTTCAATTCTTCGTATGTGATCATGCCGCTATTTTACTATTACCGATAATGTCTAATATAAGCGAGAATATTAGCCTGTGTTTTTCAACCCGGCGGCGATACCGTTGATGGTCAGGAATACCACTTCCCGAAGCGCATCGGCTTCCGAACTGCTGGCGTCCGTTAAATCGCGCAAGCGTCGTAGTGTTTCCACCTGAAGATAATTCAACGGGTCGATATATGGGTTGCGCAGATGGACTGCGTTTTGGGTCAGCGGTTCCAGTTCCAGGAGCGCTGTGTGTCCGCTGATTGACAGCACCATTTCCTGTGTACGTTCGTATTCATCCCTGATGGTCGAAAAGAGCGTATGCCCCAGTTCCCGGTCGCTGACCAGGTCAACGTACAGAGCTGCAATTTCCAGGTCCGCTTTCAACAGAGAAACCTCGGTGTTATCAAGCATGGTCTTGAAGAACGGCCAACCTGCATACATTTCCTGAAGCAGTTTCGAGTCAGGGATGGCCTTTAGGCCTGCCCCCAGACTGTACCAGCCCGGCAGGTTGAAGCGGCTTTGCATCCAGGAGAATACCCAGGGGATGGCGCGGATTTTGACTACACCGGGATCCGCCCCACGCGCTGCCGGGCGAGAGCCGATGTGCAGACTTTTGATCTCGTCCAGTGGGGTGGCTTCCTGCCAGAACTGGATGAAACCGGGCGTTTGATAGACCAACTTGCGATAGGCTTGCTCCGCGACAGCCGACATTTGATCAAGAGCTTCGCGCCACTTTTCCGGGACATCATCCTGCTCCTGCGCCGAGGGGGCGGAGGCCATCAGGACAGCGCTCACGATCTGCTCCAGGTGTCGATGCGCCAGATCCGGATTTGAGTAGCGGGAAGCGATGATCTCGCCCTGCTCCGTCACACGGAAGCGCCCGCGGATGCTTTCAGCCGGTTGGGCGCGGATGGCGCGGTTGGCCGGTCCGCCGCCGCGTGCGATGGTGCCGCCGCGACCGTGAAAGATGGTCAGGGTGAGGCCGTGTTGCCGTGCCACACGCGCGATCTGTTCCTGCGCCTGGTAGAGCGACCAATTGGCTTTCAGGTAACCACCGTCTTTGTTGCTGTCGGAGTAGCCGATCATGACCATTTGGTGACCATCACAGTTTTCCAGGTGTGGGCGGTAAACGTCGGAGGTGAATAGCTCGGTCAGGATAGCGGGAGCCGCTTCCAGGTCCTCGATGGTTTCGAAGAGCGGTGTGATTTGCAAGCCACGCTCGCAGCCGGCCCATTTCGCCAAAAGAAAAACGGTCAGCACATCGGCGGCGGATTCGGTCATGGAGATGATGAACGGCCCTAGTAATTCAGGCCCGTACACGTCCCGGGCGCGCCCGATCAGCTTGAGCAGTGACCAGGTTTCGGCTGTGGGAGGCGTCACCCCGGCATGACCGGCCAGTTCGGGAACCGATTCTTTGAGCAAACGGGTGATCAGATCGGTCCGTTCGGAGGCGCACAGCCCCTCGAAATCGGAGGCAATTCCAAGCGCGCGCAAGATCTCGCTCAATACGCTGTTCATGCGCGTGGAGTTCTCGCGGATATCCAGCCGCGCGCTGCGCAGACCAAAGATGTCCAGTTTGTGCTGGGCAGTCCTGAATTCGCCTTGCAGCAGAACTTCGGGCAGGGCTCCGGCGATCATTTCAACCGGTTCGAGCAAGTTGTTCAGGAACAGGTGCGCCTGGTGGGGTTCGGTCTCGAGCAGGCGCGCGGTCATATCTTCGCGGGAGGCATCTGCCAGGTCGGCGGCCAGCAGGGACAGTACCAGACGGTAAGGCTCTACCACGTAGCGCTCTTCGATGTAAGCTACATGTTCAGGGAAGGGACGGCGGCTCTCGATCCAGTCGGTGAGCGAGCCGGGCGGCGGGATGCGTTGGGAACTGATGCTCATGTGGCGGGCCAGTTCCTGGAACATTTCACGGTGTTTCTCTACGGCCAGACCGCGGTGCAGGCGCAGCGTTTCGGCGGTCACCTCACTGGTGACGAAGGGATTGCCATCCCGGTCGCCGCCCATCCAGGAAGCCAACTGCAGCCAGGGATGTTCGACGCGCAGCTCAGGATAATGTTCTTTCAGCGCCTGATTGAAGTTGTCATATAGCACGGGGAGAGTATCCCAGAAGACGGTACTGACAAAGAACAACCCGGTGCGCACTTCATCGGGGACGCCCGGCTTGACCGCGCGCTCGCGTTCTGTCAGCCAGATGTTGGAAATTTCAGCGGACAGCGCGGCTGTGATAGTCTCCTGGTTTCGTTGCGTGAGGGATTCCCGGTTGACTTGTTCCACCAGCATGTGGATGCGTTTGATTTTCGACAGAATGGTACGGCGGCGGGCTTCGGTTGGATGCGCAGTCAGCACCAATTCAATGGAAAGGTTCTTGAACAAATCCGCCATTTCTTCGGATGTGACACCCTGAGATTTCAACTTGCCCATCGCCTCACTGATCGAACCCAGAAGGGGCAGCGGGTAATTGTCCTCCTCGTTCTGGCGCAGTAGGCTGGCGCGATTCATTTCCTCGGCCAGATTGACCAGATCGAAGTAAGTGGTGAAAGCGGTGGCCACTGCCCGGGCTTCGTTCGCATTCAGGGCTGCGACTTCATTTTTCAATTCACCGCCAGCGTTGTGTTTCCCGGCGCGGCGGGACTTGGCGAGCGCGCGGATACGCTCTTCGATATCGAAGATGCGCGGCGATTCCTGTTCTGAGATCACCTGTCCCAGCAGGTCGCCAAGTAGGTGTATGGTCTGCGAAATATCCATCATGCTTTCTCAACCTTAGGGTTCGTAAAGAAATAACTTTCCTCGCCTGATATACTTTTGGCGAGAAGGAAATCAGAATGACAGAAGAGAAGATGATACTCGTTCACCAATGTGAATGTCAGGTTTGTCAGAGCAAATCTGATCAAGAAGTTGTTGTGCGTCACCAACATATCAATCTCTTATTGAGCCGACTGACAGAACCTCAGCGAAGATGGTATGTAGCGACTTTGTCAGAAGCGTCGGATAGCCCGGGTGATCGCCAACTTTCGCTGATTACCGGCATGGACGAAAAAACGATCCGACGTGGCAAACAAGAGATAGGCGATGAGCTATCCAGTGTTCCACTGGAGCGGCAGCGCAAAAAAGGTGGAGGGCGCTGGCCTGCTGAAAAAAAGACCCGGGATTAGAAGCAGCATTGGACAAAGTGATTGCTCCACATACTGCTGGAGATCCGATGAACAGTACCAAGTGGTTGAATTGTCGTTTGAGCGATATCCAAGATGAGCTTGAATCAAGTCATCGAGTGAGTAAGCCGGTCATCAGCCGCTTACTCAGGGCGAGAGCTTATCGTCTACGTTCCAATCGCAAGCAGATTGATAGCAATGCCCAACATCCAGATCGGGATCGTCAGTTCAAATACATCCAACAGCAACGGAAAGAACACGCCGCCAGGCACCAACCCCAGTTGAGTGTAGATACCAAGAAGAAAGAGTTGATTGGCAACTTCAAAAATGTCGGGCAAGTTTGGTGTCAAGAGCCTGTAGCGGTCAACACGCATGACTTCAAGCAAGATTCTCTGGGACGAGCAGTTCCCTACGGCATCTACGACCAACAATTCAATCTTGGGACAATTTGCCTGGGGTGTTCTGCGGATACGCCAGCCTTTGCAGTGGATAATATTGCGCTTTGGTGTGCGACAGAACGGTTGGAGCGTTTTCCCAATGCCACCGCGATCCTGATTGAAGCCGATTGTGGTGGCAGCAATAGCGCTCGGGCGCGTGCCTGGAAATGGTATCTTCAAGAAAAAGTAGCAGATCCGTTCGGAATTGCAGTTACAGTATGCCATTACCCAACCGGCACATCCAAATGGAACCCAATCGAACATCGCCTTTTTAGCGAGATCAGCAAGACTTGGGCGGGCTGCCCTTTGCAGAACTTTGAAGTTGCCGCAAATTACATCAGAAATACAAAAACCAAAACAGGGTTAGCAGTTCGTGTACACCAAAATAATAACGAGTATGCCACTGGCGAAAAAATCACTGATGAACAGTTGGCCTCCTTGAACATTGTGCGGCATGAAGTTTGCCCACAATGGAACTACACGATCTATCCTCGCTCTATCCAACTCTCAGGGCTGTGAGGGAAGTTATTCTTTTTCGCATCCTAAGATTGTTGTCGACCGTTTTC
>JASFRG010000295.1:0-4287 GCA_050115035.1 Anaerolineales bacterium | reverse complement strand
CAACAATTCAGCGATAGGTTCGGGCAGCGCGCCGACGTGGATCGGATTGACGTCCACGCTGCTGACGTGGACCGGCGTTTCGACCGTGGCGCCGAAAGGCAGGTTGGCGATCTGACCGATATTCGGCCTGTTTGCCGCAGGATGGTAGTGTGACCCACCCCCGGCGATGTTCACGATCATCTCGAGCGCGCCTTCGGAATCTGTCTCCAGCAATCCGTCGATGGTCAGATGGCCTTCGGCCATATCGTTCAAACGGTCCAGACTGAAATCGCGCAACCCAGCCCAGGAATCCCAATCGTAAAGACGCAGATTATATTTTTCCCAGGGCTTCGTCGTAGGATCGCTGACCCAGGGCAGGTACTCGCTCAAGTGTGTGTCGCCCGGAACGGGGAACAGTTCAAAGATGTCGAAAATTTCCCTCGTGAGCGGTTCAAATGTCGGATCGAAAGAGGCGTAGCGCTCTCTGAAAAGAGGATACAGGCTTTCGCCGGTCTCCCTGTCACGGATATACAGAATCCAGGTGAAGTGATTCAACCCGGCGGTTGTAAGTTCTACGCGCGACATGACCTGGTGTAATACCTGCTCGCGGTAGGCATGTTGTTGGAAGTCGGCATGCATGCTTTCGAGCCCATCAGGCACCTTGATTCCAAACTCGTCTGCCAGCACCAGCCCGACAAACACATAGCCAACATAAACCTGGTGACACAGCCCAACGGTCCTGATCTGACTGTAACGATTGACTGCATCACAGATACGCGTCATCGGGTTGGTGAAATTGATCAGCCAGGCATCCGGGCAGATTTCCTCCATATCCCGAACGATCTCCATCAGTGGGCCAATATTGCGCGCTGCGTGCGCAAACCCGGCGGGCCCACCGTTTTCGGCGTAGGGCTGGCGCAGGCCATATTTGAGCGGAATCTCGAAATCGGACTTCCACAATTC
This sequence comes from Anaerolineales bacterium, assembly GCA_050115035.1. GTDB lineage: Bacteria > Chloroflexota > Anaerolineae > Anaerolineales > Villigracilaceae > JAABUE01. The sequence goes on along the minus strand of JASFRG010000295.1, from coordinate 3,345 downwards.
TTCACGCGGGCCGACCTCGATCGCTGAGACGACAAACTCTGTCTCCTCCAAAATTTCTTTATGATGGGTGTGTGCGCTGATGGTGAAGTTCGCATCCCACTCGGCATTCAGCCTGTTCGCCAGACGATGGACGATATCCAGGCTTTCAGCGTTGCGGTCAACCAATGCGAGCGTAGACCCGCGTAACTTTTTGGAACGGAGAAGGGCAGAGAGCGTATTCTCTCCGAAAGAGGCGCTGCCTGCGCCGATGACAACAATTTTGGTAGGGAGGGTCATAGGAGTTCTTTGGAGTTATTTTATTTTAGAGATTATAACAACTACTGGGTACATATTTTGCATGCAGAACCTGATAATGAAGGGTTCTCTCTTGTTCTAGGCTTTTTCCATTAATGTGTTACGCCTATTACTATAACAAATCAATACATTTTGTGTATGGTGCTTTTATGCTAATTGGAAAAGTTGTGGCTTTCTAAATTAAATAGTTTCCCCGTCCAGTGTTGATGGCGGTACCGACAAGACTAGCCGCAGAATTGCGGAGTATTAATTCTCCCTGGCCCAGTACGCCAGGACGGGCAGTGTCTCCGTGGCTCTGTGTTTCAGTGGCGCATTTTCCACCTCAACTCCAAAATGACGACCATCGAATATTATCCCCAGAAAAACGCTCATCTCCTTTATGGTTTGACATCCCCCTTTTTGAGCGTTGGTTGCTTATCTAGTACTAAACGAGAGGTGTATTTCGATCGACCTATTCGTAGTGCACGGCCTCTAGGATGCGAACTTTAGCTGCACGTCGGGCTGGAGCAATAGCTGCTACCTGGGAAATGATCAATGCGATGACAAAACTTAAGATCACACCTTCAGGTGGCAGAATAAAGGTCAACCTGTACCCAGACATGGTAGTCATGCCGATGAACAGGATGCGGGCCAGCACAACCCCAGTCCCCAGGCCCAGTATGCCTCCAATTACGCCCATCAACATGGCTTCTGCCAGCACCATTTTCACAATCTGGCCACGGGTGGTTCCAATCGCGCGCAACATACCGATTTCACGTGTCCGTTCAATAACGCTCATGGTTAGTGTGTTTATGACCCCCAATGAACCAACAACGATCGAAATGAGTGCCATAACATCAAACATTCGGAAGGCCTGATCCATGAGAGTCAGCACCTGTTCGCGAATCGTGTCATTTGAAATCAGGATCAGGTGATAACGGTTTCCGTATTGAGCTTCGATCTGTTCTTGTACGGAGGATGCTCCAGCCCCATCATTTACTTTTACCAATAAGGTATTGGCATCCCTGATGTTGAAGAAGCGACGCATGTCTTCCCAGTTACCCTGTACGACCAGCCCCTGATTATAAAAATCGACCACCACGCCGGCAATTTCAAAGTCTTTATCCCCGCGGCGAGTCTTTAACGTTACAACGCCTCCGGGTGAAAGGTTATATCTCTCTGCCAGCACGGTCGAGACAAAAACAGCACGCCCGGCCTGTAAGCGCTCAAGAGCTCGTTGTGGATCGACTTGTTCACCGCTGAACACAAAGTTTGTGACTCTTGAATAAGCTGCTACATCAATAGCCATAAAATTGATCGTCTCTGTTTCTCCTGTGGGTGTTTCCCAATCAACATTGAAATACCGCAGCGGAGCGATTTCGTAAACCCCTTGCACACTCTTGATCCGTCTCTCGATGTCGCTGCGCATGCGCACGGTAGAAGTCACATAAATGTCACCCCCCAAATATGCCTGGATCCAGGTGCGCAGATCCACAGCAAAGGACTCCGTCATTCCCCGCACCATGATGACCATAGCCACACCGATCATTAGTGCAGCTACTGTCAAGGTAGTGCGCAACCGCGAACGCTGGACGTTGCGGCTGCCGAGGCTGCCACTGGAACCGTAAATCAATTTGATAATAGGGCGGGAAACGATTTCCCAGATGCCAACTGTGATGGGGATGAGCAGAGTGGCGCCTGTAAACAGCCCAAACACGGTCATACTTCCCAGACGGAATTGCACGTCATAAGGGAAGGGATTGATGATAAGCAGCGCAATCGATCCGCCAAGCATGATGATTCCAAGTGTCCAGCCATAGCGGATTAACCAGCCTTCTTTCGATTTACCACGGACTCGCAAAGCTTCGATGGGAGAAATGCGCCCAGCCTGCAGAGCGGGGATGAGCGCTGCTAAGAATGTGACTCCTATACCGATTGACATGCTAAAGATCATCTCATCCGGTGTGATTTTGACGACGCCCAATTCCTGATTCATAAGCGTTTCCATCAAATTGGTCAGTCCACGCGCTAACAGGATGCCCAATCCCACCCCTAGTGATGAACCCAGAATACCCAAAAAGCCCGCTTCAACCAATACTTGACCGATCACCTGCCGTCGGGTCATTCCAATGGTGCGCAGCATGCCGAATTCGCGTGTACGTTCGACAACGGTCATGGCAAAAGCGTTGTAGATCAGGAATGCGCCCACGAACAAAGCAATGCCGCTCATGAAATTCAGACCGATCTGGTAGTTCTGGAGCATCTGCGTCATGCGCTCACCCTGTCCGGATGGGTAGGTCACAGAGTAACTGTCACCTACTTCCTCTTGCAGTCCCTTGCGCAATTGTGCTAATTCAGATGTGCCAGGATTGGGATTGACCGGGACGATGTCGATCTGATCCAATTCATCGGAGCGGTTAAAAAGTCCCTGTGCTGCCTCTAATGGAATGATCCCAAACGAGCCATTGTTTGTTTTTCCTGGTCCTTCGCGGGCAATTAACCCGACCACCTTAAGCTCTTTGGTACCACTGGGTGTGATGATTTTTATGATCTCATCGACCTGAATATCCTCATCTTCTGCAAAGGTTTCAACTAGAACAATTTCTCGCTCTTTTAGATCCGTAGACAAAAAGCGTCCCTCGGTCAAAATGTAATCTCTGGTCTGGATTTCTAATTCCGGAATCACACCATGTACCAGCAGTCCGCCTCCACTGGCTCCAAAAAAGCTGATGTCCAGTTGATCGGAAGCCTCTTTATCTGCCAGGTCGGTATTTTCTATCACCAGTGGATCAGCAACAAGCACATCTTCTACGGCGTTTACCTTTACCAGAAGTTTTTCCGAAAATCCGCTATCATTCGCATCAGCGGAGGAGATGACCAGTTTCGCGCGCCCGGAGGTGCTCTCGAAAAGGTTCAGAATCGAATCCAGCGCAGTCTGGTTGGTGGCCTGGATAGAAAGCATCCCGGCCACTCCCAGGATGATTCCAAAGGTGCTCAGCAAAAATCGCAGAGAGCGTGTACGCATGGAGCGCAATGTCAGTAGGCGGAATAAGCGCATGTCAGGATTCCAGT
>JASFRG010000294.1:0-4332 GCA_050115035.1 Anaerolineales bacterium | reverse complement strand
CACACGATAGTCCCAGAACAATTCGTCAACCAAATCTTTTTTAATCGCTTGGTCTGTGCGGGCCATAAAATATCTCCTTTCACATTTTTCTTTACAGCCGCGATTATGCGGTTGTCTTCTTCTATTTTTTTAACAGTAAAAGCAGCCTTGAACCGATGAGAACGGTTGACACTGCTTTTGTATTCCGTTGGAACAGGTTTGGTTTTCGTTGGAGTCTTTCAATGCAGCCAGATTTATATGGAAAGTTTGAGCGAATCCAGAAAAAGTTGCAGGATGATGGAGATCATCTTCCGCAAGGCGCAGAACCGCATCCAAGAACTGAGGTCAACTATATTGTTCGTTGTTACTCTTATTTCTATAAGCGGATTGGGGAAACTTCTTAAGTCGCGGTTAAGAAGGTAACCAACAATTTTAAAGATTTCTTAGACTTTTTTTGCAATAATTGAAACTGTTAAATGTTCTCATCAACATTCTGGGATACTGGGGGGTGTCAACAAATTCGACACAAACTTCAATGGACTCCTTGAAAAAATCGAATAGGGACTGAAGTGACAGAGAAATGTATGGTTGCCAATACATTTCTCTATATCTCAGTAAAACTAACCAGAAAACGAGATTTCAGAATCAAAGATCAAGTTGCTCAATATGTAAAAGCCAGGATAATAAACCAGAGATTTCATAGATTGGTGCGCAAAACAGTGAATGAAACGAAACCGAAAGGCAAACACTTTTAGCGTGATGGAGCCGGTGATTTAATCATGATAAACAAAAACAACCGATTGGGAGATTGGAAAATCTGGTCCTGTATTACACAGGCAAACCTCCCCACCTATGGCTGACAATCGGGAAAATATGGCACAGATCTTTCATCCAAGTCTGAATACAATTGCCAAACTCATTCTCTTTGGGGGAGTTTTTATTTTAGCTATCGTTTGGGTGGTCCTGATTGCTCTATTCCGATCTCCCTTTGCAACCGGGGTGAATGCTCCGGTCGAGCAGCCGGTGCCTTTCAGCCACGAACATCATGTCGGCGGGTTGGGACTTGATTGCCGCTATTGCCATGTCTCGGTAGAGAAATCTGCTTTTGCTGATCTGCCCCCCACAGAAACCTGTATGACCTGTCACAGCCAGATCTGGACCAACGCTCAAATGCTGGAACCGATCAGGGAGAGTTTCAAGACTGGCCAGCCTCTCCAGTGGAATCGCGTCAACAACCTGCCGGATTATGTCTACTTCAATCACAGCATCCATATTGCCAAGGGCGTGGGCTGCGAAACCTGTCATGGTCGCGTGGATCAGATGCCGCTGATGTCAAAAGCTCACACACTTTATATGGGCTGGTGTCTGAACTGTCACCGCCATCCCGAAAATTACATCCGCCCGAAAGACCAGGTCTTCACCATGGGCTATCAACCCGCAACGAATCAGGTCACGCTTGGAAAGCAATTGGTGAAGGACTATAACATTCTCCCCGGGTCTCGTCTCGACGATTGTTATATCTGCCACCGATAAAAAACTTTAGAAGTAACGCAAAGGAAAACCAAACGTATGGATCCAAAAAATCCACCTGAGCAAAATCATTCGGACAGCATCGATCTTGTATCGATTGCAAAACAGATAACAGAGGGCGAAAAAAAGACATCCTGGCGCAGTTTGCAGGAACTGGCGGATTCCGATGACTTCGAAGAACACTTGCGGAAAGAGTTTCCTCGTCAAGGTCAGGCCCTGGATTTACTGAACCGCCGCGACTTTCTCAAGCTGCTGGCTGCTTCCCTTTCTTTAGCCGGACTCAGCGCCTGCGCTCCTCAATCAGCAAACAAGATCGTTCCGTACGTCAACGCGCCTCCCGAAATCACATCGGGGGAGGATCTGTATTACGCCACCGCGATGGAAATCGACGGCTTTGCCCGCGGATTGTTGGTCAAGAGCACGATGGGGCGTCCGATCAAGGCCGAGGGCAACCCGGAGCATCCCGCCAGCCTGGGAGCGACCGACCCGTTTGGTCAGGCTGCGCTGCTCAGTCTGTATGATCCATATCGGGCCAAGGTGGTCAGGAATCAGGGGCGCATCAGCACCTGGGAAGCGTTTCAATCTGTTTTGCTAAAAACCAGTAATGATTTGGCCTCCAAAAGCGGGTCAGGACTGCGCGTATTAAGCGGTCCTGTCACCTCCCCCACATTGGCCTCTCAGATGACGGTCCTGCTGGAAAAATTCCCGCAGGCGCGCTGGCACCAATATGCTCCGGTGAGTCGCGACAATATTTATCAAGGAACGCAGATGGCGTTTGGCGAAAAGCTGAACCCGGTCTATCGCTTTGATGTTGCAAACGTAATTTTATCCATCGACAGCGACTTTACCTTACGTGAGCCGGGCGCACTACGATATGCGCATGATTTCATGCAAAAGCGGCGCGTGGTGACCGGCGCTACCGAGATGAACAGGCTGTATGCCATCGAAACGAGCCTGACCAATACCGGCGCGCTGGCCGATCATCGCATAAAATCATATCCCGCACAGGTAGAAGCTTTCGTAAGCGCTTTGGCTCAGCAACTGGGCGTTTCCGGTGCGAACGGCCAATCACATTTTCCTGCGGAATGGATGTCGGCGCTTGTAGACGATTTACAGGCCAATGCGGGTAAATGCCTGGTCATTGTTGGGGAGCAACAGCCGCCACTGATCCATGCCCTGGGTTTCGCGATCAACGAAATTTTAGGAAATATCGGGCGATCGGTTTACTTTACAGAACACCCCGAAGCAGAGCCGAAAAACGGCGGTAATTTAGTCGATCTGGTGGGAGACCTTAACAACGGTCAGGTGGATGTCTTGTTGGTGCTGGAGCAGAACCCCGTTTATGACGCGCCTGCCGACCTCGATTTTTCTAGTGCTTATCAAAAAGCCGATTTGAGCATCTATCTGGGGGCTTATGCCGATGAAACGGCGGAACTGTCGAATTGGCACATCCCGGCGGCGCATTTTCTGGAATCCTGGGGCGATACGCGTGCCTATGATGGCACGGTCAGTATCGTCCAGCCATTGATCGAGCCACTTTATAACGGGAAGACTGCGTACGAACTTCTGTCTGTCATGCTGGGAAATCCGCAGACCAGCAATTATGACATCGTTCATGATTTCTGGCAGGAGCGGAAAAATTTCGGGATTTCATCGGTTACAGGGACGCCGACGGCCAGTCCTGGCAGCGAGACTTCAACCCCGACAACGGAAGCGCCCCCCTCGGGAGTTCCGCTGCGGGGAACTGATTTCCAGACCATGTGGGAATCTTCGCTCAAATCCGGCTTCGTTGATGGTACTGTACTTCCATCCGTGGATGTTTCCTTAGCGCTGAATCTTGAATCCACCAATCAGCCATCTGTCGATCCGAGTCAACCCTATCTGGTCTTCGAACCCGATCCAACCATCTGGGACGGTCGCTGGGCAAACAACGGCTGGCTGCAAGAACTTCCCAAACGTCTAACAAAACTAACCTGGGATAACGCAGCCATCATCAGCCCAACACTGGCGACTCAAATGGGCTTGAACGATGAAGACATGGTGCAGCTTCAAGTCGGCGAGCGCAGCGTGATGGCGCCAATTTACATCCTGCCAGGGCAGCCGGAAAAGGCGGTCACGATCCATCTTGGATATGGCAGGCAACAAGGCGGCGAGGTGCTTAAGGACCACGGCTTCAACGCCTACCAACTGAGAACATCGGATGACTCTTGGTTCGGATACGGCTTAAGCATCCAAAAAACCGGTAAGAAATATTCTCTGGCGACCACGCAGCATCACCAATCGATGGCAGGGCGCGATCTCGCCCGCTCGGGGAACTTTCAGGATTATCTTCAAAATCAGGAAATGTTCCAAAACCCGACAGGAGAGCAGCCTTCACTTTATCCGCCTTTTGAATACAACTTGAATAAATGGGGCATGTCGATCAACCTGAATGCCTGTATTGGCTGTAACGCTTGTGTGATTGCCTGCCAGGCGGAAAACAACATCCCGGTGGTGGGTAAGGAACAGGTGCTGGCCGGGCGCGAGATGCACTGGCTGCGTATCGACCGTTATTTCGAAGGCAACGACCTGAACAAACCGGATGTCCTTTTCCAACCTGTGCCGTGTATGCAGTGTGAAGACGCTCCCTGCGAGCCGGTCTGCCCGGTGGAAGCCACTCAGCATGATGAAGAGGGGATCAATGAAATGGTCTACAACCGCTGCATCGGAACGCGTTTCTGCTCCAACAACTGCCCTTACAAAGTGCGGCGGTTCAATTTTCTGCAATTTTCGGACCTGGAGACAAATTCACTCAAAATGCTGAATAATCCCGATGTCACGGTG
>JASFRG010000293.1:0-4393 GCA_050115035.1 Anaerolineales bacterium | reverse complement strand
CTCCGGCCACGTGCACCCAGCCAAACGGTTGCTCGTTCCATAAGTGCAGTGCCAACGCCAAATCGGGTTTGGGATTATCTAGCACTCCCTCGCGAATCATCATTTCATTGCCGCCGATTTCTTCGCCACAGGTGCCTTCTTCAGCAGGCTGGAAGACGAATTTGACGGAACCAGCCAACTGGTCGCGATGAGCGTGCAGCATCTTAGCCACGGTTAAGCCGATGGCGGTGTGACCATCATGTCCGCAGGCGTGCATTACCCCGGGATTGGTTGAAGCGTAGGAAGCGCCCGTTTCCTCGGTAACAGGCAGGGCGTCCATATCGAAGCGGACGAGCACGACTGGGCCAGGTTTGGCGCCTTCCAGCATTCCAAGCACGCCAGTTTTGGCTACGCCGGTCGTTACTTCCATATCGAGGGCTTGCAGTTCTTTCGCAACGATCCCCGCTGTGCGGACTTCGTGGAATCCCAACTCAGGATGCGTGTGAAAATCGCGCCGCAGTGATTGGGTGTATTCGAACAGTTCTTCAGCTTCGGCGAGAAAATTGGGCATTTGAACTCCTGAATTGTAAAGGGGAAATTACTTGTATTTAATCACGCGAAACTTTTCTTCAAACCTGGGGTCTTCGTCCGTGCTGTCTTCAGTGTGACGGGAGCGCATACGCTCCTCGAATTTGACGGGGTCACCGATCTGGCTTTTGTGTTCTTTAAGCGCCATCAGCTTTGTCAGCCAGGTGTCTGTGATGTCGATGGTGACGTTGGGCTGGTTGGTGAGCGAAACCCAGACTTCATTCGGCATGTGCGGCTGGAGGCCTTCCTTGAGCAATTCGGGGAAGAACAGATCATTGCCAGCCGCGGGGAAGAACGCATCCAGCACCACTTGCCCGGCTGCGCGATGATCGGGATGGTTGATGCCGTAGATAGCGAACAGGTTCTGGGGGTCACAGGTGACCAGGATGTCAGGTCTCATCTGGCGGATGATGCGCACCACGTCACGGCGCAGATCGATGTCCGGGACCAGCGTGCCGTCATCTCGGTCCAGAAAGTGAACCGCTTTTACTCCCAGCATGGAGGCAGCTGCGTGCTCTTCACGGTGTCTGATATCGCAAAGCTCATCGCCGGGGATGTCGGTGTTGTGGTCGTTACGGCCTTTGTCACCGCAAGTCAACAGATAATACTGAATATGATGCCCGTCACGCGCCCAGCGGGCCAGGGTGCCGCCGCAAAAAAATTCCGGGTCATCCGGATGTGCCAGGATGACCAGGATATTTTTGGATTCTTGCCAGTTGCCCGGTGCTTCTTCAGGAGCCATTTTTCTTGCTCCTGTTCTTGCCGCAATCGCATCCGCCGCTATTGTGCTTGTCGCAGGGAGCTTCGGACTTGCGGCGCAGCGCTTCGAGTTCATCCCAGGGTTCAATGTCATCACGATGGAAGGACTGTCTTGTGGGGCGGCCACCATCTCCTTCGAACTTGACAGTGACCATACCGGATAATGGCGCAATGTCTATGACCACGCCCTCTCCATTTGGCGTGACTACGCGTTTTTTACGTTTGGGAAGCGTCTTGCGAGCTTTTACATACTGTTCGTACTCGTAAAGCAGGCAACAGCGCAAACGACCACACATGCCGGTGATCTCAGAGGGTGTCAGCGAAATCCCCTGTTCTTTTGCCATCTTGATGGATATAGGGCTGAAATCGGTCAGGAACTTGGAGCAGCAGCGCGTTTCCAGTCCGCAGGCGCCCATGCCACCGATGATCTTGGCTACATCGCGGGGTCCGATCTGGCGCATTTCCACCTGGGACTTGCGGAACTTGCGGTTCATATCCTTTTTCAAGGATTTGAGATCGACTCTCTCTTCGCTTTCAGTGCTGAACAGGAAGGTCAGGCGCGAGCCATCGTAGTTGTATTCGGCCGCGACGATTTTCACCCCATCCAGTTTGAGTTCAGCGGCGCGGGCACGGCACTCGATCATGGCTTTGGTTTGCTTGGCTTGCCATGTTTCGCGCAGTAGCAGGTCTCGAGGCGTGGCACGCCGTTCGACTGCTTTCCAACCACCGGAAGGTGAGGAGGGTTTCTCTTCGAGGATCTGGATGACTTCGCCCAGGTGTTTGCCACGGGATGTATTGACAATTACGTGCTCGCCGACTTTCAAGTCTTTGAGGTTGCTGCTGTCGAAGTGATAAATTTTCCCAATAGGGTTAAAGCGGATACCAACAATAAAAGGTTGCATGGGGCGAATTATACCGTATTGAGAGGCAGAGAGAGTAGGGAGTGGAGAATAGAGAATAGTGGAATGGTATATGGACTACTATTTGGAAAAGATTCAGAGAAAATCAAAAAAGACGGCAAGGTGCCGCCCGTCGTTGTTGCGCTGTTGGCCTTATCGTCTCCCAATTGCGTTCAGGCGTTGCTGCACATCGCGGATTTCACAGGTTGTGAGAAGTGGTTGATTTGATGGATCTTTTTTCAGTAAAAGGCCGAGTGTAGCCAACATGAACAAAGAATAAATGAGTTTCATGGTCGTACTCCTTTCATTTTCGTTAAAAGAAAGACGAAAACGAATCTAAAAAAGTTCCTGCTATTTCCTGATTGAAATTGCATCCTATCCCTTGTATACTGGATTTGTAAGAATTGGAGGCGGAAAATGAAAGTTAATCGCAAGTTGTTGATTGCACTTGGAATCTCCCTGAGTGTCATCGCTTTTAGCGCTTTTTATGCATTAATCCAATTGAACCTCGCACGCTCAAAAGGGATTTACGATACAGCGGAACAAGGTATGTTGGCTTATATCGAGAAGAACTATTCGACGGACAGCAATGTGGATATTTTGCTGGCTGGCCCCAATTCCTTTGTAGGGAGACAACCCTACTACTGGTACGTTATCGCTGAAGTTAACGGTATCTCACGGGCGGATGGTTCGGAGCTTCGATACAATGGGTGCGAATCGATTGGGCTATCCTACTTGCAGACCAAGGAGGGTTGGATATACGTTCCTGACGGGGTATTTCCTGGTATCGTTGGGTTTTGGATGGAGGTCTTTGGTATGGCGGACGAAGGGCAGTTCACCCCTTCCATAGATTTGTTGCCTGACCATACATACCGATTTTGTAATGGTAAGGGAGGTGTTTATTATGGCCGGCCAGGGAGGTACACGACTTCTGCCAACTGATTGCCTGACTAGCCATCGAAGTTCTCCATACTGGAATACATATTGAAATTCGATACAAATTGATGTAACAGCTGTCTTGGGCAATACTCCCGAGAAAAATGGAGAAAGCGAGATAACTGACACCTGCCGTATAATTACAAGATGTCAATTACGCCACAGGGGTATGGAACTTTTAACCCACCCTTCTTCCTGAAAAGTACCGTTGTCCAGACCTTGTTTGCCAGCAGCAACATTCGGAAATGGGGGAATAACCCCATGCTGAAGGCTGCAAAAGAAGTTATTCTCAATCCCGTTGGTGATGTTCGGCTTCAGGGGTTTTACTCCAAACAATCCAAAGGGAAAGCTAATGGCCTGGTAATGCTGCTGCATGGCTGGGAGGGAAGTGTCAATTCTGCCTACATTCTGGGTACGGGGAATTTTTTGTATAATCATGGTTATTCGATTTTTCGTTTGAACTATCGCGATCACGGCGACTCTCACCATCTCAACCGTGGATTGTTTTATGCTGTGTTGTTGGATGAAGTTTTCTATGCGGTTCAGCAGGTGTCGGAATATGAGCCAGGGCTGCCATTTTACCTGGCAGGTTTTTCGATGGGTGGCAACTTTGCCTTGCGGATCGCGCGGAAGTGTGCTGATAATCCGATCGAAAATCTAAACCGCATTTTCAGCGTCAGTCCGGTGCTCGATCCTGAGAAATCAACTTATGCCATCGACGATATTTTCCTCCTGCGATATTATTTTCGCAAGAAATGGCAACGCTCATTGCAGAAAAAGCAGGCCTGCTTTCCCGATTTGTACGATTTCAACGAAGTCTTCGCGCTGGACACCATCACAGCAATGACCGATTTGATGCTTAAACGCTACAGTGATTATGAAAATTCAGCTATTTACTTTAACAAATATGCTGTTCTGGAGGATGCGCTGATTAATCTTCCCATCCCCACAACGATCATTACCGCCAAAGATGACCCGATTATCCCGGTCGAGGATTTCTATGAGCTCAAGCTGAATTCCCTGACAAATCTCATTATTCACCGTTATGGAGGTCATAATGGTTTTCTGGAAAGTCTGTCTGGCGAAACGTGGTATGAGCAGAAAATGCTTGAGATATTTAACAAATAAATAAAAGTGACTGTCACCCGAGAGGTGACAGTCACATTGTCAATTTCTACTTATATCTTCTTACTCAACAATATTAATGGGTACTTCATTTTCCTGGCTCAGTG
>JASFRG010000292.1:0-4450 GCA_050115035.1 Anaerolineales bacterium | reverse complement strand
CATGGCACGCGCCGAGCGCAGCACTTCCGGGACGAACATGTTGCCAGCTTTGAACTCGACGCCGACGTGATCCATGCCTGGCATCAGGCCCTGGTCGAGGATCTGTTTGGCGTTCAGGCCGTCGTCGAGGGCGTCCTGGGTCAGGTCTTCAATATCGTCCAGGTTGCCTTCGATGACCGCGGTGGATAGTTCAGATAAGATTTCACTCATGGTTCATCCTCCGTAAATTAAATATATTGTTTGATAGTTTTATGAAAGTCTTGGATATGTTGTCGCATTCTAAGCCCTGCTTTTGCTTCATCTCTGGCTTGAATTGCATCCAGAATCTCGATATGTGCATCGACGTCAATATCATTCGGTTTGGCATAGTTCAGGGCGATATACCAAATTCGCAGTGAAAGGTTATAGTAGTATTCTATCTCTTTGATCAGGAATTTGTTATGGGTTGCATTTGCGAGCAAGGCATGAAACTCACCGTCCAGTTTAATGAGGGCTTCTTTGTCTGAGATATCAACCTCTTGATAGGATTTTGCCAGCTTCTGGAGATCGGTAAGTTCACCCTCGGTAATGCGCTCGGCTGCCAATCTCGTGGCAAAAGATTCGAGCTCGACGCGTACCTCGAAAATTTGCAACAAATCAGTCACCGCAATATCTGCCACGAACATGCCCTTACGTGGAGTCACCATCACCAGATTCTCTGACTGAAGTTGCTTGATGGCTTCGCGGATGGGTGTTCTGCCCAATGCAAATTCTTCCATTAATTGTGCTTCATTGATGACAGAACCGGGGGGCATTTCTGCTGTGATGATTTTTCCCTTGATCTGAGTATAAGCTTTCTCAGCGTTGGTAGGCTTCATTTGGGTAACTTTCCTTATCTTATGCTTCTTCCTGCTCCTTTTGGCGCTCGCGGAATGCTTTGATCCAGGCCATGCCGTATTCATCACGTCCCATAGCCAGGTCAGCCGCTTTGATCGCAATACTTACTTCAGGTTCAAGGGGGTTGGTGATGGGACAGGTCAGACCGGCGTGAATGGCCATTGCAATGAAGGTGGCGTTAACGTATTTTCGGTCTGGTAGACCAAAGGAAATGTTGCTGGCACCCATGGTGATATTGACGCCGAACTCCGCGACTATCTTTTCGATGGTTTGCATGGCAACCAACCCGGCGGTGTGATCTGAACCCATGGTCAGTGCCAGTGGATCGATAGCAATGTCTTCAGCAGGGATGCCTAATTTCCCTGCTCGTTCGATAATATTGGCGGCTACTTTGAAGCGAGCGTCAGGGGTGGCAGGAATGCCATCATCGTCCATGCACAGACCGATCACCGCGGCACCGTACTCTTTGACAAGTGGCAGCACTGCTTCAAGGGAGCGCTCCTCTCCGTTGACAGAATTAATCAGGGGCTTCCCTTCGTAACTTTTCAGAGCAGCTTCCAGGGCCTCCGGATCGGCTGTGTCGATGCACAGGGGAACTTCGGTGACTTCCATAACGGTAGCCATCACCTGCTTGAGCAGAGCCGGTTCATCCGCGCCAGGAACGCCTGCGTTGACATCCAGGATTTTTGCGCCCGCTTCAACCTGGCTTTTGGCGTCAGCGCGGACCATGTCAAAATTTCCCTCCTGGAGAGCTTTCAGCATTTTCTTTCTTCCGGTAGGGTTGATACGTTCCCCGATGATGACTGTCGGGTTCGCGCGGTTGATCTCGACTTTTTTGGTTTTCGACGAGACGAGAGTAGTGAGATTTTCAGCCATATTTATTCACCTTTTCTTGATTTGGATATATGCCTCTAGTATATTACAAATATATCAGTAGTGGAATACTCAACCTCCTTTTGTTAGTAATTGTTATGCTAACTCGCGTATGACTTTTATCCTTTTAGCCGATTCTTTCAACATTTACTCCAAATGTTTTTCGACATAGGTTTGGAGATCGTGGGCTATTGATGGTTCAAGTGGTGGGTCTTCGTGATTTGTTACCAATTCTTTCCAACGCTGGGTGGCGCGAGCGGTTGTGTCCAAGCGCTCACCTTCCCACCAGGCTTCGAGTCCGCTATGGTCGAACAGAGATGGCTGCCAGAATTCGGTGCGGCAGCGCTCCAGTGTGTGATCTTCGCCAAGGAAGTGCCCACCTGGGCCAACATTCGCGATGACCTCATAGGCCAGTGTATCTGGGTTCACTTGAATGCCGCCTAGATATTGACGCAACATTCCACAGATCTCATCGTCCATGACGAATTTTTCGTAAGAGAATGCTAAGTATGAGCTGAGAATGCCTCCGGCATGCAACACGAAGTCTATGCCGCTGTTTACAGTGGTCAACATACTGAACATCGATTCATAACCGGCCTGGGCATCATTCAGGCTGGCATCCGTCAATGCGCCACCGCCACGGCTGGGCAAACCATAAAACCGCGCCAATTGAGCATGAGCGCTTAAACACATAGATAACTCCGGGCTGCCAATTGCAAGTGCTCCGGTGCGTAAGTCGATGTTCGTAGAGGTCGCGCCGAATAGACAGGGCAGGCCCGGGTTGACCAGTTGCGCCAGTACGATCCCGGCCAACAGTTCGGCGTTCTGCGTTGCCAGCACGCCGGCCAGGGTAATTGGTCCCGTCGACCCGGCCATGATCAGCGAGGCGAAGATCAACGGTTGCCCGGCACGGGCATAGGCCAATACAGCCTCAAGCATTTCGGTCCCATAACCCAAGGGGCTGAGCGGATTGATCAGCCCGACGGTCACCGGTCGGTCTGGTTTACCTCCGAACAGGATATCGATCATTTCCATGGTGTGTTGGGAGCCGCAGGTTCCTTCCGAGCTACCGACGAAGGGCTTGTCAGAATGCAGCATGTGTGCATAGAGCATCTGCAAGTGGGCGGTCTCGCTGGGGATATTTTGTGGCTCAACCATCAAATGTCCGCTGAGATCCTGATGGGGCAGTGCATGGGCGAGCTTGACCAGGTTGTGATAATCATCAAGCGTCGGTTCGCGTTTCCCCTTTTCTGCATCTACCAGGAAGGGGGCGCCATACCCGGGAGCGAAGACGGAATTCCCGCTCCCAACGACGACACTTTTTTCAGGGTTGCGAGCGTGCAGGGTGAATTGACGTGGAACGTTCTTGACCACGCCCATAACCTGCTCTTCGCTAAAAAACACTTTCTTTCCTTCGACTTTAAATCCATTATTTCTAAAAATTTCTTGGGCGTTTTCTTCTGGAATCAGAATCCCGATTTCCCCCATGATTTTCATGCTCGTGTCATGAATGGCCTGGATATCAGATGGTGAAAGAAGCTCACACCAGGTTTTTGGCATTACATTCTCCTTGATCTGTTATCTGTGTACGAAGTTGCTGCGAACAAAAAATCAATGCCCGCGCAGAAAACTGCTGCCTTCCAGCATGATTCCTTCTGCGTAACGGGTAGGGCGTAAGAGATTATCTTTTGGCATCAATTTTCCGGTGACCAAATTGGCAACGCGCCGCCCGGCTTCAGGGGCGAGCATCACGCCTGCCCAGTAGCCACAGTTCAAATAAAAGCCTGGCACTTCACTGACCTGACCGATCAACGGTTGGTCATCGGGCGTGTAAACGTAATGACCGGCGCTGACCATCACATCGCTGGCTTTAAGTTGTTCGGCAATCCCTTCCCAAAAAGGGAACAACGGTAATAGTTTTTCAATATTTTGCGCCGCGAAATAACGATCCGTGGGTACATTTTCCGATGGCTCACTCTCCAGCTCATCGGGATTGACCCAGCCGATGAACGCCCCCCCGGTTTCGGGTCGCCAGTACGAATCGCGTGCGAGATCGATCGAGAGTGGCGCGTCTTGTGGAATCTCCTTTCGGGGGGTGATGTAAGCTTTCTGACGTCGTACGGGTCGGACGGGGATCTCTAAACCGAGCATCTCCCCAACAACTCCGGCGAACGGTCCGGCTGCGTTGACCACCACACGAGTGGCGATTATGCCGCGGTCTGTCTCAACACTGCTGACTCCCTGTGCATCCTGTTGGATACCGGTCGCTTTGGTCTTAACGAGAAAACAGGCTGAACTTCCACGTGCGAATCCCTGGGTAGCCTCATGGGACGAAAGCCAACCATCTTTCTGCCTGAAGGAAGCTGCCACGGCGCGTTCGCTGACATAGGGGAATCGTTGGCGAACCTCATCTCCGGTGAGGAACTCTGAATCGGTGACACTCAGGCGTCGGTGAGTCTGAACCGCGGCCTCTATATCGGGAATCATCTCAGGGTCATCGGTCACAAACAGGTAGCCCTGGTGATGGATACTGAGGTCAATATCTGGAATACCAACCACTTCCGCAAAATTCTCAAAGATTTCGATGCTCGGCACGGCGATTTCAGCCATCGCCGGTTCGGTGAATTGCGCGCGAAAACTCTCGATGGAATTTGGTGTGGTCAGCGTAGAAAGGCCTTCGCGCATCTCGACCAGAACCGTA
>JASFRG010000291.1:0-4560 GCA_050115035.1 Anaerolineales bacterium | reverse complement strand
TCGTAAGCAGGGCCTTCCTTGCGGATGGATGCGGGGGAAAGATTGACAACGATACGATGCCGGGGAAAGTGCAAACCGGCGTTCTTGATAGCGGTTTGCACGCGTTCGCGGCTTTCCTGCACGGCCGCATCCGGTAAACCGACGATAGTCATACCCGGCAAGCCGTTGGTGTAGTCAACTTCGACCTCGATAATGACGCCATCAAGCCCAATCACGGCGCAGGAAAAAACGCGAGCCAGCATGAAGTTATTTTACATTGAGCACTTGGAAAAGGTCTGTACAGTTTTGATAGGATAATTATTTTGAAATATTTTAGCGGGGACTGAGAACCTATAAAAGTGATTACTTTCGAAGTGTAGCCAAATGGCAAGTATCGTTCACCCTTCTGAGAGAAATATAATTTTCCGCAATTGACACTTCTGATAAACTGGCGTTTTCCATTTCAAGATACCAACGTTTCTCTCGTGACAAACCCAAAACTACGCGCAAGATTTCGCTCAAAGATCCGCCATGCCCCACTAACAAAACAATCTGTTCGTCATGCTTCGTTTTTAGATCATCTAACAGAGAGACGATACGTGCGTTGAACAGATCAATCGTCTCCGCGCCCTCTGGGGTGTTATTGAAGTTTTCCAGCCAGGCAGCAATCATCTCAGGATATTGCTCTTCCGCTTCTTCAAAAGTCAATCCTTCAAGGATACCGAACTTCAATTCTCGCAGGCGAGGTTCGGATGACACTTCCAGACCGATCTTTTCAGCAATGAAGCTTGCCGTTTCCCAGGCGCGTTCGAGATCGCTGGCGTAAACCGCTTCGATGGTCTGCCCGGCAAGCCTTTCTGCAATAAGTTCCGCCTGCCGTCTCCCCAACTCCGATAACGGGACATCGGACTGCCCCTGGTAACGGCGCTGCACGTTCCATTCGGTTTCACCATGACGGACCAGCATCAGGTGCAGCATTAAAGAATCTCCTTGAGGGCATATAAAAACATCCTGTTTTCAGCGGGTGTTTTCGTGGAAACCCGAATGTATTCCGACAGTCCAAAGGAAGCACAGTCGCGCACCTGGATTTTGTGCACCAACAAGCGAAGGCGGAATTCCGCTGCATTCCCGACTTTAATAATGAAATAATGTGTTTTCGAAGGAATGGGCTGCAGACCCAGGCCCTGAAGTTCAGACAGAAACTCACCTTTGGCAGCGTTGAGACGGGTCAGGGTTTGGGACAGGTACGCATCGTCCATAAGAGCAGCCAGCCCGGCGTCCTGCGCGACCGCGTTCACGTTCCACGGAGAGCGGACCTTCACCAGCGATTCGATCATACCCGCCTGCCCAACGGCATATCCCAGGCGTAGTCCAGCGATGCCATAATCTTTGGTCATCGAGCGCAACACGAGGATGTTTGGCAGGCTCAAAGACATGCAAGATTGCAAATCGGGCACGAACTGGATGTAGGCTTCGTCGATCACAAACAACGTGTTGGGATGGGACTTTGCCAGATTGCGGATTATTTCCGGAGCAAATGTAATTCCAGTTGGGTTGTTGGGATTGCAAACAAAAGCTATACGTGGGAGTGTACCTTGTAATGCATCATAAACGGCTTCAGATGCTAAAGCAAAATTATTTTGTTCTTTTGCAATAATTGATTCTATTTTTGCACCCATCAGAGAAGCGCTGCGCGCGTATTCCCCAAAAGTGGGGTTCAGGGTCAAGGCCGTATCGCCCGGGTGAACGAAGGCCATCGCGACTAGCCAGAGTAATTCTGACGTGCCATTGCCAATCATAATCTGCGAGAGTTCGAGACCGAATTTCTTGCTCAAGGCTGTGCGCAGTGCCAGGGATTCCCGGTCGGGATAGCGATCAATGATTACTTTTTGAAGCGCCTTGCGCACAACCGGTGACGGCCCCCACGGATTGCTATTGACGCTGAAATCGATGATTTCATCCGGCGCGATACCCAGGCGCGTTAGCTCTTCGAAATTCAGTGCACCATGCTGATCCAACGGTGTGGCAGCTACTTCCGAACGTGGTGGGATATTGCGCTTAGTCACGTTTCTTCCGCTTTAGGAAAGATATGACCCCGAACAAACCCGCTGCGATGAAAGCGGTCGTCTGCATCAAGCGGAGGGAGCGGGTGATGTCATCCGTCTGCGGAGGACGTTGGCCTGCGCCCAGATTATAGTGACCAACCTTTTCGAGCTCGACTCCTAGTACGCCTGCCCCGGCGCTCATCGGGTGACCGGCATTCGGGCTTTCTGTTTTGCGGCAATCGCGCCGCCAGATGGCAGTCGCGTGGTTCGTATCTCCACCGCTTACCCAATTCACAAAAACAAACAATAAAGCCGTCAATCTCGCTGGAATGAAATTCAAGAGGTCATCCAGGCGGGCGGGTATTTTCCCAAGCCATTCGCGCTCGGTATCGCGATAACCAAGCATGGCATCAGCAGTATTCGAAAAACGGTAAGCAAAAACGCCTGGCAATCCAAAAAGAGAGAAATAAAAAAGCGGGGCTATGATGCTGTCGGACGTGTTCTCAGTGACCGATTCAATCGTGGCCGCCGCCACCTGTGATTCGGTCAGTTCGGACGTAGCGCGGCTGACCAGATGCCAGTTTGTCAGTCGCTGGGCTTCGGGCAAATCCCCAGCATCCAACGCTGACTGTATCTCTAATGCCGCCCGGTTTAACCCACCAACGGATAACATCATTTTCAAAATACCAGCTTCTGCCAGCCAAATGAAAGGTTTTGAGAAAAAACGAAGGATTCTCGCTACAATCCAACCTGCCCCGGCTGACAGGCTAACTCCGCCAAACACGATCAAGCCGCCATAACCGAGCTGCTTCTGCGCGCCCGAATCAGGCGCGTGCTTCCTGGCAGCGCTGATGCCTGAACCCATCCAGGCCACCGGATGGTAGGCATTCGGCGGATCGCCAAACATAATATCAATGATTAGCGCCAGCAATTGCACGCGTCACTCACTTGACCTTCATCGGGATGCCCGCTACAAACAGAAGCACTTCATCCGCGTGCCGCGCCAGGATCTGGTTAGCACGTCCCAGAATGTCTCGGTAGGCGCGCCCCAACTCATAGGGTGGGACAACTCCCAACCCAACTTCATTTGAGACAACCAGCATCTCGACATCTGCTTCCTGTAAATATTCAATCAATACCTCGACTTCAGCGACCACTTCCGCTTCGATCTGTACATCGAACGGATCAGCACTTGGAGCATCAAAGGGATCGTCTTCTGGAGCGGCGGCCTCCATCAAATGGTTGGCAACCAGGAATGTCATGCAGTCCAGCAATACAACCTTTTCCCCGCTTCGACCTCGGCGAAGAGCCTGCGCAACGTTTCGAGGCGCTTCCAGCGTCCCCCAGGCGGAGGGCCGCTCGGAGCGGTGCTTCTCAACCCGCTCCACCATCTCATCGTCCTTGGTCTCAGACGTGGCTAAATATAGGACGCTATCGCCGCCCAGTTCCCTGGCACGTTCCTCAGCAAAGCTGCTCTTGCCGCTGCGTGCGCCGCCCAGGATCAATGTCAGTTTTCCCATATGATTTTTTCCAGCAAGTCCATATCCAAGGTGGACTCAAGTGTATCAGCTAATCGGGTCAATGAAGCGGCAAAGGGATTTTCGTTCTGGCTGGCTTTTTCTTCATTCCATCCCAAATCTTTCAACCAGGCCCGCCGCAGGTTTTGATTGGCAAACAAGCCATGCACGTAACAGCCCCAGACCTTGCCGTCTTCACTCACCGCGCCATCAAACACCCCTACAGATTGACCACTACGCCGAGTAATCTCCAGCCAGGATGTTTGGCTATCGGTACGCCCTATGTGGATTTCGTAACCACTGATCGTCTGGCCCTCGAGTTCGGCAAACCAGCCGGGGCCATTGCGCACCTGTCCGCTGGCCTGATGCGTGGCTTTGTCCCCTGCGAAGACAGTTTCGATGGGTAGCAACCCCAATCCGGGAGCGCTATCTAGTTTGGATTCTACATGCTCAGGATCGCGGACAATTTTGCCCAGCATCTGGTAGCCGCCGCATATCCCCACCACCGCGCCGCCGTTCTGTACATGTCGTTGGATGGCTTTATCCAAACCAACAGAGCGCAGCCATTCCAGATCGTTGATGGTACTCTTTGTACCGGGGATGATGATCGCATTGGGATCCCCAATTTGTTCAGGACTGTCCACGTAACGGACACGCACACCCGGTTCCGCGGCTAACGGATCGAAATCATCGAAGTTAGCGATACGCGGCAAATGTGTGACCACGATCTCAATTTCTTCGGCCTTTGCAACAGGCCTTTCAAACGGATTTTCTAATGCGACCGCATCTTCTTCGGGGATGAAAAGACCGTGCAGGTAAGGCACCACACCCAACACTGGAACTTCGCTCTTTTCCTCCAGAATGTGCACGCCATCTTCGAACAGGGAAATATCTCCCCGGAACTTGTTGATAAGCAAGCCTTTGACCAATTCGCGTTCCTCGGACTCCAGCAGCCAGACCGTACCGATCAATTGCGCGAAAATCCCACCACGGTCGATGTCACCGGCCAATAGCACAGG
>JASFRG010000290.1:0-4570 GCA_050115035.1 Anaerolineales bacterium | reverse complement strand
ACTCGAAGCCCAACGACAGAATATGCCTGTCATCGCGGTCACTTCACTCGAACATTGTAATGCGTCCCCTGCCCCGCATAGCAGCGGCCAAAAACTGCCCGACATCGCGGATGTGGTTATCGACAACTGCACGCCCGGCGGCGACGCCCTGGTGCATATTCCCGGCCTGGTCGAGCCGGTTGGGCCCGGTTCTACCATCGGCGCGGCGGCTGTTACCAATGCGCTCAAATGCCGCGTCGCGGAAAAGTTGACCGCCCTCGGCCAGCCGCCCATCGTGCTCACCAGCAGCTACTTCATCGGGGCCGAAGCTTCCAAACAACGCTTTGACGAGTGCTACGATGATTACCGCGCCCGCGTCCAAAAAGTCTACGGGGCCTGCCGCTGATGTCAGCCCTGGATGGCAAAGTCGCGGTTATCACGGGCGCTGGAAGTGGGATTGGTCAAGCCGCCGCTCAGTTATTTTCCGATGAGGGCGCACAGGTCATTATTTTGGAGATCGATACCGATTCTGCCTCCCAAACCCTGACCTCCTTCAACGGGCCACATCCAGGCTCCAGCCACATCCTGGACGTTACTGACGCCCCGCAAGTTGCCTCCGCTGTCAAAAGCGTGGTCTGCGACTATGGCCGTATTGATGTGCTGGTCAACGTCGCCGGGGGCAGCGGACGCAAGTGGGGTGATGGTCCCACCGATGCCTGCACGATCGAAGGCTGGCATAAAACGATTGCACTCAATCTGGACAGCCTTTTTTATTGTTGTAAATACGCGCTTCAACAGATGTTGACACAGGAAAAGGGCGCCATTGTCAACATCTCGTCTGTACTCGGACTGGTAGGCGGCGATGACGATTTTGCCACGCACGCCTACGCCGCCAGTAAAGGCGGCATTATCAGCCTGACGCGCTCAATTGCATCCTATTACGCTCCGCGTGGCATCCGCGCCAATGTGATTTGTCCCGGCTTGATAGCCACTTCGATGAGCAAACGCGCCCAGGAAAGCGAAAACATCCGTACCAGATTGCCCCAACTCCAGCCACTGACCGGGGACTTCGGCTCTCCGAAAGATGTTGCCCGGGCGGCATTGTACCTGGCATCAGATGCGTCTTCCTTCGTGACGGGCGCAGTCTTAACGGTGGACGGTGGCTGGACAGTCAGATAAACAGTAAGGTGGCAAACGTAAAAAACTAAGAAGCGAGGAGATTTTATGAAGGAAAAACCTTTGCGCACAACTGTGATTGGCAGCTATCCGTTCCCTTCCTGGTTGGAACTTGCCAGCCAGCAATTGGAAGAGTTTGGTATTAATGAGATCAGTGAGTTACAGGAAGATGCCGTTATCGTCGCCATCCATGACCAGGCAGCGGCTGGGCTTGATGTCATCACCGATGGCGAGCAATCCCGTTTGGATTTCAACCTGTCATTTTACGGGTATCTAAATGGCATCGAAGCTAACGAGCGGCCATTACGCGTGTTCGGTCCGCCCGCGCACGACCAGCGTGGCAAGCATACTATCGTGGACGAAATCAGTGCTCCGCGCGGGCTGGGTGCAGTGGAAGAATTTGAACGACTGAAACGCCTCGCCCCGGAAGGCCCCACTCTGAAGGCCAGCGTACCCGGTCCTTACACCTTGAGCGGACGATTAATTCCGAATGACCAGTATCCTGACCGCTATGCTGTCACCGAGGCGCTGATTCCCATCGTGCGCGCTGAGTTGGAATCACTGGTGGAGGCAGGCTGCACCGAGATCACCGTGGATGAGCCGTCCATGAGTTGTTACGCTTACAAAGAAGACACCAAACGCTTCGTGGACATTTTCAACCGCACGGTTGCGCCTGTGGTTGGAAAGTGTCGTTTGTCCACACACCTGTGTTTTGGTAATTACAAAGGGCATGCCGTTGGTCCGCGCCAGTACGCGCCTATGTTCCCTGATTTTCTGGAGTTCGACGTGGATGAAATCCACCTGGAGATGGCTTCGCGTGAATTTTTGGAACTCGAGTTGATCGAGGAAGTTGCCAAGACCAAGGATGTGGCCGTCGGCATCGTGGATGTCAAAAGCTACTACATCGAAACACCGGATGATATCGCAGATCGCATCCGGCTGTGCCTGGAACATGCTCCCGCTGAACGTCTGTCTTTCGCGCCTGATTGCGGTCTGAGCCAGACGGCACGCTGGGCTTCGAGATTGAAACTCAACAATATGGTAGAAGGAGTGAAGATGGTTCGTGAGGAGTTGGGGTTGTGATCAAGCCAGTATTACAGAATGAAGCATTCCTGACTGATGTTCGATCTGCTCCATCTGATCGCCTCAATCTGTGGTGGCTTGGCCAGAGTGGTTACCTTGTTCAATGGCGGGGTCATCATTTGCTGATCGATCCCTACTTATCAGATTCGCTTACCAGGAAATATGCTGACACTGACAAACCGCATGTGCGCATGACGGAACGAGTGGTCGCGCCGGAAAAGCTGGATTTTATTGATGTCGTCACATCCAGCCACAATCACACGGATCATCTCGACGGCGAAACCCTGCTCCCGCTATTGGAAGCCAATCCCGGGTTGACGGTCATCGTCCCGGCGGCGAATGTTGATTTTGCGGCGAACAGGCTCCAGGTCGGGACCGAACGGTTGACGCCTATCCACGCGGACGGTGATCTTGTCAAAGTTGGGCCGTTCACATTCCATGCCATCCCATCCGCGCACGAATCCCTGGAAACGGACGAAAATGGCGATCATAAATTTATTGGTTACATTATTGAAGTTGGAGG
The DNA here is from genome assembly GCA_050115035.1 of Anaerolineales bacterium. Classification (GTDB taxonomy): domain Bacteria; phylum Chloroflexota; class Anaerolineae; order Anaerolineales; family Villigracilaceae; genus JAABUE01. The sequence goes on along the minus strand of JASFRG010000290.1, from coordinate 1,809 downwards.
AAAAAACATTTACCACAGTGGCGACTGTCGCCTGTATGATGGGCTGGAAGAACGGTTGAAACAATGGAAAATTGACCTGGCGCTGCTACCCGTCAACGGGCGTGATCCGGCCCGGGGTGTGGCTGGCAACTTCTCGGGCAGGGAAGCTGCGGAACTTGGTAAAGAGATCGGAGCAGGGTTGGTGCTTCCCTGTCATTTCGAGATGTTCGAATTTAATACAGTTTCCCCGAAGGAATTTATCAAAGTTGCGGAAGAACTTAGTTGCCCGTATCAAGTACTCAAAGCCGGGGAAAGATTGAGTCTGCAAAGCTCAGGTCAATCGTCGTAAGCGGTTCGAGACATCCCGGGAAAATCGATCGGTCAGGTTCTGTACAAAATCCAGATGGTTGATTGATTCATCAAATATAAGAGGGCTCATATCCATTGCATAAACCAAAGAGGTGGCAGTGTCAGTTTCGTGAGATTCAGAAAAGGTAGCATTGGCCTGACGCCTTCCCATTGTCCCCAGGTCATAGCGTTTGCCGCCTGTAATTTGCGAATCAAAAACTCCTAATAACGCCATCTGTAAGTTTTCATGCTCGGATACATCCATTTGCACTTTATCTTCATCCATCATCCAATCCAAGCCCCGCCAGACTTCACAGCCGTATAATTTTCGTGGCCTTTTCTCCATTGGCAGTCGCCGAATAGCCTCAATCACCCTCAGGGCAACGCTTACGTGCGTGTCATGTTTATCTACCAGGTTGTGTGTATAGACAGTCTCTGGCATGGCTGTTTTCAGCAGTTTGGTCACATCCTCGATCGGCTTCCGCTTTGCAGAAGATTTCACAACTGCGCTCGGATAATCCAGCATGACGAGAGCAGAATAGTCTCCGATCATGGCAGCCTTGCGTTGTTCTTCCATCCGTACAAGGCGCATTTTTTCGTCTGAGAAATCTTTGTACTGACCGGTTCGAGGGGAACCACGTCCATCTGTCATCACGACCCCAGTGAACCATAAATCCTTTTTCTGATAACACTCAAGGATTGGATAGGCAGCCATCATCTCTAGATCGTCCTGATGGGCGCCGATTGCCATATGCGTGGTTCGAGCAATTGCGGATTTTATTTGTGAACTGTCTGGTACGTAGATTTCGGCAGTATCATTGTGAAGGTTCATAATCATCTCATTAGATATTTCAAATTTCTACCTTTTGATCGATGTTTTCACTATAGTAACTGTAATGTTGGGTTAACATTTAGAACTTACTCAGTTCGAGAAAAGGTGTCGAAAATAAGGGGACGTGCGGCCGCACGTCCCCTTATTTTCGGGTTTCTCTGGTTCAAATGAGTAATTCCTAACAGGTGCAGGCAAGCTGGCGCGCACGATTGCTGACTTGGCAGGGGAGAACAATATTCAATGCACAAAAAGCAGCATAATTTGTTATTGTACAGTCCAATTTAAACTAAACGTCTCGGGATAGTGGTACTCCAGGTTTTGTTAAACACACGAGTTTTACCTTCGTAGGCATCCAGTTTGTTGATGACGAAAAACTGCTCTGCGTCAGCTGACATAGCAGAGTAAGTTTCTATCCGGATATCCCAATCACCACGTCGCAGACCAAGTTCTTGTTCAGACTCAACGTTCGCCGATAACGGTTCGTTCTCAAAAATAGTGAACCGCTCTATGCTTTTGCCATATAACTCCAGATCAAGCTCAAGCAAATGCAAATGGCCATTATCGGCAATGTCATGGATGACTTGTTTCTTCTCCCCGATATCATTGGTGATTGTTCGCGCTCGCCTTCCCGGACGATTTCTTTTGTATTG
>JASFRG010000289.1:0-4575 GCA_050115035.1 Anaerolineales bacterium | reverse complement strand
GTATATGATCGTGGGCGTCATCAGGAAATACAGCCAACGTTGGCGCCACATGGAACGCAACATTTTTTTCAAGTTGGTTTTTTCACCAGTCGGTGTTTTCAAAGATAGAAGTTTCACTGCCATGTTCAATTCTCCATTGAAATTGGTGTTGGATTACATAGAGCCAAAACCGCCTTCAACTGGAAGATGGTGCAAGTCATCACAATTAGCATCTTAGCAGTTTCGGGTTGGATTTTGGCGCTGCGCATTTGGACAAAACCGTCATATTTGTCACTCAAAAAATATACATGACCGAATATTCCATAGTAAACTTATTTTAGCCAAAGTAACTTAATTTCATAGCTATGCAAAACCATCAAACTCCATCTGTCAACCGAAATACGCTGGGCTTTTTATTTGCCAGTCTGCACACCGGTGCCAGCCTGGTCATCTGGCCGAGTTTGTTGGATGCAGCCGAACGCCATGACGTGAACTTGATCTGCTTTCCCGGGGGACGCTTACAGGCAGCAGACTCCTTTGAAATCCAACGTAACGCGATCTTCGACCTGGCCAGCAACAAATGCCTGGACGGCTTGATCACCTGGTCATCCTCTTTGGGCGGTGTGCTGGGTCCAGCTGAGATCAGGGCTTTTCATCAACGCTATCATCCGCTTCCAATGGTCAGTCTGGCGCAATTCATGGAAGGGATGCCGACCGTCTCTCTGGATAGTTATTTCGGGATGCGAGCTTTGCTGACCCATCTGATCGAAGAGCATGGATTTAAGCGATTGGCCTTCATTCGGGGCCCGGAAGAACATTACTACGCCCAGGAGCGCTACCGCGCCTATCTCGATTCGCTCCAAGCCTTCAACCTGCCTCACATCCCCGAACTCGTCACCCGCCCCATGAGTTGGGAGTCTGGCGCCCAGGCTATCGAACTCCTGCTCGATGAGCGCGAACTCAAACCGGGAGTAGATTTTGAAGCCGTAGTCGTTGTCAGTGACTTGATGGCCATCTGGGCCATGAAGGCCTTGCAAACACGCGGCTTCGACGTGCCTGGAGATGTTGCCGTGACGGGGTTCAACAACTCGATTGAAGAACGACTCGCCATCCCACCCCTCACGACAGTCGATCTTCCTTTTTATGAGCAGGGCGCTAAAGCGATGGAGGTACTCCTGCAACAACTCTCGGGCGAGTCTGTTCCAGCGATAAGCACGCTGCCATCGAAGTTAATTGTGCGGCAGTCTTGTGGTTGCCCATCCAAAGCCGTCGCGCTGGCATCCTTCACGCCAGTGGAAGATAAATCAGGAAAAGCCAAGGGGGAGATGAAGCTCGAAGATGTACGAGCAGGCTGCGTGTCCGAGATAGAAGCGGTAATGGATCTGGATCCGGAAAGGTCGAACGAATGGCTGGAAAGCATTTTCGATTCGTTCATCAAAGAGTTAAACGAACCACCACAAAATTTCTTTTCCCAGTTGAACAATGTGTTAGAACAGGCAATGCGCTCTGATGCTGACGTTCTTGGTTGGCAAAACGCGATCTCGATCTTGAGACAGTGGATTTTGGAATACATCCCGAATTCAGAGAAGGAACGCGTCGAAACACTCATCTCACAGACACGAGTAGTGGTCGAAGACGCCGTGAAACGCGCACAGGCATACGCTCAATGGCAGGATGAGCGCGAAGCGGAAAACCTGCGCGAGATCAACCGCGCCCTGCTGACTACGTTTGATATTAACCTGTTGACCGATGAACTGGTCGAAAGGCTGCCTGCGCTCGGGATTCCAAGTGTTTACCTGGTGACATATGAAGATCCCACCAATGCAGAAGTGCCCGAAAGTGCGCGCCTGATGCTGGCATACAGGGACAATCAACGAGCGGATATCGAACCAGGCGGCCTGATTTTTGACACACATCAGGTCATTCCGCAAGATTTTCTTCCGAAGAATCGTCGCTACAGCTTTGTTATCGAGCCGCTTTATTTTCAAGATCAATCGTTGGGGTATGTCGTTTTCGAAATCGGCCCACAAGACGGCAACATTTACGAGCTTTTGCGAAACAGCCTGGGCAGCGCGCTTCAGGGGGCCATGCTGTTTCGGGAGATCCAGCAAGCCCGCCTGGACGCAGAAAAAGCGGACCGTATTAAGACCCGCCTGCTCGCAAACGTCAGTCACGAGATGCGCACGCCGTTGAATATCATCCTGGGCTACACACAGGATGCACTGCAATCCCCAAGCAAATATGACGAGGAACTTCCGGATTCTCTGTTGAGCGACCTTTATCAAATCCACAGCAACGCCGAACACCAACTGCGCGTCATCAACGACCTGCTGGATTTGTCGCGCGCCGAAATTGACGAACTCGATCTCTCGCTGGAGTTGTTGGACCCGCGACAATTACTGCTGGAAGCTTTCCAAAGTCTCGCGGGACAATCCACTTCCGATGATATTGAATGGAAATTACACGTTCCTGAACGCTTGCCGCAGATCAGGGCTGATGCGGTTAGATTGCGCCAGGTGTTTTTGAATTTGCTGAGCAACGCCAGAAAATATACTGAGAGCGGAGAGATCACCCTGGGCGCGGAGGTCGCGCCGCCACAAATCCATTTTTGGGTATCGGATACGGGGCTGGGCATCGACCCTGAACAGCAAGAGAGCATCTTCGAACCTTTCGTAACAATTGAAGAAAATCGCCGTATCGCAGGCGGGATCGGGCTGGGACTCTCTATCACGCGTCACCTGGTTGCACTGCATGGCGGGACGATGAAACTGGACAGCCGTCCGAAACATGGTTCCACCTTTCATATTTACCTGCCCCTGCCAGCCCTCGACCAGAAGAAACCTGCCCATCAGGATGATTTATCGTCTGTGCTGTTGCTTATTTCATCTCACGATGAGCCAACCAAAGAAATCAGCGAGATGTGCCAGCGACAAAACCTGGAAATCTTCCATCTGCGCAACAATGAAGATTTAGAAAACGCCTTGAGCACCACCAAACCCGTTGCCTTGGCATGGGACCTGTCCAACGCGCTACCCGGCGATTGGCCCCTGGTGCGCCGCTTGCGGCATTATCCAAATCTAAGCCAGGCTCCTTTCATCCTATACGGGCAACTTGAAAAAGAGCAAGTTGGCATGACCGGTTTCATCGTCAAGTCCTCGAACAAGGAAACGCTGCTCGACGCGATCATTGCCATGAGCCCCACGCAGGCCTCAGGTCCGGTTTTGATCGTGGATGATGATCCCCAGGTCCGAGAAGCGCATCGTGAGTTGGTCAAAAACGGCCTGCCCGGCTTCCCAGTTCAATTGGCAGAAAATGGCGAAAAGGCAATTGCGCTGATGAAAAAAGAAGCCCCGGCCCTGGTGTTGCTCGATCTGGTCATGCCGAACTTAAGCGGCGCGGACGTGCTGGATCAGATGCGCGCCGACGAGAATCTCCGTCAGGTGCCGGTCATTATCCTGAGCAACAAGGTAATGACTCTGGAAGATATCAACCGCATCGAAAGTCACACCCATGTGACCCTGCAAAGCAAGGGCATTTGGTCAGACGCGGAAACGATTGTTGCGATGAATCGCGCTATCTTTGGCACGGATACGCTCCCTGCTCACACCAGCGGACTGGTTAAACAGGCTATCGCCTACTTGCATCAAAATTACGCGCGTCCTATCACGCGTTGGGAAATCGCTGATGCGGTGGGTGTCAGTGAAGATTACATCAGCCGTGTTTTCAATCGTGAGTTAAATATCTCGCCCTGGGATTATCTCAACCGCTATCGCGTCCTGCAATCGAAGCAGCTACTTCTGAATACGACAGACACTATTGGCACGATTGCTCACCAGGTGGGGTTCAAAGACCAGGCTTATTTCAGCCGCGTCTTTCATAAAATTATCGGGATGTCGCCGCAAGCGTTTCGAGAAACGTCTTAGTACCCACCCCCCAACTCCGGCCGGTACTGCAACGCCTCGGCCAAATACTTGGACTGAAGATCATCGCTCCCTACCAGATCAGCAATTGCGCGCGCCAGCTTGCCTGCACTTGTGGTGCAGACACAGGTGAGCACACCAGAATTCCTCCTCGCTGACAGGGTTACTGGCTCATGGCTGCCCGCACCAGACTGTCTCCAGCTTAATCTAATTTACAGAATTGACGCATTTCCGCCACGCGCATAACAGAGTTGCAGATGATGTCCTTCCCCTCAAAGCGGACACGTTATCGTTCTCTCGCCGTCTGCATCCGCTCCCGTATCCATGCGGATGACTCGCCCAGGCGTTCACTACGCAGCTTTTCGTACCCCACGGACTAGACTTGGATGTGGACATCGATCCCGCCACAAGCATGCGGGATTTTGCTTTCGAACATGGGGCTGAGATGCGTTTTTGATTTCATATGAAATCTAATTACAGAATTTGGTATTGCTCCAACTAATTAGCTATCATCGAGTTCAAATCGGCTAAAATAAACGAAATGCTGAACAGTGTAATCCGTACCAAAATCATCCCCCCGCCACGGCATGCGCGCATCCTGGCGCGCCCTCGTGTTACAGATATCTTCGTCCAGGCTTTCGAATATCGCCTGACGCTCTTGCAAGCTGAAGCAGGC
>JASFRG010000288.1:0-4582 GCA_050115035.1 Anaerolineales bacterium | reverse complement strand
TGAGATCGGGTTTATCGAAAAAGGACAGGAACCGCATCGGCTCGAGACGCTTCATTACCACATCCAAATCGGGGAAGTTGATCTCCGCTTCGATCATCCGCAAGCGGAACTCGACCATTGCTAGTTGCCGCTGTTCTTCGCGCAACTCCTGCTCGATTTCGTCTTGTTTCAAACGCAGCATGCCACGAATCTGCTCGGTGGACAGATCCTCATCTAACATCAAACCGATCTGTTCGAGCGAGAGTCCCAGATCTTTGAGGGCCATAATTCGGTGAATACGTGACAATTGTTCTACTGTGTAAAAACGATAGTTTGTGTGTGGGTCAATGTGAGCAGGCTTGATCAAACCCAATTCATCATAATGATGCAGGGTTTTGACTGTCACCTGGCTCAGGCGTGAGAATTCTCCGATCTTTAGCATGGCTTAGGCAGGATGTCCTTGTTGAGAGATTTTTGTCTCTTCCGTCACATCGGCTTGCAAGATATATCCGAGCATGACCTGGAGGATTGTCATGATAACAAGGACGGCTATGATAATGGGAGAGGACGGTGAGCCGATGATCCCAAACAGAAGCGGCAGAAGCACGATCCAGGATCCTGCCGCCAAAGGCAGCCAGTTCCAGCGCGGGAGAGGTTTTTGGATCAACGCCATAATGCCATAAATGGACAGACAGAGATTCAGGATTAACACTCCACCCAGCCAGACGCCAAAGTAGGTTTCAGATACAGAATAGTCCGGCGTGAGGAATTGCACCAGCGTTCCAACAATAACCAGTAATCCTCCGATGGCGGCACCGAAGAGGAGAACCCCGCCGCCGATCCTGTAGCGAGCCCACAAGCCCAGCATACCGACTGCCAGAAGAACGGGAGCCAAAAACACGGCAAATGCCGCGAGTTGCATAATCACGGGAGTTGGACCGGTTGACTCTCCTTCCCAGGACAACATTCCAATGGCTCCTGGCAGGAATGCGATGGCTCCAATGATGAACGACCAGCCGCTCAATCGGATGAAATTTGAATTGTTCATGTCAGTCTCCTTTCACAGGCACACAGCGGCACACTGCATTAAAGATGGTTTTGCATTGTAAGTTTACAACCCCCTGTAACCGGAGATTCAAGGTCTAATTTGTCTATTTTTTCATTTCATTAGTGCTTTTGCGCTGTGGAGATAAATCCTGTTAAGTCTTTAATTGATTTTGTCGGATCTATTCCCCTGTATCCACCGGCAGCTGCACCTCGAAGACAAACTCCTCACGGTTGAGTGTTTGCAAAGGACCGCGATGGTGGAAATAACGAACAAAATCGGCAGGCGTGTATCCGTGAGCGACCGCCCAGCGGCGAAGCAGGGTAACTTGTTCTACCGCTTGAATTCGACCACCACCTTTGCCGCTAAGCATAAGCGTGGCAGCTTTTCCGATGCCTGGTATCTCCCGGATTTTTAGCAGACCGATACTTTCGAGCTCCACCAGTTCTTGAGGTTTGGTAACTCCCAGTAAAATCTCGTGCTGGTCATCTCCCAACTCCGGTGCTTCGAACGGCAGGATCGTTTCACCGTGAAAGACATCGATGGTGACGCCTGTGTGTTGAATCCTTCCATCCGCGATCGCCTGTTTAATAACATTGACAACGTTCTTAATGGAATGTGGACCGTCTTCCTTATTTTTCCCTGTCTCGACAAAAAAGGAGAGCACACGCAAAGGTTCCAACTTTTTTATTACTACATCCAGGTCTGGGAATTTAGTTTCCGCGTCGATCATCCTTAGCCGGAATTCAACCAAAGCCAACTGCCGTTGTGCCTCGCGCATCTCCTGCTGAATTTCCGCCTGCTTGAATTTCAGCATGCCGCGTATCTCATCCGTGGGCAGTTCCTTCTCCAGCATCAAACCGATCTGTTCGAGCGAAAGCCCCATCTCCTTGAGCGCCATGATGCGGTGAATGCGTGGAAGTTGACCTACTTCGTAAAAACGATAGTTGGTAACAGGATCTATGTGGGCGGGCTTGATCAACCCCAGTTCATCGTAATGATGCAGGGTCTTTACTGTTACCTGACACAGGCGGGAGAATTCTCCGATCTTTAACATGGTTCAGGCAGGTTGTCCTTGTTGAGAAATTTTTGTATCATCGGTCACATCGGCTTGCAGCATGTATCCAAGCATAACCTGGGCAATCGTTATGATGACGAGGACGGTTATGATAATTGGCGTGGACGGTGAGCTGATGATGACGGCTAGGAGCGGCAGAAGCAGAATCCATGCCCCGGCAACCAGCGGAAGCCAGTTCCAGCGCGGTAGGGGCTTTTGGGTCAACGCCAGAACGCCATAAATGGACATGCAGACGTTCAGCACAAACACACCGCTCACCCAGACGTAATAGTAAGTATCAGATACGGAGTAGTCCGGCGTGATGAATTGAACCAGCGTCCCTATAATGACCAACAGTCCGCCAACAATGGCGCCGGATAGGAGTATCCCGCCGCCGACTTTATAACGCGCTCGCAAGCCCAACAATCCAACTGCTAGAAGAACGGGGGCCCAAAAAACAGCGAACGCCGCAAGTTGTATCAGAGGGGTAAGGGTCAGAGACCCGTAAAATAACATGGCAATAGCCCCCGGCAGGAACGCGATGGCTCCAATGATGAACGACCAGCCGCTCAATCGGATGAAATTTGAATTGTTCATGTCAGTTTCCTTTTTCTATAGAACCGTTTGAATCAGGCGCTCGCCATCTCCTGCGGTATATCGGATATGAGGATATATCCAAGAATGGACAATGCTATGCACTGCAAAATTATCAGGGGCATGGCTAGATTCCCGACACTGGGATACCAATTCCCGTTGAATGTTTCAATGAGAACAGGGACGAAAAAGATCGGAAGCCAAACCCCTGCGAGCAGAGGCAACGCGTTCCAGCGTGGCAAAGGTTTTTTATATAGCGCCACAACACCAAACAAGGCAAGACAGGCAGATAACACTGCAGGACCAGCGGGGATCAAAATCCATAGTGGGTCGATGGCTGCTCCGAATAACCCGGCAAGGCTGGTCAATGACCCGAGAGCCACGCCGATCAGCAGAATATTTTTCCCAAATCCGCCAACCTGCTCGCCGTAGCGACTTCGCAAGCCCAATATCCCAACTGCCAGCAGCATCATGCTCAATATGAATCCCATTACCTGTTCACTGATGGCACTCAGCGCGAAGACGATGGCTCCGATAATGAACGACCAGCCGCTCAATCTGATGAAATTTGAATTGTTCATGACTTTCTCCTTTCGCAGGTGCGTATCGACGCACTGTGTTAAAGATGGTTTTGCATTGTAAGTCTACAACCTCCGGTAACCGGAGAGTCAAGGTCTAATTTGTCTCAATTTAGAGTCTTTTGCTTAATGGGAGGATCATATAAGTCATGTATCCTGCATTGACATCTGACCTTTCATCATAAACAAACATGACCAGATCTCGAACCATACATTGCAGGTTCACATGCCGTTCTTTGAATTCATGCAAAATCCTGCGATAGGTTTCGATGGGTTGACCGCCGATTGCAACGGCCATGTGGAAATGATAGCTGTCTCCATCGAATTCAGCAGGGACATTCCCAAAGCGTGTTGTCAATTCTTCGTTGAGCCTGTTATGGAGTCCGCGTAGGAATTCTGTTTCTTCCACGTTCAACCATAAGATTCCTGATTCCAATCCGTCAATTGTGGCATCGACCAGTTCAAGGTGAGTCAGATGCGCCTGGAAAGGTTGGATACTACCTGCCAGTCCAGCCATATAATCTGACAGCGAATCCAGATTCGAAATGTCGAAGGTCTGTTTGAGGGAGATGTGAGGCGGCAGACGACAAACGTCAATACCTGTGCGGTATTTCTGGTGAATGTCCCATGAAAGTTTGCGGACCAGGTTATGGATTTCGTTATCTGCAAGAAATGCGAAGGTTGCTTTCACTTAATCATCCCAACTGACAAATTGGAGATTTGTTGAAAATTCCCGTATTATTTCGATATCTGGTAATTCAACTTTATAGGCAGCGAGGTAATTGCGCATATCGCTGACAATTTGATACGGCAGATCAGAAGAAATCTTGGAGTATGGAATTGAATGAGGCGATACCGCTTCAATGGCTTGTGTCGTGATCAGGCTGTGCAGGGTTTGAATGAAGCTCTGCTTCTCTTCCAGGGCATTCAGAACCATGCTAAATTGGAAGTGTCCATATGCAGATGGAATGGGAACCAATTCATCATAATGTTCATCAAGGTAACTCGAACGATCCTCTCCACTGGGAACAGGGTCTTCCAACTTACTAAACTCAGAACGGACAAGTTGGCGTAATTGCTGGAGTCGGTTTGATTCGCCTCGCGCTTTCCAGTATGCTACTGCAAATGAATTGACAGCATTCTCCTCCTGCCAGTTGGTATCCCTTCGAGAAGAGTAGTAACCGCGTAGAATATGATCCAACTCATGCGGTATGTTGTACCAATGAACTACCCCGCCGCAAGCGGACGGGGTATCGGTCCGCTAAAACAACTCGAGTTGCTGTACATGTAATTGCTCATATTCTTCTTGTCCTTGTTGCTTAACATACT
>JASFRG010000287.1:0-4608 GCA_050115035.1 Anaerolineales bacterium | reverse complement strand
CCTCACAGATGACAATTGGAAGGCAGTCAATAGCCTTCCGGCTTTGCCATTCCTGGACAGCGAATATCTGCCGTTTTTTTGTGGTTGTTTTTTAGGTTCAATCGCCATTTTTGGCGAAACTAAAGTTCAGTTTAAGTTCGCTTTATTTCTGCTCTTGACGCCTGTTCCAGGTGATGAGACCAATCCCGGCCAAAATGGCAATACCCCCATAGATCGCCCATTGTATCTGACCGGTCATAAAGCTGCCCGGTAAAATATTGATTCCCTGCAAGACCCAGATTCCACCGGAGATGATAATCAGAATCGCCACAATGTTTACAAATAATCTCATCGCATATCTTCTTCAAGAAAGAAGTAGACTCGTTCCCCGCTGAAAAGTTGCTGGTCGGGATCCCACGGGAACAAAATCGTCACTCTGAATTCGATCTGTTGCCCATTTGGTTCCGGCAAATCCAGCCATTGTTCTTGATAGGTGGCAGTAACGTGAGCTTCTTCATAAACTCCTTGCGGAACGATCACAATCTGCTGTAAATCGAAGTGAATATCAGGGAACGAAGTCAGCAACTGCTGATAAAAGCGTGCTGCGCCTTCTTTACCATGCCAATTGACGCCTTTATTCACAACGGTATAAACGCAATCATCGGTAAGTGTAGCCATCAAACCGTGGATGTCATGCTGGTCCTCTGCCAGAGAATGGGCAATCCACAATTTACGGATAGCATTGTATTCGTCAGCAACTATCTTCCGACGCAGTAAAGCGACAACATCCTCGCGCAAATCTTCTCTCATTAAATTCCTTTCAAACTTGGTAGATCCATTTTATTGTCGAGGTACGGGTTTGTGTCCTTACTTATCTAAAGAAATCTCGTCCGGATCAATCACAAGCAAAATCTTCCCTGCAGTCATATTATTTTGATATAGCTCCAGTCCCTCTTGCGCGGAGGTAAAAGGAATCCGTTTCCGAAAGGTGGTAGTCAGATCGGTATGGGCTAATTTCTGCACCCGACGGGTAAGAAGCAGAATCTTCAAGAAGCTTTGCTTTGGTGCCCATGTGGAAAGGATAAAACCTTCCACGCGCCGATCGAAGTACCACAATGAATTTGGGTTGATTTGCGCGGGCGACTGAGAGAGATTCGCATAAAGTAAAATCAAACTTCCTTTGGGCGAAGCATCGATCAACCGCTGGGTGAACTCGCCACTGATGGCATCCAGAAAGAGGGTTGCGTTGAGGCGCCGTGAAAGCTCCTTCAATCTCTGATCGAAATCCGCTTCCGGACTGACCAATACATGCTCCGCTCCGAGCGAACGCAACAGTTCTGCCTGTTCCTCCCTGCGCACGATATTGATGAGCGGGATGCCCTTTTTGTTTGCCATACGGACGAGCATCCTTCCAAGCTGGCTGGCCGCAGCCGTATTGACAAAGGCACCGTGTTCTCCTTTTTCGATGATCTCGAAGAAGGCCAAGACGGTCATCGGGTTGACCAATAATGTAGCCCCACTTTCAAATGAGATATCCTTTTTGAGCGGAGAACAAAGTGAGGCTTTGGTCAACAGAAACTGTGCCCAGGTACCATCCCTGGTTCCCACCCGGGTACAGGAAACTCTTTTGTTCAGTAAAAAGTTTGGGAGAAAGCCTGAGCCAGCAGCAACAACAGTACCACTGCCCTCGATTCCCGGGGTGACCGGCAAAGTCCGATTGCTGTATCCACTGGTGCTGTATAGAAAACCGATGTCCGAGGGATTGATCGTGGAGGCTGCCATGCGCACCAACACTTCACCGGGGCCGGGTTTGGGTACCGGCAGTTCGCGAACCTGTAATTTGCCGTTCTCTTCTTCCAAGCGAATGGCCTGCATACTTTCTTGGATCGAGCTGCTCATGTCATTTCTCCAATTATGAGATAAGTTGCGTAGTCAAACCATTATATAATGGACTAATGAATTTCTACATCGGTTGTCCGATTTGGTCGTTCAAAGGTTGGGTCGGCAACTTTTATCCTTTGAAAACAAAGCCTGGTGATTTCCTGCGCGAATACGCCCGCCGGTTGACCACAGTCGAGGGCAATACTACCTTCTATGCTATCCCGCCTAAGAAAACCATCCTGAGTTGGGCTGCCGAAATGCCGGAAGGATTCCATTTCTGTCCCAAAGTTCCCCGCACTATCAGTCACGAAGGGAAATTGGATGAGCACATCGAGGAAGCGCACTTCTTTATAGAGATCATGAAACAACTTGGCCCACGCCTGGGACCCATGTTTCTGCAACTTCCGCCTCGCTTCTCCCCGAGCCTGCTTCCCGAGCTGGAAGAATTTCTCAACCAATGGCCGCGTGACGTGCGCCTGGCAGTAGAAGTCCGCCATCTGGATTGGTTCGACGTCCCCCAGTATGATACGCTCAATCAGTTGTTAGCGGCGAACAACATGGCGCGTGTGGTGATCGACACCCGGCCCATACGGGATCTGAAAGGTGATGCTATCCTGCGTGGCAGCGCCTACGAAAGCCTGCTGGAAGCGCGTGAACGCAAGCCGGATGTGCCTGTCATCCAGGAGCGTACCGCGGACTTCGTCTTTATTCGCTATATCGGCCATCCGGAGATGGACTATAACTCGGCCTTGTTGGACGAGTGGGCGACCTATCTGGTTGCACAACTGCAAGAGAATATCGGCGCTTATTTCTTCTGTCACTCACCCGATAACCTGCTGGCGCCTTATATATGCCGCGAGCTTCATCAACGCGTTGCAAAACGAATTTCGGTTTCTCTATTGCCCTGGGACGAGACAGACTCTGCCACCTTTCAACAAGGGCGTCTGTTTTGAAATTTTGTGGGAACCAATCTGCCCGTTTTTGCGTTTCTAATATACAATGATACAGATGAAGAAATTCAGTCCCCTTTTATTGATACTTGTAATTCTGCTTGCTGCCTGTTCAGCCCTGCCGGAAGCGCCGGCAGTGGCGTTGGCCTCTGATAAACCGGAGCAACCTTTTCGGTCCGGGTTGGAGATCGCCAAACCAACTTATACGCCTCTCCCAACTGCAATATTTACCACTACCCCTCTCCCGCCAACAGCTATCCCAACATCCATTCCAACTGAAACACCCGCCTCCTCTGTCTTCGCGGAAGATGCGTTTGTCGTTGTTGAAAATCTTCCTGCGCCTGCCTCTGCAGGATATGACAACACCACACCGTATGACAGCCAGTCATCTTACAGCGGCTCAAAATACATCCTGGTTGACATTTCCGAACAGCATATGTACGTTTACGAGGCAGATGAATTGGTTTACAGCTTTATCGCCTCCACTGGAATGGAAAATTCGACCCGCGTCGGTTCTTTTAGCGTGCTCAACAAAATCCCCAACGCCTACGGTGCAACCTGGAACATCTGGATGCCAAACTGGCTGGGGATTTACTGGTCTGGCAGCCTGCAGAACGGCATTCACGCTCTGCCCATCCTGCCCAATGGAGCCACGCTTTGGGCTGGCTTTCTCGGCACACCCATCTCTTATGGCTGCGTAGTGCTGGACACTTACGATGCACAGATACTTTATGATTGGGCGGATATCGGTACACCGGTCGAAATCAGATGGTAGAGAATAGCCTTAACACAAAATAGCGTGGAGCAATTCCACGCTATTTTGATTCTAGAAAAAGTTATTGCTTTATATTCTGCGCCAATTGACTTAAAGCATCTATCAAAGGGTGTAAGTCTTCGGACATCGTCACATCAGTAGCTTGTACTGAGTAGATATGACCATCTATCTGGATATTTAGATCATAAACAAAACAATCCGCGCACCCATCCCCTTTTGTCGAATCGTTTACAAACGGACAAGCCTGGACCAGCAAATCTGTGATCGCATCCACTTGAGCCTGGGATACCGACATCTCTACCTTTGTGGGAGGACGTTCACTTTGGACCTCTAAACTGCCTCCGCTATCCAGAGTCAATGACTCATCAAGCCCGGCAAAACCGCCACTGCGATCGAACTGGATACTCCATTTCGCTGGCGGGCTGCAAGCTGTCTTTGACGAACTCGTAGGTGTCCCCACAGGTTCAGAAGTGGGAGTGCTCAAAGGCATTCCTGCACACGCAGACAATATGAGACTAATTAATAGAAGAGATATTATTTTTGACACCTGGTTACCTATAGACTTTCCATTCAACTTAATTATATAATATTTAAAATCATAGTGGAGTGGGAAACAAACATGATAGATACACTTATTCGCCTGTGCACTTGCGCAATGATCCCCCTTATCTTCATCGTAGTTGTATCCCTTTATGCCTACCGGGTCAATACCCGGAAGGTACCAGGAGACCCATCGAAAAGGGACTATTCGCCTTTTGCTCCCTGGATCACCCCTGTTAGCTTGCCCTTGCTTCTAATTTTCAATTTGATTGTATTTGTATTATCCAGCCTGGCATTTGGCATATTTCTTGTACTATTCTCATTTGCGTTGATATTGTTCCGTGGACCTATCATATTCAAATGGATAAGGGATCAGGCTCTCAAATTTGGAAACTTTATATTAAAAGGTATCTATTCAGGCTTAAATATGGTTAGAAATTTCTTCAAACCACCATATATGGCGGTTAATTTGATTGAGAACTA
>JASFRG010000286.1:0-4636 GCA_050115035.1 Anaerolineales bacterium | reverse complement strand
CCTCGAAATAGGTATAAGGCGGGCGATTTTCCAGATTGGGCGAGTGATAGTCCAACTCTTTTTCTTTGTTGTGCAGGCGGGTGATCTCGGTACTGGGATGATAAGTCAGGATGTTGGGGCTGGCGATGCTGATCAGGTCTTCAGCCAGTAGCTCCTCGACCTTATCAATCGTTTCTTCGATGGTTTCCTGCGTTTCCCCATCCAATCCGAACAGGATCGATGACCCTACGCGGATGCCCGCATGCCGGGAAAGACCCAGCGCGATGCGCACACGCTCGTCCCAGGGTTGATTGCGTTTGATGTTTTTATGCACGTTTTTAATGACTGCTTCGGACATGCTTTCGATGCCGATGTAAAGGTAGGTGCAGCCGGCCTGCCGCATGGTATCCAGGATGATCATGGCAACTTCAGGGCGGCGCCCAGCCAGGAAATCAACCGTCAATTGTGCGCCCCATTCCAGGCTGAGCAGTGCCCGCCGGTCCACGGTTCTGCCCATCAATGTTACCTGCGGTGAGTTATCCCAGGCGGCTTCATCTCGTATTTTGATCCACTCACGGCAGAAGTTGATGATCAAGCCTACGTTGCCGCCCCAGAAAATCGAATCATCGAAGAAGACAGCCTCCGCACCATACTGGACGTATTCCAGCATGCGGTCAATGGCCTGACTGATACCTTCATCCTTGAAAGAATTGAAACTTCCCACCACGCTGACGCCTTCGGAGCAGTAGAAGCAATGATACGGGCAGGCATTGGTGACCATGAAATGCGCCGTCCGCGAGATATGACCGTCCGTTTCGAAAATGGGGAAACGCGCACGGATGGCGAAGGCTTTGTAAGGAGAGGGCAAAGCGCTCAGGTCGATCTTGTACCCTGTCAGCGGCCAGTAGTGGACCGTGTCAGAGCGGGGAGCAGTGATGATGGCCGAACCAGGCACAGGTCCGAACAGAGGCGCGAAGTCTGAGAGCACGTCCAACACCGCAGCGGCGTCAACCGTCCTGGTAGGGATATCCATCGCCAGGGAAATAGCTTTCATCAATGCATCCAGCGCAAAGTAGCCCTCTCCGGACAGGATGAAATCAAACACGGACTCGATGCTACCGTCCATGATTTTGCTGAGTGTACTGCTGGGTTGTAGAACCAGATCCTGGGTTTCGGGGTCCAGGCGGATGGTCTCATCGGCGTGCCGTCCGCCGAGGATGATGAGGCTGTCGGGCAGGTGTTCACGAACTGTGTGGGCAATGTCGATGGCATAACGATGCCCGGGAGAGACGGCGCTGATCAGCACCACCTTCGGCCGCACGTTTTCGAGCACCACATCCACGAAATACTCCCTGACAGTATCGTTCCAGACGCGCGGGTCAAACACCGTCTGGTCGGTATTCAACAGGGGAGCATCGTATTGGCGGATGCCATTGTTGTCTACGTTCTGTCGGTATTCATCGCTCGGCAAGTATCCCCATTGTGGGCACAGGTCGTTGTATGGCGACTTGGAACTAAGACCCTGTTCGCGGGCCTGGACGACCTGGTCGATAGTGTGACTCAGCGCCGAATACAGAATCATCGGATCGCCCGGGAACTCGATCTTGTCCTCGCTGGTCGACATGACCGGGGCGAGAACAGCCAAAACAGGGTAGGAACGCCCCAACCAACCATTTTCTTCGGGGCTCAATCTAGGATCGCCTTGAAAATCCTGAATGTATTTTTTCATTTCCTCCTGCCGGGCATCCAGGCGAAGCCGCAAATCCAGTGAGAGACTCTGAGAATATTGTGCAAAATTTTGATAATGGAGGTGACGCGATGTGTGCATTTTTGTAATCCGTTCTACCTGTTAGATTACAAAAAGTATAGCAGTCCCAAACTATTAAAAGGGCTTTCAAGAGCGGTTTTTCACGGAATTGTCGAGAGGTTGTAAGGGGAAAGGCTTGATTTACCGCAAAGAACGCAAAGTGCGCGAAGAAAAAAACCAAAAATATGGTCTTCATTTGAAATTCGAAAATGATATGGATTGCAATAGAACTAGATGAAAGTGGCTATCTCATCCAGTGATTTCTTGCTGATATCGGGCACGGTCGTATTTTCGGCGGGATAACCGACCACCAGCACCAAAAAGGAACGTTCGTTGGCCGGGCGGTCAAGGATTTTGTTGAGGAAAGCCATCGGGCTGGGGGTATGCGTGAGTGAAGCCAGGCCTGCGTTGTGGATGGCGGTGATAAGCATCCCGGCGGCAATACTGACCGATTCGGTTACATAGTAATTCTTGCGTTTCTCTCCATCTGGCAAAATGGTATTGCTCAATCCGAAAATGACAATCAGATAGGGTGCCTCTTCGAGAAACGGTTTACGCCAATCTGTACCAAGCGGAGCCAGGGCTTCCAACCACTCATCTGATGCACGACGCTCGTAGAATTCACGTTCTTCCTTTTCGGCCCCTTCCCGGATTTGCTTCTTGACATCCGGGTCGCTGACCACCACGAAATGCCAGGGCTGCATGTTGGCGCCGTTGGGAGCGGTCCCTGCGGTGCGCAGGCACTCTTCGATGATCTCGCGGGGCACCGGCCGCGGCGAAAAGGTGCGGATGGTTCGTCGTCGCTGCATCTCCTCGCGGAAGGTTTGGGCGCGTTGACGCATTTCTTCGAGGGGGTATTCACGATATGTAGAATAAGGGATGAAATCAGACTTTGCCATTGGCCTCATCTCCAATTTTCGCTAAATCAAACTCTAAATGGATGTCTTCAGGTTCCAATCCGAAAAGGTCTTCATCAACTTCGCTTGCCAGCGTACAACCCAGGTGCAAGTAAAAATCGATCGCATTCTTGGATGGTATAGAAGAGATGTACAATTTCTTCGCTTCCAATTCGAGCGCCTTTTCAGCTGCCAGGAAGAACAATTCCTTTCCCAATCCCTGTTTGCGATAATTGCTGCTGACGTGCAAAAATTTCAACTGAAGTGTGTCTTGTGAACTGCCAATAAAGCGGTTTTCCAGCACGACAACACCGACCAGAAGTTCACCGGAGAATGCCCCCCAGAAGTGGCCCCCTCGGTCGAAACAATCCATCAAAATCGGCGTGTAATGCTCCGGCTCTCCAGTCGGCCAACCATGCATATCATACCGTTTGGGTTTAAGGACAAGTTTTCCATTCTTCAAGTAATAGATATGTTCAATCACCTCCCTGCGGTCAATCTGCCAGACATACGGGACTTCAGAACGGGTAAGCTCTCTGATTTTCATATTTAGCTCTTAGCGATTGGCCTTTAGCTTTTGGATGAAGGCATTAAGCATTTTGCGCACTTCAACCAAATTGACATGTAAATGATTGTACTGTTCATCAGACAAATAGCTCAAATCGTGCGCCAATAGAAGAAGATATTCCAACTCGCTGGATGAACCCATTGCGATCTTGAGAAAGCGGCCAAGCTCAGCATCACTATCCTTTCCACAACCTTCAGCGATATTTGTAGGTACAGAAACTGCAGCCCGTTGTATCTGGCTGGTAATTCCATAAAGTTCGTTCTTTGGAAATGTCTTCGTCGCTTCATAGATAGCCAAAACCAACCTGTGCGATTTTTTCCAAACCTTTAATGTTCTAAAATCTTTCATAGCTTCTCCTTCTCTAAGTGCTAATTGCTAACAGCTAACTACTAATCGCCAAACGCTAATTGCTTCAAAATTGCCAGTGTCTCCTGCTTGCCTCCAGCTCCATTTTCCCCACCTGGGCCCACACAGGATGGACACCCGTCTGTGCAAGCGCATTCACCTACCAACTCCAGCGCGCTTTTGACCAGTTCATCGTGTAACTCGAACAACTTCTCGCTGAATCCGATTCCCGCCGGGACGAGATCGTACAACACAACCGCAGGTTGCGGAAAATCCGCTGTGCCGACCGGCTCGATATGCGTGCCCAGGTCGCCGGGGTCGCACATCAGGAAAAGCGGCGCCAGGTTGCCGAGCACGTAGCTCAACCCCGCCAGCCCCGAGCGGACGCGTACCGCTGCCTCGGCTTTTTTGTGGCATTCCGGGCAGAGCGTGGTCAGGTTGTCCAACTGGTTGGCGCGCTCGCGCAAGATGTGTCCGTTTTCGTCGCGGAAAATGCGGAAAGGGATTTTGTGATGGACATCGTGCTGACGGTTTGACTCTGGCCGTCCGCACATCTGGCATCTGTACTTGTCTTGTGCTCGCACACGCTCGCGAATTTGACCCCAGTTTGGGCCATAATCGTTGGGCGCATTTGTCCACAGGCCGGCTTCGCTCAAGGTTGTCACTGTCTCGTCAGAAATTGAAATCCAGTAACCGGTGGTACCCATCTCCTGCGGGGGCAGGTCGAGCGGTTCCATGCCCAGGGTCTCCTGAGTGTACCAACGGCGTTTTCTAAACCCTTTCACGCGCGTGGTCACTTGCAGTTCCCCCCAGGATTTCTCGCAGCCCGTCACCTTCTGGAAATCTCCGATCGCCAGCGGCGTGATGGTCGTATCGCGCAGAGGCTCGGTGTAGTAATCGCTTAATGCGGGTCGAAGCAGGGCAATTTTCTCGTCCAGGTCGAGGCGCTCCACAAAATAGGATTGCGCCTCGTGCAAGTACACCGCACTGGGGTGAACCATCCAGGCCGCGCTTTCCCCGTCTACGGTGCCGATTGTGAAG
>JASFRG010000285.1:0-4638 GCA_050115035.1 Anaerolineales bacterium | reverse complement strand
CGGCCAGATACCCTGCTGCCCCCGCGCGGGCTGCGCCCCACCGGAAGCCAATCATGAGGACGAGGATGACCAGTATGGGGATGGATGCAATGATTGGCATATGCTAGTCGGTATTTGCTTTTCTGAAATAACGTGAGTAAACAAATATGAGCGCTGATCCGAGAAGTATTCCCGGCAGCACCACTAAACCGGCTTCCGGTCCGAATGCGCCGCCGGTCCAGAGTTCGGGGCCATTGATTGTGATGTGCATCAGGCGGTAAAAATCCATTCCGCTGACCGGGAATCCGAAGACGACCCCTTCAAAGAAGTTCCAGCCAATGTGCAATCCAATGGGGAGCCATAATTGTTTGGTTGAGAGATACCCGTAGGCCAGGAAAAATCCGGCAAATAAGATGCCCGCTGCACTGATCCAGGTTGCATTGGGATTGCCCAGATGAAGTACACCGAATACGGCGGATGATAGCACCACACCCCAGAACAGATTAAGCCCGCTGGCAAGAGTCTGCAAATGGTAACCACGAGAGAGTAATTCTTCGTTCCAGCCGACGAGCATGAAAACGGCGAACATGCCCAGGGTCCCGCCCAGAACCGTGAGCAAATTGTCCGTTTCCCAAGCGAAACCGTCGAAGGTCAACCAGCCCAATCCCCATTGGATCAGGTAGATAAATCCCATTGCAAAGAATGTGATGACAATACCTGCAAACATATCGAGCCAGGTCCATTTGTCCAGCTTCAATCCCAGGCTGCTGAAGGGGCGCTTATCCAAAAATCGGACCGCCAGGTATATGGAGCCTGTAAAGGCGATGATTTCGACTAACTGGCTCAAAGCAAGGAACAGGCTATCGGATAATTCCAAACCGGGAATAAGAGCCAGCAACCCGAGGGGGATGCCTGCGCAAAAGGAGAGCACGACTAATAGGAGCGTTTGGATGGCTAAACGCCAGCCTGCTCGAAGTCGCTCCTCGTCAGGGGATAGAAAAACCTTTTGAAGGAAGGATCGTTCTTGTGTAGGTTCTGGTTCCGTCATAATTTTCTCGCTTACTTTGTCTTGGATTTGGTCGTGTTGATTGTACTAGAAGATGAGTGAAAACTGAAAGGATGGTCACCATTGAGAACAACCAATAAATCATTATAAGAGCTTGCGAAGTATAATGATTTTGCATTGGTGACGACAACAAAGGTATGGTTCAATGTAGAGAACTGATGGGAAGTATCCAATAGCGAAAGTTCATATTGGCACGGACTCAAGGGAGATAGATTATGGGGCTGAAAAAAAGGCCTGTACCATACGAAAATGTATCACAACAAATCCCTGCAAAAGAATTATCAATCTTGTTAAAAGTCAGTAGCGCGCTGACCTCTACATTGGAGCTTGCGGAGGTTTTGCGTATCACGATAGAAAGTGTCACAACGCTGCTCTCAATAGATACTGGTGCAATCTATACGCTCGAAAACGGTGACCTATATTTGGGTGCTACAGTTCCGGCCATGCCAGCTGAATTTCCAAAGGAGTTGCGTTTGGCGCATTTGAAAGATCACCCGCACATAAATGAGAGTGTTACAACAAAAAAGCCCGTTTATCTTCCAGATGCCCGAAAAGTTACCCTCACTCCCGCTGAACAAGTGGCTGTGAAAGAACGTAAATTGATTTCTCTACTTTATTACCCATTACTCATAAGAGATGATGTGATCGGTGTGTTTATTGTTGGTACGAGTAAAGGGGTTCGTAGTTTTAAGGAAAATGAACTTGACTTGTGTGCCGCACTATCTAGCCAATCTGCGCTTGCGATTTCAAATGCAAAGTTATATAAACAAGCTCAACAGGCAATTGCCGACATCACAAAAGCTTATGATGCCACACTCGAGGGCTGGTCTCGTGTACTCGACATGCGTGATCATGTGACTGACCAGCATACGCATCGTGTTGCTGACTTGACAGTTGACCTGGCAAAAAAGATGGACATCCCCGTTACTGAATTGGGCAATATTCGACGTGGAGCGCTTTTACATGATATTGGAAAGATGGGTATCCCTGATGCTATATTACAAAAGCCGGATGTGCTTACCGATGCTGAGTGGAAAACCATGAAAAAGCACCCTGAAATGGCTTATCAATTTCTCTCTCATATCAGCTATCTTCAACCCGCGCTGGAAATCCCACTTTGTCATCATGAAAAATGGGATGGTACGGGTTACCCTCGTAAACTAAAAGGGGAAGAGATTCCATTAGCAGCACGCATCTTTACCGTTGTAGATGTTTATGATGCTCTTACATCGGAGCGGCCATATCGTAAAGCATGGAAAAAAGAAGATGCTTTGGCTTACATACGAGAACAAGCCGGCAAACACTTCTTTCCAGAGGCTGTTGATGCTTTCTTGGAAATGATCGGGGATTGAGTTCGAAAGAAATCAGATGATTATTCGATGGCTTTTGGCATAATTACCCATAAAATAAGGTAAGCGCCAATCCCAGGGATGCCGCCGGGAATCAATGCGATCAGGAATGCCAGGCGGAACCAGAAGGCACTGATTCCGAAGAATTCTGCCAGGCCTCCGCATACGCCTGCGAAGACGCGGTTTCGGCGTGAACGTCTTAGTGGGGGACGGGTGTTTGTCATTGTAAGTACCTCCAAAATATGTTAGTTTCACTCTTAACTACGATAAAAGCGGGATTAAGTTGCTTGTCCTCTATTCTGCACTCTCGGTTGAATTTTGGAAATGTTTTTTTACCCAATCATCCAACTCTGGTTCTTTTCAGGAGGGATGTGGGGCTTGCAGATCGCGCTCTTCCCAGATAATCACTCGATTTCTGCCTGACTGTTTCGCGAGGTACATCGCTCTGTCGGCTCTGGAGAGAAGCTGGGTGATGCTAGCAGCACTGGTCCTATCCTTCAGGGTCACGCCGATGCTTACCGTGGTAAAGATCGGTCCAATTTCAGTCTCGATGGGCGTTTCTGCAATAATTCGCCTGAGGCGTTCAGCGATGTGGCGAGCATCATTGAGTTTTGTATCAGGTAACAAAATAACAAATTCCTCTCCACCAAACCGCCCCAGAATATCGTCAGTGCGTAAGTGCTGCTTGCAAATCTGGGCAATGCCACGCAATATCTGATCGCCGATGATATGACCATGGGCATCATTGATCTTTTTGAAATGATCGAGATCGAACAAAAGAAACGATGCCTGGCCATGCGATGTGTAGGTCCTTTTTATTCTGCGCTCAGAGAGTTCCATGAAATGTCGACGGTTGAAGGTGTTTGTCAGGGGATCAATTGTCGCGAAATAATTCAACTGAGCTTTTGTTTCCTCTAATTCTCTCAGTGATCGTGATTTTAAAAATTCACTATACCAAATTGCAATAGAAACTGCGACGATTGCTCCCAGGAGATCGATGAGGCGATCGCTGGTTGTCGTTTCAAATATCGTTACTCGTTGTAACAATCCCCCGGATTCTAAGCCGAAGAAAACCAACACAGTCAAGAAACTGACAAATCCCCAGCGCAGGCCAGCACGCAGGCCGATCATGATAAATGCTGCTACAGGCACAAAAATCTGCCAGAGAATACTGGAAGAATGAACCCCTCCTGAAATAGCCACTACCCCGGCCGATGAGAGATAAATGGCAAAGGTGATCAGGTGCGCGGCTTTTCTAAATTGCCCAAAACGTGTAATCAAAAAGAAAGCGATAACGGAACAAGAAACTGCAGCCAGATTGACCCAGACTGCCAGAAGCGGATAATCCCCGAGCCAGTAAACGAACGCAAACAGGAGAAAAAAGCCGGTTGTAAAATAGGTTCCAGCCCTGGTTACGCCGATCAGGCTATCCTGGTAGGAACCGGTTACTTTCGAAGGGTCAGGCTTGCGGTTGGCTAAAAGCTTTTTCACATTCACGAAATTCTATCAATAATAGTGCCAAATTATTATTTCAGATATATGCCACTTGGGTCTAAATCATTTCGCAGGATTCGAAGTTCGTTTTCAGTAACAAGCTCGGAAGTGCGCAACTCACTGGCAACTTTCAGATCCCAACCCGTGTTCTCTTTGGCTGCCTCCACAGTTTTATTGGGATGGAGTGCAGTCAATACCATTTCTCCGTTTTCATCAGGTTCCAGCATTCCAATGTCGGTTACCACAGCCAGCATCCCGTTACCCCGTACTCCGGTTGCTTCACGCTCATTGCGCCCACCCAGGAAGCCCGCAGATGTCATAAAATCCACTTTTTCGGGGAAGCGCCGCTTCTGGTGCGGGGTCATAATGTAGCAGCGGTTGGCCCAGGCAGCGATCTCCTGCGAACCACCCGAACCGGGTAGACGTACCTTGGGCTGAGCATAATCGCCAATGACAGTCGCGTTGATGTTGCCATACTTATCGATCTGCGCGCCACCCATAAAACCCACATCCACATTTCCGCGCTGCAGATAATTTGCGAAGATGTCATACATGCTGACCACAGAAAGCGCCCCCGAAACCAGGGTTGGGTCGCCGATGGAAAGCGGTAAGCGTGCCGGTTCCGCACCGATCACACCCGCCTCGTAGATCATGAGCAGGTTGGGCGCATGGGTTCGCTTGGCAAGGTTACAGGCCAGGTTGGGCTGGCCCACACCCACAAAGACCACGTCGCCATCGCGCAGCAAACGC
>JASFRG010000284.1:0-4639 GCA_050115035.1 Anaerolineales bacterium | reverse complement strand
CATCATTGCCTCGATTTATTTGATCTTGAGATACTTATAGGAGGTACACTACGGATACCATTTTATGTGCTACACGCGGTGGTGAGGCAGGTTACCACACCCAGGATAAAGCAATTGCCATGGCAAAAGAAAAAGATGCTAGCTTACTCTTTCTCTACGTTATTGATCTCCAATTTCTGGATTTGACGGCTGCCCCTATCGTTGTCGATGTGGAAGACGAAGTCCATGATATGGGCGAGTTTCTATTGCTCATGGCCAAAGAGCGTGCAGCCAAACAAGGTGTATTTGCCAAAACTGTCTGCCATAAAGGGAAAGTGAGAAAGGAAATTAAAAAAGCTGTACTTAAATACGGGGCTTCCTTTGTGGTGCTGGGTAGCCCGGTTGGTAATGAGAGTGCTAAGAGTGCTTTTCAAATGGCTGGCCTGCAAGCCTTTGCTTCTGAAATAAAAAAAGAGACGGGGGCAATCGTTTTAATCGTATGATGCCCTGTTTGGATAACAGTTAGGAACGCCCTCGATAAATAGAGACGTACCGGAAGAATTATCCATTTCGTCAGAGAGTCGCTGAAAGGTGGATCTTTTGTGTTTTACAAGGCTTACTTGATTTGTCCTAACCAGAGTATTTGGTAAGGAGAGAGAATGAGCTTCAGTTTTCCATCCACGTTTGGTATGAGGGCATTGCTAATTATGTCGAAGATCGTGTCATTTTTTCTAAACTGGTACAAATCAAGTTCGAGTGTGATGCGAATCTCTTCATCCGAGATATTATGAAGGCAGATCAGATCCTCGCTTCCATCCAGAGATGTGCGTATTAGTGCAAAAAGTGCAGGGTGCAATGATAGAATTTTTTGTTCGCCAAAGGGATGAAAAGCCGGGTGCGCTTTGCGGACATCCAGCAAATGGTGGAAGCCCTGGTAGACAAATTGGCGCAGGGATTCCGGCAGCGCTAGTTCGGCTTCAAGCATATCGAGTTGAAGTTTCTGACGGTTGATGGCCCGGTAGCGCCCGGTTTGGGCAACGCCCTCGATCCAGTTTTGCGAGCCTACCAGACTGTGAAAATAAATGCCCGGCACGCCGCGTAAGGCCAGCATAATGGCTTGCGCGGCGAGAAAACGTTGGGAGATCAAACCCGGGTCAGATAAAGGCTTGTCAGGATCTCTAAGGGCGTCTAGATAGTTGATGTTGAGTTCGTAGGGACTTTGACTGCCATCACCGTTGCTTTTGTAGCCAACGTGACCACCCAATCGCTGGGTGCGCTCGATAATGGTGTCGATCTCTGCCTGACTGAGAATGTTCTTAACGGGGGTCACTCCGATGCCATCGTGACTGGCGAGAAAGTTGAAGAACGTGGCGCGGTTGGAGGGCAGTGCGAGCGTGCCGGCCCACTGGGTCAGTTTGTCGGCGTCCCCGCTGAGAAAGGTGTGCAGCACCAGTGTGGGCAGGGCAAAGTTATACACCATCTGGGCCTCGTTGAGGCCGTCGCCGAAATAGGCTATATTGTCCTGGTGTGGAACATTGGTTTCAGTGATGATGGCCACATTAGGTGCAACGATGTCCAGCACAGTGCGGAGAAGTTGCACGATGCGATGGGTCTCGGGTAAATTGATACAGTTGGTCCCAAGGTCCTTCCACACATAGGTGACGGCATCCAACCGAATGAATTCCGCGCCCTGGGCTACATAGAACAACAGCACCTGGATGACTTCGATCAGTACAGTCGGGTTGGCGTAGTTGAGATCGATCTGGTCTGCGCTGAAGGTGGTCCAGATATATTTTTCCCCTGTGGATGTTTGGAAGGGTGTTAGCAAATGGGAAGAACGGGGGCGGAATATCTGTGAAGTGTCCGTGTCGGGATCGGTAACAGTGAAGAAGTCTTTGAATTTGGTGTCCCCTTTAAGAAAACCCTGGAAAGCTGCACTCTGTGATGAAATGTGATTGATAACCGCATCGAACATCAACCGGAAATTCTGGCCTAAGGCGGCGATGTCTTCCCACGTACCCAGAGCAGAGTCCACTTGACGGTAGTCGATCACCGAAAAGCCATCATCTGAGGAGTATGGATAAAAGGGCAAAATGTGAACAGAACTGATAACATCCCCAAAGTATTTTTGCAGAAAATATGACAGGGTTTGTAAAGGTGGCTGATCTTCTTTCCGAACCATATTCCCGTAGGTGATCAGAATCGCATCGCGTTCAGTAACGCGCCGTTCAGACGATGGAATAGCGAGCTCGGGATGATCCGTTTTATAAGATTCTAAAACCCGGATAATCTGGTCAGTCAATGCTAGCGCTTTTTCTTCCCCGTAGAGGAAGGCAAGATGCGCAAAAATTTCTTCTCGATCATTGCTCATTGTTGATTTCGTCTTTTAAAAATTTCCTCAGTGTTTTCATAGAATAATAACGTCGGCCCAATTCTAGATTCGTCTGTACCATCCTTTGGCGTGCAACGGGATCTTTCAACACATTCAGCGCTTGACCGGCGGCTTTTTGAATTGTCATATCCGGTACTCGGGCCAGGCCTGCTGAGTCACGTCCGGCCACTTCTGTGCCCAGAGAAATCACCTCAAAACCTTTATCATGGATGTCTGCGCGATAAACTGGATACTCAAAAAGCACGATAGGTAATTCTGCGCGCACCGCTTCCAGAAACTGGTTGCCCCATCCCTCCCACAGGCTCGGGTATGTTACCAGATCGGCAAACACGTAGGCATCCCATAACGAGTATATCTTGTGCCCGTTTACCCTGCTGCGTTCGCTGGCGACCCATTCCTCGATGAATAGCAACTCGACGCCATCGGCAGCAGCCTTCTCTTTTAGCTTGCGCACGTAGGCGCCGGTATCGTCGTCGCGCGCGTAGCCCGCCAACACCAGAATGATGCGGTTTTCCTGCGTGAACGGGCGTCCGTTGAATAGCCCATTTTCTTCCAACCTGTTTCGTCGGGCAGCAATTTCGTGAGTCACATCGATAGCCAGCTCGATACCTTTGCGTGGGACAATGCGCGTTGCTTGCAAGATACACAGATCATTTTCCTGCAACCCGATTGCAACTCGAAAGTCCTTATTGTACTCATCTTTTTTCCACGGGGGCGCCTCGAAATCAAAAATATTGGGGACGATCCGCGCTTTGACTCCCTTGCGCTTTAGCAATTCTGTCTGTGCCAGGCTGTTGATGACTACATGCCGGATGTTTGCGTCGACCGGGGGAAGGTAATTCTGCGCGACTTCGATAGCCGCCTTGCAAGTGAGCGTTTTATCATCGCCGCGTTCCCAGTAGAAATCATGATGATGGGCGATGGCAGGTAGATTCAATTCCCTGCGGACGTTTTCAAGTGCAACCGCCACGCTCGGATTGGCTCCCACGCACCACACATTTTGCGCAACAATGAGATCGATTTCCCGCTCAAGGAGAAAAGCCCGCAGCTTTTCCGTTAATACCTTTACCTGACGTTCAAACTCCGCCCGGAACCCCGGTTCGTCGAAGTCACACAATTCCTTGAAAGTGTTATTCGCCAGGCGTTCCACTTCGGAGCGATGGTGGTACATCTCCGGGATGAGCGTCCCTTTTGCGGAACCCAGGTCCCCGGCGCACAGGTAAACGCGATGTCCCATTTCTTCGAAAACGCGCTGCCACTTTTCGATTTCCAGCGAAACTCCGTCTGTATGACCGACTTGAAAATGAAAAATGCCAATGTTTTTTGGCTTCATTGCTGTGGAGCGAAGATTAACCCTTGACACCACCCGCGGTCAGGCCTTCGGCGAGGTAGCGCTCCATTGCCAGGAACAGGGTGACAATCGGGATCGTCATAATCGTTGAAGCGGCCATGACTACATGCGGGCGCGGGCTGGGGTCGTTGAAGATGGTATTGATCTTGATCGGCATCGTGAACATATTCGGGTCATTCAGGAAGACCAGCGCATACAGGAATTCGTTCCAGGCGATCATGAACGTGTAGATGCTGACGGAGACGAGCGCAGGGATTGCCAGAGGCAGCGTGATACGCCAGATGATCTCGAAGCGGCTACAGCCGTCAATTAATCCGGCCTGCTCGATTTCATCCGGAATGGTGCGGAAATAATTGGTAAGCATATAGAGTGCAACAGGCAGGGTTTGTGCCAGGTATGTGAAAATCAACACGCTCAGATTGTCCTGTACATTGAAGCCCAACCTGTCGCCAGCTTGCGCCAGCATCGCAAAGAGGGGAATAATGAGCAGCACTCCTGGGAAAAGATAAATCATCAGGATGCTGTTAAGCAAGGCTTCCTTGCCTTTGAATTTCAACCGCGCGATAGCATAAGCCCCAAGAGTGGAAAGGATTACTGCAATGACCGTTGTCGGGATCGCAACTTGCAGGGTGTTGACGATGTTTTGCCCGAAATTCTGGAAGCTCTCATGTTCCGGGGAAAAAAGTTCTTCATAAGCGTCCAGCCTTAATGCGCCTGGAACGTAGACGGGCTTTCGACCGCCAATTTCAGCGTAGCTCTTGAAGGAGGAACTTACCATCCAATAAAAGGGGAAGAGAATTCCCGTCAGAAAGAAGAGAAGCACCAGGGCAAACGTGAAACGAGACCAATTCAGCCACCCGGCTAAATGTCCAAGGAAAGATTTTTTCTCGTTGTTCATGATTACTCCTCTGCATTCC
>JASFRG010000283.1:0-4662 GCA_050115035.1 Anaerolineales bacterium | reverse complement strand
GTTGAAGTACGGCGCGCGAGAAGAGCCGACGATCAAGAGCGGCCCTCCGGCGCAGGCCGCATATGACCTGGTCTTCGGTTATGAAAACGGCGATATATCCAAACCGAATTTCGCTGCTGGGACCGCAGTCAATGTCATCCTGCGTTTGATTTTTACTTACAAAGGGGCCCTATCTTGGCAAATGCAGGCGGGTATGGGAGACACGGTCTTCGTCCCGTTTTACCAGGTACTCAAGCGTCGCGGCGTGAAATTCAAGTTCTTTCATGCGGTTACCAACCTGAATGCAAATCACGACACAAAGGAAGTCACGAGCATCGAAATCGTACCGCAGGTGCAACTGTCAGTGGATGAATATGATCCATTGATCCTTGTGAAGGGCCTCCCTTGCTTTCCCAGCCAGCCACAATGGTACCAGTTGGAAAACGGCAGTGAACTTCAGGCCAAAGGAATCAATTTTGAATATGAAGTCAATCCGCTAGGCAATGAGCCCATCCTGCTGCAAA
Source organism: Anaerolineales bacterium (assembly GCA_050115035.1). Taxonomy (GTDB): domain Bacteria; phylum Chloroflexota; class Anaerolineae; order Anaerolineales; family Villigracilaceae; genus JAABUE01. The sequence continues at coordinate 4,159 of JASFRG010000283.1, read as the reverse complement.
AGGGACAAGATTTCGATAAGGTCATTTTAGGGATCTCCATCGCTGGCTTGCCTGCGATTTGCGAAGACATCATCCATCACAATGATAGTTGGAAAATTATGGTGAAAAATGTTAAAACGGTCATGACACAGGCCTTCCAACTTTGGGTCAATAAAGATCTGAAGGTGGGCTTAGGTTGGAAATACGATTCGAGCGCACTGGGTGTCACCTATATCGAGCCGTTGAGCACGCTGTGGAGCGAGCATCAGTTGATCGAGCGGGAGAATTGGCCGGATGAATATGATCTAAAAACCATTGCCTACTGGTGCGGTGTCATCCAGGACGAACAAGGTGATACGCAAGAAAAAGTCACTGCGCGGGCAAAAGCCAAGGCGCTTGAATTCCTCAAAACGGAAATCAAGCACCTTTGGCCCAAGGCCACTCAATCTCCTGAATCCCCGATTTTGAATTGGGAAGTGTTGATCGATCCGCTGGAACGCGAGGGCGAAGCCCGCTTCGACGCACAATACTGGCGCGGCAACTTCCAACCCAGCGAACGATATGTGTTATCGGTTGCAAAGAGCACCAAGCACCGCTTACGCACGGATGAATCTGGGTATCATAATCTGTTCTTGGTTGGCGACTGGATCCGCACTGGCTTTGACGCGGGCTGTATCGAAGCGGCGACGATGTCGGGGATGCAGGCCTCGCGTGCAATCAGTGGGTATCCAAAAGTGGTCGTCGGAGAAAAGGATCCATGGATATAGTGTGTGCTCCCTTTGGGAGCAGTTTCACATCGATTCAGATGCAGTGCAATTGTGAATGTTCCGTCAGGACTGTATCCACTACAAAGATTAGGAGTTTATGATGTCAAGCACAGCTCTCCCCAAATATGTTAATTATGGTGGCCTCTCAACTGTCCCTTCTCCATTCCAAAGCATTGGAACAACGTTGTATGCCTTCATTTTGGAAGCCGATCTAGAAAAGCTGCAAGCGTTTTGCAAACAGGTGTTTTATGATCCATCCAATGGACAGGCCGAGTATGTGCCTTTAAGCCGTTTTGTCATGATGACGGTGGGCAACATCGAAAAGATCATCCCTTCAGCCCCGTTTGACAAGATTGGTTACAGTTCTGAAGGGCAGGTTGCACTCTGGATGTTCACTGCGGCAGTCAAACGCTTGGGGAACGTGATGATCGCTGAACGTCCGGCGGTCTTTGTCCCCTATATTTTTGTCCACAATGCTTTCTCTTTCGCCTGTGGGCGCGAGGTGGAAGGCTACCCCAAAAGCTGGGGCTGGTTCGATTTTCCCGAGGAAGCAAATAAGGAAACCCCTCCACCGCCTTTGGACAATTTTTCCCTGGATATTTGGGGGCTGAAAGAGTACAAGCCTTCAGCCAAAGTCGAACGGACGCGCCTTTTGGAGATTACCCGCGGTGATCCTGTGCCTGGTGAAAATCGAGATACCCCCTGGGGAACGCTGGGTGAGGTATTCGATGATCTGAAAAGTTTGGTCTTTGATACCGATCATGAAGGGACGATTCTCTTGCCAGGGTTGCAAATGGCAGATAACCTGTTTCAAGACCTTATGAAACACCAGTTGCCGGAAGTATTCATGAAGCAATATCGGGATGTGCGCAATGCAAATAATGCCTGTTACCAGGCTATTGTCGAACTCCCAAATGTGGTTAAAAAGTTCTCCGGGTTGCCGCTACCCGTTAAATATCACCTTAAGTTGGAAGAGGTTGCCAGCCACCCGATAGGACAGCAACTGGGTTTGAAGAGTCAGGAATCCGCCTTTAGTTTCTGGCTGAGAATGGATTTTGTTGTTGAAGATGGGAAGGTAATCTGGCAGGCGCCGATTGAGGAAGCACCTGGCTGCTTGCCCGGACTTTTTAAAAGGCTGTTTGGTAGATAATTTTACGCAGGTTGTTACAGTTCGATTTATTTTATGATCCAAGCGCAGCTTGAGACAAGTCTGCATCTCGCGTTGCTCCGATTGAGGTGAACAGTTCAAAAGCAGCTTGAAAATGGGAGGTTCGTGCCGGATTTCCTTTATCCATGTAGGTTGCGATAACACGGCGAAGTTGTCCTTCTTCATATATAAGTCGTTTTTCCTGAGCCAGAGCCAACCCTTTTTGCCAGGTCTGGTGCGCTTTCGCATGATTCCCTGACTTCCATTGATACATCCCTTCCCAGAGATGGGCGCGCGGTATCCCAATAGGGAAGAATGCGGCAAACTGTTTGATCCCCTTCAGGCTGGCATGTGCGGCATTTTTATCCCTTTTATCGCCATCCCACAAAGTAATACCCACTTCAGCCACACCAGCATACCCTTCCAGAGCATAAAAGGCGTTCGGCTGAGTTTTCAGGATCAACGCCTGTGAATCCGCTGCATCTTCTCGTGCCTGTTCATCCTGGCTATTCCATAAGCGTGCCTTCGCCAACACCCCATATGCCCAAACCTGATCTGCCGAGCCGATCTTGTCGACCAGCGTAACAGCCCGTTCCAGCAAGGGCAGGGCATCCATTAGCCTGTCTTGCAACATAGCAATCTCCGCTTGTTGCACCAGTGCCCATACCTGTGACTGGGGATTTTCAGCCCGTAAGGAAAGTTTCTCCAGTTCGCGGCGCAGTTCGAGTGCGCGCTCGACATGTCCCTGTGGAAGAAGCGTCGAACTATAAATGGAGGTTAGTTCCTCCCACCGACGGAAATTACCGGTGTTGGCATAAATTCGATAGGCTTCCTCAGCCTGTTTTTCCGCCTCTTCCCAGCGACCAATTCCCAGGTTGTACATGGCCAACAACTCGGAAGTAAACCCTGCCTCTTGGCGCGAGGCAACCTCCATCGTTTTTTTCGCCAAATCCACGTATATAGGCGCCAATTTGTATGGGGAGAGAAATCCTGTAACAACGGCCATCGCCCCATAGGCGTTCCCCAGTAGGCCAGAAGGATGTGCTTTCTCAGCGTCATTAAGTTCCCAAACGGTGACATACATAGCGGCGATGGGGTTGCTCGTATGATAGATAGCCACTCCAAGATCCTGGAAAATGTGGGCGGCTTTTAGTGGAACCTGTGGTTCCCTTGCGTTGCCCAGGCGATTGCTCCAGATACGGTGGATCATCTGGCGGAGAATACCCGCCAGCAGACCGAGTGCGTACCCAGCCATGTTCTTGGGCACACGCCGACCCAAATAAGCCAGTGCCGCCCGGAAATGATCGATGCTTTCATCGATATGCCCGATGCTCAAATACGCGTAGCCGATTTTTTGCTCCCAATCAGCCAGGATCAATTTGTCGGTGATGTGCATTTCCTTCTTGTTCAGTTCTATGGCCTCGCTCAGGAATTCGATGACTTCCTGGTTTGCGCCCAATCCTGCAGCCTGCTCGCCTGCTTTCGCAAGATACTCGATGGTCTTTTTGGTATTTTCGGCTTTCCTCCAGTGGTGTACGAGCAGAGGATAGTAAGATGAAATATCTTCTACACGGGCTTTCTCGAACCACTGCGCTACTGTACGATGCAATTCCCGACGCTGGGCAAAGAGTAATAGATTGTATGCCACTTCCTGCGTGATGATATGCTTGAAGATATAAGAAATATCAGGTTCAGGTGTTTCTAGCGGTGTAATGTCCAGGTTTTCCAGATGATTCAGGTATTCGGGCAAGCGCGGTTTGTCCGACTCTACCGGGTGGATATCACGTAAGATGTGCAACGCAAAAATCCTGCCGACCACACTGGCGACTTTTAATAACAATTGCTCTTGTGCTGGCAGCGTGTCGATACGGCTGATGATCACCCCGTCAATTGTGTCCGGAAAGTCCAATTCGCGCAGGTCACCAGCACCTGGTGCAAGATGGCATATACCGTCAGCGATGTTTATCAAACCGGTATCGCGTAAGGCATAGGCCAATTCCTCGCTGAAGAACGGGTGGCCTTCGGCTCGTTCGTGGATGAAGCGGGAAACTTCGGGGGGGAGAGTGCTCACGTTTAATCGGAAGCAGATCAGGGAGTCGATTTCTGACGCGGGGAGCGAATCCAGCGACAAAGTCTGAGTATTGGGACGCTCCAACATGCGTGCCAGGTCTGGCTGTATTGGCTCATGGGCAGGGCGCATAACTGTAACCATCAATAGAGAAGGTACGTCGCGACTGACCAATCTTAATAATACCCATGAAGCGGA
>JASFRG010000282.1:0-4669 GCA_050115035.1 Anaerolineales bacterium | reverse complement strand
TATCTTGCCAGATTTGGTGGCTCCCTTCAACCTATTCTTTTGTTAACGTCCCATGTTTAGTTTTTTTCCTTGACCCGATCATCCGTTTTCGACACCAATGTGTCTACTTATTTTTGAACCATCCCTTTAAATCCCCCATCAAATGGTCTCTTGGCTAATATCTGGGAACAATTAATACGTCACAGGTATAATGGGAAAATCCCACGTAAAAGGCTGCAATCATGGACGACTGTATTTTCTGCAAAATAATTAAAGGACAGGCACCTGCCACGATCGTTTATAAGGATGAAGAGATAACTGCTTTTCAAGATATTCATCCGGTAGCTCCCACACATACTTTGATTGTCCCCAATAAACATATCGAATCGGTCAATAAAGTTGATCCTGAAGATGAACCCGTGCTGGGCAGGCTTTTTTCAGTGGCCAGGGAACTTGCTAAAAAAGATGGTATTGACGAACATGGCTACCGCCTGATCGTCAACACCGGCACACACGGTGGGCAGGTTGTCTATCATCTGCACATGCATCTAATGGGTGGACAACGCATGCGCCATCCCATTGGCTAACACATTATTAACCGCGGAAGAGGATTCTTTTACCTGCGAAGGTATCCCCCTTCACATTTCAAAAGAATCTTCGTGTACTTCGTCTCTTCGCGGTTTAAATTATTTCAAGAAAGCCACTTGACAGATAGCGGTGGGAGTCCTACATCCTGCTGCGTAAAAAAAAGAACCCGGGCCAGTAAACTAAATATGGTCTTGAATCCAATACAATGTATGATGGAAGAAGCAGTATAATCCCCCCATTCTTTTTTGGATGGTTTTTATGAGCAATAAACGCAACCTGGTTATCCTGTTTATCACCCTGGTCATCATGATGATGGGATTTGGAATCATCATCCCGATTTTGCCTGATTTGGTGGTCAAGTTTGGCGGTAGCGGTGTGGCAATGGGCGCCCTGATGGCGATCTTCTCGCTGATGCAATTCCTGTTTTCGCCCATGTGGGGCGGGCTTTCTGACCGCTTTGGCCGCAAGCCGGTTTTGATGCTGGGCGTGTTTGGCAATGCGATCAGCATGGTCGCGCTTGGGCTCTCTTCCCAACTGTGGATGTTGTTCGCCGCACGTGGACTGGCAGGGATCCTTTCCTCAGCCACGCTGCCAACTGCGATGGCCTACATCAGTGACAGCACGGATACGAAGAGCCGCGGCGGCGGGATGGGAGTCATTGGCGCGGCTATGGGACTCGGCATGATCCTGGGGCCAGGCGCAGGCGGCGTGCTGAGCAGCATTTCCCTACAAGCGCCCTTTTATTTCGCTGCTGGCTTGTCATTGCTCGCAATGGTTGCTATCAGGCTCTTCCTGCCCGAATCACTAGCGGCTGAACAGCGCGAAACCTCTGTCAGTTTGCAGGGTCCGCAAATCAAGGCCATGTGGGAATCGCTCTCTGGACCGATTGCGTTCCTGTTTATCGCCGCCTTCATGATCAGCTTCGCGATGACCAACTTCGAGGGTATCTATGCTTATTATGCCAAAGATCGCTATGGCTATGGACCGGAGACAATCGGCTACATATTAACCGCCATAGGCGTTGTTTCCGTGATTGCTCAAGGCGCATTAACAGGGATTGCCACGCGTAAATTCGGGGAAGTCAATGTGATCAAGGTCTCCTTGATTGCCAGCGTGGTCGGCTTTCTGGTCATGCTGCTGGCGACGAACCTGACAACCGTGATTTTGACAGCCGCGTTCTTTGTGTTGAGCAACGCCATGCTGCGACCGGCCGTCTCGTCATTGATCTCGCAACGCACGTTACAGGGACAGGGCATCGCCATGGGGCTGAACAACGCTTATATGAGCCTGGGACGGGTGATCGGTCCATTATGGGCCGGGGCAGTAATCGATATCAATATGTTCTTTCCCTTTATCACAGGCGCGGCGGTGATGTTGTTGGGCTTTATCGCCAGTCTCATTTTCCTAAAAGAAAGCCCGTCCCCAATTTCAAAACCAGCCATAGAATCAGCTGACTAACACAGACCTGACAGGATTTAAAAACCTGTCAGGTCTATACACGCTCTTGCGGTTCCAGCACGATGACGGGTATCCTACGCTCCGTCCAGGTCTGGTATTCTGCATAACTCTTGTCTTCTGTTGTAACCATCTCCCACAGACGCTCGCGCTCAACCCCCTCGGCTTCATGGGCAATCACCGCTCGCTGCCTGCCGCCGATCAAAATACTGGCCTCCGGATTTTCGCGGAGATTTAGATACCAGCCAGGGTGTACATCCCTACCGACATTCGAGGCTACCACGATGTTATCATCCTCGTCGGGGAAGGTGTAGAGCGCTGTTTCGCGAGACTGTCCGCTCTTTCGACCGATCGTGGTGAGCAGCAGGACCGTGTTCCCCATCAGGTGGCTGCCGATCCGGCCTTTGGTGAGGCGCATGAGCCAGCGATGGAAACGCCAGAATAAGACCAGTCCGGTGGAACGACGCATTGGGGGCATGGGGATTATTCTATCAGCCGGATCAAAACCAGCAATTGAAACTGCTGATTGAATAAAAAGGCGTCGTCAGCCAGTTGACCGGTCAGGTTCTTGATCTCACCCAACATCAGCCTGCTCATTTTTATCGCCATTGATTACTTGAATTGGGAATGGCTCGGTCACGCTGCCCGCGTATATGGATCGGTGGGGGAACGGAATCTCGATCCCGGCGGCGTCAAAAGCCTTCTTGATCTCAGCCGGGAGACTGTTCTTAAGGGATAAGTAATTCTCATTAACGACCCATACCGAAAATTGAATCTCGAGCGCAGAATCGCCAAACCCTTGGAAGATGAAAAGTGGTCGCGGCTCTTCCAGGCTCAACGCATTTTTGTCTGCCACATCGATCAATATTTCCCGCACCCGCTCGATATCCTCCTTATAAGCTACACTGAGTTTCAGATCCAGGCGGCGGATTGGAAATTTAGTCAGGTTCCAAAATTCCGTCTTGATTAACAGTTCGTTGGGAAGGCGCACGAAGGTATTGTCAAATTTGCGCAAATTTACAGACATCAAACCAATTTCTAAAACCACTCCTACCGTTGTCCCAACCTGCAAGATATCGCCCACTTGGAACGGTTTATCGGCGATCAAAAATAGCCCGCTGATAATATTAGACACCGAAGTTTGTGAGGCGAAAGCCAAAGCAACCGTAAGGATACCGGCTGTACCAAGCAGAATCCCCAAATCAAATCCGAGTTGAATGAGGGCTGTAATTAGGAACAGAGCTAAAATAGCGTAGTAGCTGCCCATTCGGAGAAGCATCATTCTGTGGGGATTCAGGGATTCCTTCATGGTGCGAACAAGAAAGGAGCTGAATAATCGGGCTATAAAATAACCCGAGGTAAATATCAGGACAGCCCGAATAATATTCATCGTTTGTTCTGTTTGCAGGAATTCAGTGATATTTGTTATATCCATGAAGTTCTCCGGAAAACAAGGGTCTCATCACGGGAATTATCCATCGAACCCCTGTAGTTTCAAGGCGCTGAAGGCTCTGATCAGCATACTTTTCTGGGGTTCTTGCCTGGGCTTGGAAATCCTCTTAGGGCTTACGGCTGATGGTGGCGGTTCCTTTTGGATTTGAAATTCAGCCAGGGATGTCTCACGGTTATGGACCATTGTAACCGTCTCTGTCCACAGTAAGTCGTCCCCGGCGTAAAAAAGAGAAAGGAACGGGACTGGCACGTTTATCCGTTCAATCAACAGCGGGGAGTTAGAATTATTTTCAATATGGACCTGCGTAAGTGCCCGATACTGGTGTCCGGTCAGGTTTTCCAGGTTCAGCCGTCCATAGGTCCGGCTGGCATAACAAATTTCACCCTCGATGGTGGAAGGGCCGAACCAGGTGTCAGAAGGGCGATGCAATGGGAATTCATACAGTGTTCTTAACGGACGGCCGTAAGCAAAACGAACCCATAAGGGCGTGCTCAGGTAAATGGTTGCATCTTCTCCAACTGGCACCGAGAATGGGGTATATGGACGAGACACAATTGAGCGGTCCGCCAGAGCGGGAAGAACCGTTAACGTACCGGGGGTCTTTCGAATTACGAAGCGAGAAATATTTGGGACGTCACTCTCACTTAAGTCCAGGTCGCTATAAGAAAACAGCTGCTCCGAGTTGTTTTCAGAAGGGTCGATTTGTTTCTGCGCAATCAGCCACTCACGCGCCAGGCGCTGTACATGAATCCGCTGCGGACCGATCTCCCATTGTGCAGTAGCGTTTTCTTCAATACTGAAATCACCCCACCAGGTTGGTAATGAGTCTTTCATTGGCGATAATTTACCTCCATCTCGGGAATAAACTTAACTGCTATTGCCAACAATTTACCTACTTCGCCCTCTTGATTGCTTGAAACATCATGTGCATTCTACCATTCTGTGGAAATCGCTACCTCGTACCTTCTGAGTATCACAACATAATAAACAAAGAACTAGCTCAAATGTCATAGCGATTATAAAAGAAACATGTACACCCAAAAAAAACACCAGGCTGCTTTGAGAGCGCAGCCTGGTGTTTTTTACTTTTCTACCACCTAGCGGTAGTACTGGATCGTCACGTCGATGCTCGCTTTGCCGTCCTTGCTGCTGACGACCAGGTTCTGTTCACCGCTGGTGAGCGGTTTTCCGTCT
>JASFRG010000281.1:0-4752 GCA_050115035.1 Anaerolineales bacterium | reverse complement strand
ACTTACTTTGTCTGGTAGGCAATTCAGGAACGTGCATTTCAGCCCGGATGATAAGCGGGTTGTGACCGCCGGCTTTACGGATGGGGTTGTGCAAGTATGGGATGCAGAAAGTGGACAGGAAATCCTGCATATAGATGCTCACCCTGGGAGTCGCGTTTATCAAGCCGTATTCAGCCCAGATGGAGATCGTATTGCCACCAGCAGCGCCGACAACACCGTAAAAACCTGGGATGCGAATACAGGTCAGGAATTGCTCACAATATCCGGTTTTGGCGAAGGAGCTATTGGAGACGGCTTATTCCCCGGTGTGCTGGACGTAGTCTTCAGCCCGGATGGAAACAAGCTAGCTACCGCCAGCGGGGATGGGGTTGCCAAGGTATGGGATTCGTGGACAGGCGCGGAGTTGTTCTCCCTCGATGGGGATACATCTGTGCTCTCCCGCATCCAATTCAGCCCGGATGGAAGTCTGATCGCTACTGCCAGCGAAGAGTCAAACGCAACAGCACGATTAAGTGTATTTGACACCAATACAGGAAATGAAATTTGGAGGCAGACTATTAAGCAGGACAGAATCTGGGGGTTGGATTTCGATCCAAAAGGAGAGCGCATTGTAACTGCGGGAGCCTCGGGAATAATTAAGTTATGGGAAATTGCAACTGGCAAAGAGTTGATGGATGTGCCGGACTATACAGCTTCTGCAGGAGACGCTACCTTCAGCCCCGATGGATCTCGCCTGGCAATCGTAGGTGGTGATGGGCTTCAAATTTGGGATATCAAGGCAAAAGAAAAGGTTTTTGATCTGCCAATCCATTCCAGTTGGATTTGGGCAGTTTCGTTCACTAGCGATGGATCAAAATTAGCAACGGCCAGTACCGATGGAACCACACGCGTTATTTACATGAATGTTGATGATTTGATTGCGCATGCCGAATCCCGCCTCACGCGTTCGCTAACCACTGCGGAATGCCAGCAATATCTGCACAAGGAAAGTTGTCCGGAATAAGAATTTATTACAAATAAAAAGGCGGATGGAGTAAGTCCCATCCGCCAGGTCTTTCGACGTGCCGAGGAAAGAGTGGTGAAACCTGTTTTTCGTCTGGTGGACGTTGGGTTTGGGCCGTGAAGCCTTCTCCCAGATTCTGTTCACCCGGTCTTTCCTCTCAATTGTATTATCGGTTCGATGAGCACCTTCCTTTCTGATAGGGAAGCGACTATCTAAATACATAATACAACAAATTTATTTGAAATACATTAAAATTTACCAACAGGTTTGTAAACGATTTCCCTACGCTTGAACCCGGAAAGCATAATAATGTTTGATAAATTTTCTGAATGCCAATAGAAATCCTACCAAACAAAAATATATTATTCGGGCACTTGTGGGTTCACTTCGCAAGTAGACAAAAAAATATGGAATTTTCTCGATTGTGCGATATAATACAAGTTGTCTGACAACTTTCTCCATTCCGAAGGATTTTCCAAATGACTACAATTGATCTGACTATCCAAAAAGACCGCCGCGCCCGCGCCATCCAGCGTGCCCGCGAGCGGAATATCGTCATCCCAACCTATGCCCAGATGAAGGACCCCTCCAAAGTTCCCGCAAAGTTCAAAGAAGAACTCGCCAGCATCGGTCTGTGGGATGTGCATCCCCGTAACCTGTTCCGTATTACCTGGAAAAATGAGCCTAAGTCCAGCGGCGGTGGGTTTGGCGGCGTGAACTGGCTCGAACTGCCCAAATCCCTGACCGGGGTTGATGCGCGCATCATCGTCCTGGTGGGGAAGTGGTTCCCGACCGGTGCGCATAAAGTTGGTGCAGCTTTTGGCTGTCTCGTGCCGAGGCTGGTCACAGGACAGTTCGACCCGACCACGCAGAAAGCGGTCTGGCCTTCGACTGGGAACTACTGTCGTGGTGGGGCTTATGACTCTGCATTGCTAGCCTGTGAATCTATAGCCATTTTGCCGGAAGGTATGTCCAAGGAACGCTTTGATTGGCTGGCGAACATTGCCGGTGAGACCATAAAGACCCCAGGCTCGGAATCGAATGTGAAAGAAATTTTCGATAAGTGCTGGGAATTACGCAATTCTGGCGAAGACCTGATGATCTTCAACCAATTTGATGAGTTTGGCAATTACATGTGGCACTACGAAGTGACCGGTCATGCGATGGAAGAAGTGCTTGAGCAGGTCATGGGTCCTAACGACCGCTATCGCGGTTTGGCCTCTGCCACCGGTTCCGCCGGGACGATTGCCAGCGGCGACTACATGAAGCAGCTCTTCCCCGACAGCAAGATCGTCGCCAGCGAAGCGCTGCAGTGCCCGACCCTGCTCGAAAACGGGTTCGGCGCGCACCGTATTGAAGGCATCGGTGACAAGCACGTGCCTTGGATCCACCACGCTAAGAACACGGACATGATCGTCGCTATTGATGACCAGGCTGTGGTCAATCTCAGCCGTCTGTTCAACGAAGAGAGTGGTCGAGCCTTCTTAGTTGAGCAGGGTGTTCCAGAAGAAATTGTCGGCCAACTGGATCTGATGGGTTTCTCCGGCATCTCTAACGTGCTTTCGGCCATCAAGGCCGCCAAGTACTATGAGATGGGTGAGAACGATATCATGTTGACTGTGCTGACCGACTCGATGGAACTCTATCGCTCTCGTCTGCACGAAATGCACCAGGAGCTCGGGGAGTACAGCGAGCGCGATGCCGCCACCGATTTTGCCCGCTACTTGCACGGGCAATCTACCGATAATCTACTCGAGTTACGCTATACTGACCGCCGCAGAGTCCACAATCTGAAATACTTCACCTGGGTCGAGCAACAGGGCAAGACTTACGAAGAGATCCAGGAAATGTGGTACCAGCCTAACTATTGGGAGACTGTCCAGGCACAGGTTGGTGAGATCGATGCTTTGATTGAAGAATTCAACGCTGAAGTTGGATTGATGTAAAAATGGTAATTGCTCATCCGGGGGCTTAGCCCTCGGATGAGTGTTTATAAGCGCCTTGACAATTCTCGGCTCTCATTCTATAAAAAGACAACAAAATCTTATCAGGAGGTAATTTTATGACCACTGAGCGCGACCGCGAGATCAAACGCCGACGGCACCGCAAGAAAAAAATCAAGAAACTGCGTGCCAAGTTGGCGGAGGCCAGTAACAAGGCGGAGAAAGAAAAAATTATTGCGAAGATACGCAAAGTCAGTCCGACGGCGCCTATCGAGGTGCAATAGGCTAAAAACGGGAGCAGGCGCTCCCGTTTTCTTTTCTCAACATCCCTATAAAGTTCAGCAATTTACATAAGAAGCAATATAATAAAGGATATGATTTCATCCTCGGATCTGGTCCTGGTTTGTTTGATGCCTGCACCACGTGACATGGAGATAGCGCGTCTTTTGGGTTGGTACCGTATCCCGCTGCGCACCGCGCCCAAAGTTGTGGCCGTGGATTATCTGGCTTTTTACCAGCCCGGAAGTTTCGCCGAACGAGGTGGACAGATCGAGTATGTCGCTCCAGTGCGCGGGCATGAATTAGCCACCCGTGCCGAACTTCTCAAAGATGAAGCGGATCATCCGCGTGCGAACGAAGAATACTTCAAAGTGCAGATCGGGTCTTTAGAACGCCTCAGCAAACCCATCGTCGCGCAGAAGTGGCGGCGGTTGACTTTTCTGTACACCACAGGAGAGTATCTGCTCAAAGCACAGACTTTAAACGACCTGGTCGTCCAGTCTGATGAACGTGCTTTGTTGTGGAAATCCCTTCGCGAACGTGCCGAACAGCATCAACAGTACAAAGCGGAATTGCCAGATGATATTGACCCGGCGGTGTTGATAGCCTTATTGGGGATCAAGGAATTAAAAACTGAATATACGACGAAGGAAGATGAATGGTAGAAAATAAAAAGGATGGGGAAGCGCAATCTTCTTCAGAACCCGTCTGGACATATCGCGGATACCAACTTAGAGCCAGCGAATTCACAACTGCAATGGTGCATTTGTTCCGTGCCGAGGTGACACGTGCCAACGTCTGGCGCCAGCGCCTGGATGCGACTACCAACTGGGCTGTAGTTACCACGGGTGCATCGATTTCACTGACGTTCACCGAATCAGGTATCAGTCACATCGTGATGATACTTAACTTATTGCTGGTCACGTTATTTTTGTTAATCGAGGCACGCCGTTATCGTTATTATGAACTATGGAGTTCGCGGGTGCGCATGATGGAAACGGATTTTTTTGCTGCCATGCTGGTGCCGCCCTTCCATCCATCCCCGGATTGGGCTGAAACGCTGGCTGAGAACCTGTTGCTGCCGCATTTTCCGGTCTCTAACCTTGAAGCGCTGGGACGTCGTTTACGCCGTAATTATCTTTGGATATATGTTGTTGTTGGTTTTGCGTGGTTAGCAAAACTGTGGTTGTTCCCTGAGATGGCTGCTTCTGTGGCTGAAATGATTGCTCGCGCAAGGGTGGGGCCCTTTAGCGGAGAATTGGTTTTGAGTGGATCATTGGTTTTGTATGCACTTGTATTTATTCTTGCCCTGGGAACAGTCGGCCTGCAGCACTCTTCTGGAGAGGTGCTACCGCGTTTTGAGGGCGTATCCGCTGATTTTCTCTCTTCGGTTGCTGAGGCGGGGAAACGAGGTTTGCGTCCCCAGGCCTGGTTCCGTCCGCGGAGCCAAAGGCGTAAGCAGTTGTTGACATTCATCATCACTGATAAACCGGAAAAAGTATCTGACTGCATCATTCAAGAGATGAA
>JASFRG010000280.1:0-4823 GCA_050115035.1 Anaerolineales bacterium | reverse complement strand
TGTCGGAAACAGCGCCTTATTGGAACTCCCCAATCGCATCGCCTCCGCGCAAGAATCAAAACCGCATCAAACCCTGGACCTGCCACCTGTCTCCGTGATCGACATGCGCGAGGAACTCAAGGCCGGCAACCGCGGCATCTTCAGCCATGATCTGTTAGGTGCGTTGGGCAATACATTGGAGCGCGGCGAGCAGGCCATTCTGTTCCTGAACCGGCGCGGCACGGCAACGTACGTTTTCTGCCGGGATTGCGGTTATGCATTGAAATGTCCGCAGTGTGACAATCCTCTCACGTTCCACATCGAAGCGAAGGAAAGGCTCGTTTGTCACCACTGCAGCTACACACGTCTGAAACCGAAAAAGTGCCCGAAGTGCGGGAGTGCATACATCCGCGAGTATGGCCTGGGTAGTGAACGTGTGGAAACTGAAGTCGGGAAATTGTTCCCCGGCACGCGCGTGCTGCGCTGGGACTGGGAGACCACCCGTCAGAAGGATGCGCACGAGATCATCCTGAGCCATTTCGCCAACCAACGCGCAGATGTGCTGGTCGGCACGCAGATGCTGGCAAAGGGGTTGGATCTGCCGTTGGTCACACTGGTCGGCGTAGTGCTGGCAGATGTTGGCTTGAACCTGCCGGATCCGTTCTCGTCGGAGCGAGTCTTTCAGATTCTCACGCAGGTGGCCGGGCGGGCCGGGCGCAGCATTCGTGGCGGACAGGTCATCTTGCAGACTTTCCAGCCGGAGCATCCTGTCGTTCAAGCCGCATCGGGGCATGATTATTCGAGTTTTTATAAACAGGAACTGACCGCTCGAAAGAAACTGGGCTACCCGCCTTATGGACGGTTAGTACGCATGGAATATCGTCACCGAGAAAATGAGCGGGCGGTGGCGGAAGCCGGTAAAACGGCGCGCAGATTGAAGTCCAGGATCGAAGCGGGTGGTCATGTCCAAACCACGTTGGTTGGTCCCGTGCCCTGTTTCTTTTCCAAACTACGCGGCGAATATCGCTGGCAAATCATTTTGCGCGGGCCAACTCCAGCGGAAATCTTACAGGATCAAAGATTCGATGGCTGGCGGGTTGAAGTTGACCCAACATCTTTGCTATAATCAGGCATATTTCCCAAAGGAGAGGCAAAATGCAAAGCTTCAGTCGCGGCTGGTCATTCCTAATGCAGGCCTGGAGAATGACCTTTAAAGATAAAGATTTGATTATGCCGTCGATCTATGCACTGGGGGTGGGGTTTGTTGTTTCCATTATTGGCATTATCCCTATCGTTGGCGCATACTTGTTGTTCGGTCAATCCGGCATCGGACAGTTCCTGACCTTTGTTCTGGGTGCGTTGATGGTCTTTGTCAATTTTGCAGTTACGTACATTTTTTCGGGTATGACGGCTTATCTGATCTTCGGTTATCTTTCAGAAGGCGATGGCCGTATGGACAAAGCCTGGGCAATTGTGCGGCGAGACTTCTTCGATATCCTGACCCTGGCCGCAGCCTCGACCGCGGTTAACGTGCTGAAAAGCCTGGCAAACAGACGCAACCGGCGCGGCGGGAACATTCTGGGAGGGATCGTCCGCTCAGCCGCAGGTTTGTTCGAAGTGTTGTGGACAGAGGCCGCTTACCTGATCTTGCCTGCGATGGTGATCGATGATCTGAATCTCAAAGACGGTGTGGCGCGCGTCTGGGATATCACAAAAAACAATCTCCTACTGATTGGAATCAGCACGGTTGGCGTGCGCTGGGTGACCGGTCTGATCGGTTTCGGGCTGGGAGCGATCGGGGCGGTCATCGGATTTGGAATCGGATTTGGTCTCATCTCCTTATTGGGAACCGGCGTTGCCGGACTGGTAATTGGTATTGGCCTGGGTGGGTTGGTCTTCTTCGTCTTTGTATTGGTTGCCAGCGTCATCAGCACGTACACCGGAACAGCCTATCACACCTGCCTGTACATTTGGGCGCGCGATGCCGAACGTGCACAGGCTCTCGGACAGCTAGCTCAGGTTGCAGCTCCGGCACCCTTGGCCGCCGTATTGGGATAAACAATTATGACAAAACCACTAGGACCACGCCGCGAAGTATTGACCTGGAGCGATGTTGATCGTCTGGTCGACCATCTTATGCCGCAGTTTCGCCGCGAGTTCACCGCCATGGTAATGATCACACGTGGCGGCATCATCCCGGGAGGGATGCTGGCCGAAGCGATGGACGTTACCCACCTGCTGACCGCTGCTGTTGACTTTCCAAGCCAGGCTGAACAGGAACAGAACAAGTTGATGGTCTGGCCGGATTTCATCCAATTCCCCCGCGACGAATTGCTGCGCGGACGCCCAACCCTGATTGTGGATGATGTTTGGGGCTCGGGGCGCACTATCACTGCGGTCAAGAACCGTGTCTCGTCGGCAGGCGGTTTCCCGGAAACCTGCGTGTTCCACTTCAACCCGCATCGTAATCTGTTTGGAAAAGCCCGTCCGGATTATTACGCGGCTATCACCGATGCCTACATCATCTTCCCCTGGGAGATCGACCGTGGACCGGACAAGGCCATCCTGGGCACATTCGAACCCTAATCACGGAGTATTGCGTAATTTTCAAAACTTTGCACCTCATTTTTCTCTAAAAAAAACTGATTTAGAAGTTTAGAAATTTATGCAAGAAGCAATAATGCACACGCTAAGCGTTGACTCTTCTCAAAAACTGAACCTGCTGCATAAAAATGAATATTTCGAGGGGCTGGATGAAGGCATACTGAATCAAGTCGCCGCGCACATGCAATTGCGAGAGTATGAGCGCGGCGAAGCGCTTTTCTGGGAGGGCGATCCCTGTTCGGGTTTACACATCATCGAGCAGGGGTTTGTGAAGTTGTATCGCCTCTCCCCGCAGGGCCGCCAATACATCGTGCGCGTTTTACAGGAAGGCGACACCTGCAACGAAGTTCCTACCTTCGATGGAGGCACCAACCCGGTCAACGTGGAGGCGTTAGAGACCACGCGCGTATGGGTCATCCAGGCAGACATCCTGCGCGATTTGTTACAGGCGCATCCCGAGTTCGCGCAAAAGGTGATCGATAACCTCGCCAAAAACCTGCGCGGACTGGTGCGCATGGTCAGCGAGATGGCCTTCTATCAGGTCACGCATCGATTGGCGCGTCTGATCAGCCAGCAACCGTCTGATGAACTGAGCGGCGCACCCTGGACCCAGGAACAGCTGGCGGCCCGATTAGGAACGGTCCGTGAAGTGGTGGCGCGTTCACTCAAGGAATTAGAACGTAGCGGCGCCATTCAGATGGAGAAACGCCGCATCGAAATCTCGGACCCGGATGTGCTCGAGCAGTGGGCCCAACCATGGAATTGAGTTGAACTGGGACTCCGAAGTCTGGAGACTTCGGAGTCCGTTTATAAAAACGGCCTGCCGATTTTGGCGGGCTGTCCATTTATTCCTTTACATATTCTCTCAATTTGGCTGTCTCGTCCGGGTCAAATAACACCACGATCCCCAGGCTGGCGATATCCGCAAACAGCAGCGGGGCTAAAATCGGCGCGCCGCGGATGAAGCGCTCAGCCACGATGGTATCGTTTACCGACAGATTGCTCAAAGCGTGCAGCACCGCACCTGTCACAGCCACAACAATGATCAACACCATCGAAACAAAATAAACCCAGATGTCACCTTTACTGGGTTTGTTTATCATGCCGATACCCAGCGAGACAACCACACCCAAAATCCCGGCAGCAGTGGGCACCCATAACCAAGGATTTTCGAAGTTTGTGCGGGCATGATCGAGCACACTGCTGATCAAGGTCGCCAGCATAGCCATACTAATCCAGAAAAAGTAACCGCGTGTTTTGCTGTAAGGTAATTTGATGCGGCGCCCACCAAAGAAGACCAGCGTGCCGCTGTCCACGGGCTGTTCCACACAGATTGCGCTCAGTCCCAGCACGCCGACCAAGGCAAAGGTCAGCGGAGCCAGAACCGGCGGGGCCCAGATCGTCAGGCTGATGCTGACCTGCTGTCCAACGGGGGCACCCGCTAAGACAGCGCGTGAGATGTGAAAATACGCGCCCAGCAAACCGACTGCAATGCTGGTCAGATAGGTTGGGATCGAAATCCACATTGCTAGGGAGCGCTTGCGCAAAGCAACGATGCCAGCAAAACCCAGGATCACGCCCGCGATCACACCAAAGATGATCGGAATCCACTCGTAAGGTACGATCGTCCCGCTGATGCTGTGCGCCAGGTAGATTTCCACCGCCAGCATGAACTCGTTGAAAGCCACCATTAAGAGCATGACCTGGTCCCGTGACAGTGGGATTTTCAAACGGCGCACAGCCGGGATGATTGTTGCCAGATAATACATGGTATCTCCCTACGGTATTTCCGAATCGGGAGCGTTCAATTTCTCTTCGGTGATCTCGCGCAGTTCGGCCAGGTCGCTCAGCATTTCGTACGCACCGTGCCATTGAGTGTAGTCCGCGCCCTGCATCCACATACCGAATTTAGCCGTTCGGCCCCAATGATGCCAGTTCTCGAAATAGACAAAATCGATCGGCTCGTCAAATGGATCGGCGGTCAGCAGGCCATTGTCTTTGAGCGGCTGGATGATCTCGTCCGCTTCTTTCACACGTTCATTGACAGCTTCCACGCCTTTATCCGCATCCGCATAGAACTCATCGATGAAGTCTTTGTTGTGGCATTCCATGCACACGGCCTGCATGCGCACCATATTGTCCTGCCAGCTCGGACGGCGAGTGCTGACCTGAGCAGCCAGGAACCAAGTCAGACGGTCACCCACATCATGCGTGGTGGACGTACCGCCGAATCCGCTCAT
>JASFRG010000279.1:0-4854 GCA_050115035.1 Anaerolineales bacterium | reverse complement strand
TCACGCCGCTGCGTGACCTGGGAAGGCTGGCAAAACGTTTAAAACGCGGTGATCCAACGGCAGAACTAAAAAACCCCGACCCTTACACATCCCGTATGGCCGAGACCCTGCGATCGCTTTTCCTGCAGCTGGAGGAACGCAATCGCGAGTTACAGGCCCTCTCAGAACGTGCGATTGACGCCCAGGAAGAAGAACGCCGCGCCATCGCCCAGAGTCTGCACGATGATACCGGGCAGGCACTCTCGATGCTCATCATCCATCTCGACCGCATCGACGAGCGCATCCAACCGGAACAGAAAAAACTTAAAAAGCAAGTAGCGGATGCGCGCGCCTTGGCTTCCAATTCGCTGACAGAACTGCGCCGCATCCTTTCTGGACTTCGACCTGCCATCCTGGACGACCTGGGCCTGGTCCCGGCGATCAGATGGTATGCGCGCACCAACCTGGAGGGGATTGGTATCAACGTGGTAGTCAAGGCTCCCAGCGTCCCCCTGGGACTCTCGCCCGCGATCACCACCACCTTGTTCCGTATCGTTCAGGAGGCGATTAATAATATCGTCCGGCACGCAGGCGCAAAGACGGTGATGATCGTCCTGGGATTGAAAGATGGAATCGTACAATTGAGAGTCGAAGATGACGGGCGCGGGTTTGATCCAGGCTATGTGTCCCGTGATGCAGTAGAATTACAGAGGTTGGGTCTGCTGGGAATCCGGGAACGGGCCGAGTTGCTCAGTGGAAAATTCCAGATTGAATCCGCCCCTGGAAAGGGGACGCGTTTGCAAGTTTCTATTCCTTTGGGAGGCACCGGTGGAGAAAATCCGCATCTTACTGGCTGACGACCATACGCTCGTGCGCAGCGGCATCCGTTCCTTGCTCGAAGATGAGCCGGGGCTGGATGTCATTGGCGAAGCCGAAGATGGACGCACAGCGGTGAGCATGGCCTGCCAGTTGAAACCGGATGTGGTCATCATGGACATTGCCATGCCGCTGCTGAACGGGTTGGAGGCCACGCGTCAGATCAAGATGCAATGCCCGGACGTGAAGGTGCTCATCCTGAGCATGCATGACAACGAGGAGTACATCCGCCAGGTGCTGGAGGCGGGCGCGATGGGCTATATCCTGAAGGACGCGGCTGCGCGTGAGTTGATCAGCGCCGTCCAGTCGGTCTATCGCGGTGAAGCGGTTCTCTCGCCTGCCGTGACACGCCTGGTGATCGAAGATTATCTGCGCTGGGGTGGAACCCGCCCGCAAGATGAGAGCGACGGTCTCAGTCCGCGCGAGCGCGAAGTGCTGCAATTGATCGCCGAGGGCTACACCAACAAGCAGATCGCCGAGATACTTTCCATCTCAATCAAAACAGTACAGGCGCACCGCAACAGCTTGATGCAAAAGCTGGATTTGCATGACCGGGGGGAATTGATCAAGTACGCGATACAGAAAAAGATCATAGAGATATGAATTTGTTTGGAATCAAAAAAACTGGCTGACAGCAATTGTCAGCCAGTTTTTTACATGGGAAATTTCTTACGGCAGATGATCACCAAACGTGCTGTAGAGCCATTCCAAATCATCAGCACGGTCTACACGATAGACACCACCAGTGCCTGCGCAGTTCCCGTTCAAGCCAAAGGATGTTACGCCAGCCAGAACATTGGATTTGCCAATGAAGTTGGGACCACCCGAGTCGCCAAAGCAGGTGCCACCGGTCTTATGGTTGTTAGACAGCAACAATGAGTAATCGCCAGTGAACCCAGGCGCATTGATTTGGTTCAGCTTGGGATATGCAACCATGCGCACCCGAACGTTATTTTCCTTCCAGGCTGCGACCGTTGGGAAGCTTTCCTGAAGGCCATAACCGACGGCTGTAAAGGTTACGTCCTGCTTGCCGCGACGTTTGGACATCCTGTCCAGTTCATCCTGTTGCGGCAAAGCGCCATATTCATCCATTTCAACGGGCTCATCCAGAACAACGACGCCCAGATCATACAGGAAGAAAGCATTGGGATTGTAGCTAGGATGAGTGTATGCATCGCCGCTGACATCACCCACAAAGGGATAACCGTTATCAGGGATGCCAGATTCAACGTCAGCGTCAAACCAGATTGTGGCACGGGCTGCCGGAGCTTCGGTGCAGTGACCGGCTGTCAGATAAAGAGTCGGGGAAAGCAATGTGCCACTGCAACGCCATAGCGGGTTGCCGTCAGCATCCAACGCCACCATCAGGCCAACATAGGGATGGCCGTCCCCATCATTTGTGCCATCAGTAATAGCGCCAGCAACACCAACAACACTTAGGACCAGCACAAGAGAAAGTACCCATGCAATTGCAATTTTTTTCATTTTTCACTCCTTTGAATTTATTTGGGAATTGGTATTATGAAGTACGAATATTTGTATCTTTGACTTACACCTCCTTCCTCAAAAACCTGCAAATATAAGAATCGTCAGCTATCGATATTTATCCCCTGGTGGACTCAAGGCTTTGCGCCCCCGCATCGCGATGAGCCTGTTTTTGTTGATAGCAGATAATCCTTGCAAAATTGCAAGGTCATTCTCATGACGAATATAAGTACCAAAAGTTACTAACAAGAAATCAGGCTGGCAATTTATGCCAGCCTGATTTCTTTTATTTGGAACGAAATTTAACACCGATTAATTTACGGTTTGCTGCGTTGGTAATCCACGCTATCAACAAATTTGCCACTCTGGCCTTTGGCCTTATAGTTGGCCTGCCAGGATTGCGGTTCAACCTTGACGTTGATCTGTGCTGCGGCAGACAGCACATCTTCATAAGCCATCTTCGCATACCCAGCAGCAGCAGCATATTCCATACCGTCATAAGCAGTCAATGCCATTGCAGCATAATTATCCGCCGATATGAGCAAGCTGCCCGCTTGACCGGCCTTGGGGCTGGCGTAAATATCCGCCAGAATTGTGTTGGCCTGGTTCAGGTAGACCGAAGTCAGATAGCGGTTCATATTATCGCGGTCGAACTGGCTGAAATCCCAGTTCAGGTCGATGTAGCTCATCATAGAGTTGGACTCATCGCCAGACCAGGCGAAGTAGAAATCGCCGTCAGGGCCAAAGTCCACATCCGCTTCGTAATCGTAGCCATCATGGGGGTGAGACATACCCAGATGATGTCCGGTTTCATGGATGAAGGTAGTTGTGAAGCCATAACCAGAGTCATCACGAATGCTGGGTGAATCGAAACCGAAGACGAAGCTCTGTGTCCCGGTCGCCCAGTCGTCATCCGCATATCCTAGGCAGCAGGTGAACAGATCATCGGTTGCGTTGAAAGCGAAGATCGGCACTTCGTAATCCGCATCACCTTCCAGGAATTGGATGAGATGGTCGTTGAAGTACAGGAACAGGTCCGCGAAGGCATCGCCAAACAATCTGTAGCCAAAGCATGACACTCCGTCATAGAAGCATTGGTAAACCTTTTCAAAGCGGGAATCGAATTCCTGGCTGTTCAGTTCGACATCAAAGGTATTCAGGGGTTGCAGCTCGTTCAACTCGGAAGCAAGCAGACCGGTATCGAAGTAATCCAGTCCGTTCGAGTTGGGATCCATCTGGTAAACATTGATGTCGAGTTGAATGTCCTCTGCAAGTTCCGGCGGCGAAATAGCCGGTTTGTAAAGCGGTGAAGTCGTGAAGAGCAGGTCGATCGCCACATAGCGTGTGACCTTACCTAGGTCGCCCGACAGATCATCGAATGGACGATAACCATCCAGGTTGCCATATTCCCAGACGGGCGGCATGCTATAGCCGATGTCTGGATCGTCCATATTCCAGTTGTCTGTCCAGCCTTCGGGACCAGCCGAAAGGTCATAGAACCAGATGCGGTGCAGGGAACCCAGGCCGTTTTCTTCGTCGTCGGGTGTGGTGCCGCCCCAGGCAATTACCTTACGCGATTCGCGCAATTCGCCAAAGTTGTATCCGGTATCGGGATCAGGCTCATCGGTCTTGGTGTAGACGTGGAACCTGAAGTCATCCCGCCCATACCAATTGATGAAGAAGATCGTATAATCCGACGTATCCACGCCCAGCATACTATCTGTGTTATCTGCCAGCCACTGTTCAACGGATGGTGCATCGATCCAGGCATTGTCCGTCACGTCCAGAGAGCGGGTGGTTTCCAAGTTGTACCAATCTTGATACAGAGTTAAAGGCTTGGAGGTTGCGATGCTGTTCAGATATCCAAAGAAGGCGTCTTCAAAGGCGGTATCCGCATAGACGAGGTTGTAATCGAAATTGAAATCGACTCCCAGGAACTCGTTGCCAAAGTAGAAGGACGGATAGCGGTTGATCGTCCGATACATGGATGGTAGTTCGTTCATGAAGCCAGTTTCATCGATATCCATGTCGCCTGCGCCAGTTTCATATCCGACAAAGACAACATTGATGGTCAGGTCTTGCTCAAGGGTTTGAAAGCCACCGGGGTCCAAGGTGTTAAGGGTTGGTGGCGGATCGTTCTTCGCCCCGGCAGTTGCAACCGGCAAAACGGCCATCAACAACACCAGGATACCTACTACTGCAAGTAATTTTCTTTTCATTTGTTTGAACTCCTCATACTCCTTAGAATTGCCTGATTTATTGATTTAGGAATGGATTTTTACGAATTTGCATCACCTCCTCTATACCAAATCTACCATTTGAATATATACCAAACTTGACTTTGTATATGAAGAAACATGCATTTGTACCCCTATATTCCCATGAATTGCATCTTTGAAACAAGTTGGAATGTAATACTAGTGGGTCGTTTGGCATGAGTGTTGCCATTCGTGGATCAAGGTTGTTCTTCGATGTATTGGACGGCGGGTGTAGGCGCCGGAACCCCCAAGAGCA
>JASFRG010000278.1:0-4857 GCA_050115035.1 Anaerolineales bacterium | reverse complement strand
TTTGAGAAAAATAACTTCACACTATTGATATGGATAAAAGAAAAAGCCGGGTGAGAAACTGCCCGGCTCTCACTAAACAACTATCTAAACAAACTAACTGCGCAACTACTTTTTACCAAACTCCTTTTCCAGCAAATCCTTCAATGTCGGCTGTCCGATTTCCTGTAACTCGTAGCGTACGCGCTGGTAAGGCTTATTGATCTTGATCACACGCGTCAGGTCGATGGGCGTACCGACCACTACCATGTCCACATCTGCGTTCTCGATGGTGGCTTCCAGATCGCGCATCTGCGCCTCGCCGTAGCCCATGGCGGGCAGGATCGGGCCGGTCTTGGGATATTTCTCAAAGGTTGCCGCAATCGACTTGACCGCGAACGGGCGCGGATCCACAATCTCGGCAGCGCCAAAACGGTGGGCGGCCACGTATCCGGCGCCATAAGCCATCCCACCGTGCGTCAGTGTGGGACCGTCCTCGATCACCAGTACGCGTTTGCCCTGAATGGCCGCCGGGTCATCCACGAACAGCGGCGAAGCGGCTTCGATCTGAATGGCGTTCGGGTTTAGCTGGCGCAGGTTCTCGCGCAGTTGGATAACGTTGTCCGGGTCGGCGGTGTCCACTTTGTTGATGACGAATACATCCGCCATCAATGCGTTGGTCTCGCCGGGATAGTATTTCGACTCGTGGCCGGGGCGGTGCGGGTCAGCCACAACGATTTGGAAATCCGAAACGTAGAACGGGAAATCATTGTTGCCGCCGTCCCACAAAACGATGTCCACTTCCCCTTCGGCCTGACGCAGGATCTTCTCATAGTCCACGCCCGCGTAGACGATCACACCGTTGTCCAGATGCGGCTCGTACTCTTCGCGCTCCTCGATGGTGCACTCATATTCGTCCAGATCGTCGTAATTGGCGAAACGCTGGACTTCCTGTGCGATGAGATTACCGTATGGCATCGGGTGACGGATAGCTGCTATTTTATAGCCCATCTCTCGCAGGATAAGGGATACGCGCCTCGTGGTCTGGCTTTTGCCTGCTCCCGTCCGAACGGCACACACCGACACGACTGGCTTGCTCGATTTGACCTGTGTCTCGCGCGTACCCAGCAAACGGAAGTCTGCGCCCGCAGCGATGACCAGGCTGGCCTTGTGCATCACGTATTCGTGCGGCACATCCGAGTAGGCAAAGACGACCTGTTCCACGCCATGTTCCTTGATCAGCGCGGGCAACTCTTCTTCTGCTCGAATGGGGATTCCGCTGGGGTACAAGTTACCAGCCAGTTCGGGTGGGTAGAGGCGGCCTTCGATGTCCGGGATCTGCGTAGCAGTAAAGGCTACAACTTCGTAGTCTTTGTTCCCACGAAAGTAGGTGTTGAAGTTGTGGAAATCGCGCCCGGCGGCGCCCATAATGAGAGTTTTGATAGGCATTGGTTCTCCTATTTTGACAAGTCACGCTGAGGACAGTGTCCGGTGGATCCCGGTGGTTGGATTTGGGTCACACCGTTTTTACCCAGGTGACGTTGTTTACAAGTTTTCCGGTGGTTGAGTAGGCGGCGTGTTCGTTCGCCGCCTACTCAACCACCGGATGTATCAAAATAAAATGCGCAACCCGATTACGGATCACGCATCACGATTTTACATCACATCCGGCGCCTGAATGACCAGCAAGTGTAAGGCGTTCGCCAGTACCTGTTTGGCCGCCGCCACAAGACGCAAACGCGCCGCCTGCGCCTCCGCGCTCTCGGCCTGGATGACCGGCACACTGTGATAGAACGAATGGAAAGCGTTCGCCAGATCGTAGGCATAGGTGGCCACCACCAGCGGACGGTACTCCTGCGCGGCCTGTTCCACGGTGTCTGGGAAGCGCGAGATCAGGTCGATCAACTGCACTTCATGCGAATCCAGTTCGTGCTCAAAGACAGCAAAATCCGGCATCCCGCCAGCCTTGCGCAGGATGCTGTTGGCACGCACGTGCGCGTTCTGGATGTAAGGTGCGGTGCGGCCATCGAAGCTCAGTGCAGCATTGACATCGAAGACGATATCCTTGTTGTTGTCCACTGAGAGAATACTGTACGCCAATGCTCCCAACCCGATCTGGCGTGCAACCCGGATACGCTGGGTGTTAGGCATTTCGGGGGTGCGTTCGGTCATGGCAGCTAATGCGCGTCGTTCGGCTTCGTCAGCTACGTCCTTGATTAACGCTACGCGTCCATGCCGGGCGGACATGGCCCCTTCTGGTAAAGTGATATAACCGTATGACAGATGATAGCACTTGGCCGCCTGCGGAAAGCCCCACAGCTCCAAAATTTTGAAGGCCTGCTGGAAATGCAGGCTCTGACGGAAATCCACCACATAGATCGAACGGTCCACATTGTATTGCTCGAATTTGACTTTTGCCAGCGCCAGATCTTTGGTCAGGTATAGGGAGGTCCCATCACTGCGCAAGATAACGGCTGTGCGGTATTTTTCTTTTTCCAGTCCCAGTTTCTCGTCGATTTTGACGATCACCGGACCGCCTTGCGGACGCTCATCCTCGGCAATACCTTTCTCGAGTAGTTCATCCACAATAGCCTTGGAAGGTTCGTCTACATCGCTTTCATAAAACCAAACATCGATTTTCACATCCAGCATGTCTAGGATATCGCGGAATTCTTCCATGCTCCACTCGCGCGTTTCCAGCCATAGTGCGCGCACTGCCGGATCGCCTGCATCCCATTTGCGATACATCTCGCGCCGTTCAGCATCATAGGCCTCGCGTTTTGCCTTTTCTTCGGGAGTCTCGTTCTCTTTGGGCTCCAGTAATTTTGTGGCTTCGCTGTAGATCTTCGCCAGCCATTGTCCGCGCTCGTGCACATCGCTTGGCTCCTGGCCTTTGTAGAATTTGTTGTAGGCCCATACAACCGTGATCACACCCAGGCCAATGTCACCGGGATAAGAAGCTCTGATGGTTTCAAAGCCGTTGAGTTCAAGAATGCGCGCCAGCGATTCACCCAGGAGCGTTGTGCGAGCATGACCGATATGTAAAGAATGGTGCGTGTTGGGCTGGGCATATTCGACCATCACCCGCTCGGACTTTTTCTCACCCTGACCGAAGTCCGCGCCCTGTTCCAGGATCGTATTGACCACGCGGGAAGCATATTCCTCGGTCGAAAAATACAGGTTGAGATAACCTTTGACCGCTTCGGTATGACTGATGCCCGGCACGCTTCCAACGTGGACCCGGGCCTGCTCGGCGATCTCCTGCGCTCTCTGCGGGACAGGTTTCCCGTTCCCTTTTCCGGCGCGGGCTTCATCTGCGGCTGTTTGGAAAAAGGAAGTGGAAATGCCCCATTCCCCATTGAATGGAATGGGCTGCCATTTGAGTTCCGCTAACGGAATGTCACTCTGTGTGCAGAATTCTTTGATTTTGGCTTCGATGGATTTTTGTTCTTTATCAAACATGGATAACCTGCAGTAGACCCGGCAAAATACTTGAGCGGGGGGATTATATCATGTCAACAAACACAAAAAAACGGGAGACCGTTTCCGGTTCTCCCGCTTTGATGGGCAATTCAAAGCTGCTTATTCGCTCTACGCGGACTCTGCTTCGCCATCGAGAGACGCCAGACGCTTCATCAGACGGCTTTTGCGACGCGCGGCATTGTTCTTGTGAATGACGCCTTTTGCAACGGCTTTGTCCAGGGCGCTGACGGCTTCCATCACCGCAGACCGAGATTCTTCCACGTTACCATCTTCTAACGTAGAGCGCGCGTCACGCACAGCCGCGCGGGTTGTACCACGATACATGCGGTTGCGCAAGCGGCGCTTTTCATTCTGTTTATTGCGTTTGATTTGAGACTTAATGTTTGCCAAGGTCTTTCTCCTAAAACTCTTTCAATTTCCAGCGTGGATTAAACCATCCACGAAGCGGTATTTTACATGATGGAGGTTGATTTGTCCAGTACGAATTACGGTGTGGCCGTTGGAACAGATGTACTGGCTTCCGGGGTGAGCGGTGTACTGGTCGGCGGGAAAGTGGCCGTTGCCGTGACCATATTAACCGGAATATCCAGTTGCTGCCCGACGAAGATGGCATTTGGATCTTCGAGATCATTTTCCTCGATGATGTCGTCGATCGTGCTGTTGAAGCGGATCGCGATGCCAGCCAATGTGTCGCCGGCCTGGATGGCATAGGTCAGGATTGTACCGCGCGGCAGGTCTGCCGGAATTGGTGTGGCAGTCGGGAGCGGCATACCGGGATTTGGCAGCAAGATTTCCTGGCCAGGATAAACGATCTGGGTAGTTGGGTCGATGCTTCCGTCTATGCCTTCTTCTGTATATGGATTGAGCAGAAGGATAAGCGCTACCCCGTCAGGTCCCAAATTTTCATTTTCTGAGATGGTTGCCAGAAAATCGCCCTCCTGCACAATATACGTGTAGGGTGCACTTTGGGTAGGCGTTAGCGTTTCGGTGAAGGTAGCTGTAACAGTGGGGGTCTCCGTTGGGGTATTCGTCAGCGTAGGCGTGAATGTCAGGGTTGGGGTAG
The DNA here is from genome assembly GCA_050115035.1 of Anaerolineales bacterium. Lineage (GTDB taxonomy): Bacteria > Chloroflexota > Anaerolineae > Anaerolineales > Villigracilaceae > JAABUE01. The sequence continues at coordinate 335 of JASFRG010000278.1, read as the reverse complement.
GAGTTTCTGTAGCGAACAAACCGCTCAAGGGTTGGCTCGGCCCCAGCAACCAGACGACCAACAAGATGATGCCGATCAGGATCAGCAAAGCGGCTCCGCCCCAGACAATGAAGGTTCGGTTCTGTTGTCGCCGCTTGCGATAACTTTCGATAACACTGCGCGTGGATTTTCCGTCATTCATTGGTTTTATCCTTTTTCCTCAAAAGGTGCCTCGTGTGGATGAAAACCCACCCGATGCCCGTATGCCCACATTCTACCTGATGTTGGGAAATTTAGGAAACATCCAAATCTGCGCATAACCAAGACTTGAAGTACTTTAACGTTTCAAGTGTGCA
>JASFRG010000277.1:0-4862 GCA_050115035.1 Anaerolineales bacterium | reverse complement strand
ATGCAAATAGGCGCTGGTTTGCATTACTGGCCCCTTTCCCCGGTACAGTTTGGACTGGCACTGCTCGGGCCGCTATACGCGCTCTCTACACTCACAGGCAGCCTGTTAGAAGGCGTCCCATTACGTCGCGCGGTGGTTGAGCCGCTAATTGCAATAGGTCTTGCCTGGGGTATTGCACTTCTTTTCTGACAAATGATCAAAATCTTGAAACTACGACCCGCGCACTGGCAGGAAATGTTGAAATATGTGAAAGCGCAAGCACCGCTTGAGGCTTGCGGGATGCTTGCCGGGAAAATGGATACAGTCGAGGCTGTGCTCAGGGTCCACAATGCAGAACAAAGTCCGGTGCGATTTCGCATGGATCCTCAAGAACAATACGATGCTTTCATGTGGATCGAAGCCAAAAAACTGGATTTGATCGGTATCTTCCACTCGCATCCCACCGGACCCGAAACTGTTTCCCCTACCGACATAGCCGAGGCTGCCTACGACGTGGTCAACGTTATATGGTCGCTTACAGAAGGGGCCTGGAATGCTCGTGGATTCTGGCTTGAGAATAAAAAAGTCACAGAGGTAAAACTGCAAATTACGTGGGAGTAGCAACTACACACCTGGTCTTGTGTTACTATTGTTACACTCAACCTGAATCATCTTGGAGGAAAAACTCTTATGCAAAGTGCGATTAGCATTGGGGTGCTTTTACTGTCCTATATTATTGGCTCAGTCCCTTTCGGGTGGCTGATCGTAAAACTCAAAACTGGTAAAGACATCCGAATAATCGAGAGTGGACGAACAGGCGGGACAAATGCTTTACGGGCCGCCGGGCTTGCAGCAGGCCTGCTGACTGCTTTTATGGACATTCTGAAAGGCGCGACTGCGGTCTGGATAGCAAAGGCGATCTTCCCGGAAGCACATCTTCTGCATGTATTAGCCCCCATAGCAGCCATCCTTGGCCATAACTACTCTATATTTGTACCCGAACGCAACGAGCAGGGGCGCATTGTGCGCTTGAAAGGTGGTGCCGGTGGAGCACCAGCCGTAGGCGGCGCATTCGGTCTTTGGGGACCTTCGATCTTCATCATTGTGCCCCTGGGTGCTGTCATATTCTTTACCCTGGGCATTGCATCCATCACAACCATGAGTGTAGCGTTTTTGGCTATCGTTATTTTTGCCATCCGCGCCTGGTTGGGATTTAGTCCATGGATGAATGTCCTCTATGGAGTGTTAGCCGAGATATTACTCATCTGGGCGTTGCGCCCCAACTTGAAGAAATTGTTCGCGGGAGAGGAACGGATTGTCAGGCAAAGCCTGCATGGGAGGATCAAATCCAAACGGGACGTGCAGCATCCCAAGCACAGTAATGCGGTATAGAAGAACCAGGCATTAGCCTGGCTCAAATATATAGACATGTTTTAGTTACAAACTAAGAGTTATTTTCATTCTGTGCTTGTTGCAGCAATGCACGCAAATTGCGCTCATGCAATGAGACTGCCAGGCCGCCTAAATGGACTCGGCTCTTCCCACAATCCTCGACACTGACCCCATCCAAATAATCCATCGGCTCTTTGCGGCGTGTTGCAGTTCGTACAGCTTTCTTGATCGCAGAGATGTAGCTCAAGTTTTCCTTGATAGCTGATTCGATTTCGCCCCGAAGAATGATATCGCCGTGGCCCTGCACAATGTTTTCAAGACCCAACTGCCCAATACGCTTATAAGAATCTATTAGATCCTCAACATTGCCGTCTACAATGTAGGGCAATGGCATAAAGGCATCGCCAGCAAATAAAACCCGATCTTCTTCGACGAGCACAGAAATGCCATCATCACTATGACCAAAAGCAGGCATAATTGTCAGATTCTTTTTGCCTACTTTCAAGGTCATTTCACCCTGATCGAAAGTCAAATGAGGTAAAACAATCTTGACCTGACGCAATGCAGCATTTTGCTTGGTAGCAGACTCAAGAGAGGGTATGCCGCGCTCGATCAACAGTTCTCTGCAACGCTCGTGCGCGATGATCGTAGCCCCCGGAAAGAAACAATTACCCCAGGTATGGTCGGCGTGATAGTGCGTATTGATCACATACCGCACTGGCACACCCAGCTCATGTTCAACGTATTCGCGCATGCCTAAAGTTTCATCAGGTAGCGCTAACGTATCAATGACGACAGCCCACTGGGGACCAGCAATCACTCCTGCGGTAACCTGGGCATAGACATCACTTTGGAACCAAAAGACATTATCAGATACACGCTCTCGGTGCATAATTTTCCTCGTAAAAATTTCTTATTAGATAGCATAAATTGGACATGAAAGTCAAGTTGTACAGACAACATACCATCCCCCTTGTGGTTGACTTGCCTGCGTGCCACTGACATGATACACTCTATGCGTGAAGGCAAATTTGTTGGTAGTTACATCACAAGATAGTTTTGGGGAATTAATTCGTCAAAGTTTGAGTGTTACGGGTTCGTTCCACGTTCATGTGGTAGACGGCAAACCCGATGCCGTTCTAACCGCTGAAAAGGAAAACTGCACTTTGGCGATGATGGATATGGATTTGGGTGAAGACGCCATTCTTGAAATTGGACGCTCACTGCGCAGCATCAATCCTGACCTTAATTTGGTTATCCTGGCAGATGAGGAACTTCCTCCTATAATGGATTCCATCCGCCCCTGGGTTCTCTTGCGCAAACCCTTCCATTTACCGGACTTCGTCCAACTAATGCGCGCTGTTCCCGCTATCCCCGATGATCTACTGAAAACTTTGCAAGCACGAGCAAATTTTGAAGTTATAAAAGAACAGGAATTTTCAACACAGGAAGAACAAGAAATGCCCGATATCCCCTGGCTGAATGATGTTTCAAAAGCAGCACAGCATCTTACCCGTCTGACACTAGAATCGTCAGCCCAGGCTGCGTTGATTACTCGCGACAAAGAATTGTGGGCCTATGCCGGCCAACTTTCGCAAAACGCCGCCAATGAATTGGCGAGTACAGTCTCCCGTCACTGGGACGGACAAAAGGGCAATGATTTGCTCAGGTTTGTCCGCTTAGAATCGACCAAAGCCGAGCACATGTTGTATGCTACCAGTATGACATTCGATGTAATCCTTGCTCTGGTGTTCGATGCGGAGACCCCCTTTAGCACTATCCGCAGTCAGGCCAACTCGTTGGCGCAGTCGCTGGCGGTTGCCAAGACAGGACCAGTTCCGTCAATGGAACGCACACCACCTTCGGAAGAGGAGCAGGTTCAAGTCGAGTATGAAGCGGATGAATATGACGAATCCAGCGAGGATTTGGAAATCCCATCCATAGCTGAAATCTTGAATGAGGTGCCTCCTCCAATACCTCCCGAACGTGTAGAAGCCGACATGCCCCAAATGAGTTTGGACGAAGAGGTTGAGGATGAGGTAAGCCTCGACCAGGACCTGGATCCGTCTGCAGCCGTTACTCGTCCATCCACGCCTTTACCTGAAAGATCCAACCGAAGTCCAAGCAAAGAAAGCTCCCCAGCTATTCATTTGCAAGATTTAGCGCTGGAAGACGGTGTTGAGGATCAACAAGAATCACTGCAAGATTTTGCGGACGAACTGGCAGCCACCCTGCCATCCAAATCGCAACGCAGGAGACCAGACACACCTGTACGCCCACCCGCTCCCGGTGAACTGGATGAGACGCGACCACACTCGATCACTGAAGTAGGCAGGCAAATCCTTACCGAATCATCTTCAGCAAGTATGGCGCAATTGAACTATGCCTGCCTACTCGTGCCGCGCTTCACAGCCCATTACATGACCGGTGATTTGGCCGACCGCCTCTCGGAATGGATGCCGGACATTTGCATCGCTTTTGCCTGGCGCTTAGAGTTTTTGGCTGTACGGCCCGAATATTTGCAATGGGTGGTCAATGTAACGCCGCACACCTCACCGGGTTATTTGATGCGCATCATACGCCAACAGACCTCGGACAAGATATTTGCAGATTTCCCGCGCTTGAAACGTGAAAACCCATCGGGCGACTTCTGGGCGCCGGGGTATCTGATTATGGGCGGCTTACAACCACACCCGCCCCAACTTGTCAAAGATTACATCAAGCAGACCCGTCTGCGCCAGGGGATTTCCCAGCCAAGGCGGTAACCTGTAAAATAAACTTCGTAGAACTTTGCCGCAGAGATGCACATACTCTGCGGTAAAATTTTATCTGTACACAGACCACTGATACCAAATTCTGAATACCTGAAACAGGAAAACACATGCCTCCAATCCTCTACCTGATCGACGGACATGCCCTGGCCTATCGCATGTATTTTGCGCTGACCGCAGGCGGCAGCAACCAGCGCTGGCAAACATCCAAGGGCGAACCCATTGCCGGTGTTTTTGGTTTTGCCAGAGAGTTGATGCGCATCATGGAACAGGAAAAGCCGGAATATATGGCAGTAGCTTTCGATACCGGCAAAACCTTCCGCCATGAAATGTTCCCCGAATATAAAGCCACGCGCGCCAAGATGCCCGAAGACCTGCGTCCACAGATCGAGCGCATTCGTGAGATGGTGGATATTTTCAACCTGCCGCGCCTGGAAATGGAAGGCTACGAGGCCGACGATGTGCTCGGCAGCACCGCCAAAAAGGCGGTAGCCGAAGGCCTGGGCGTAAAGATCATCACCGGCGACCGCGACTTGCTGCAACTGGTCGACGACCGCATCATCGTCAGCCTGCCGGGACGCAAACTCTCCGATGCCCAGGATTACACCGCCAAGGATGTGGTTGAATCGCTGGGTGTCAAACCGGAGCAGGTGGTAGATTACAAAGCCCTGATGGGTGATTCGTCCGATAATATCCCCGGCGTGAGCGGCGTGGGCAAAA
>JASFRG010000276.1:0-4867 GCA_050115035.1 Anaerolineales bacterium | reverse complement strand
CACCCGTGCCATCTGACAATACAGCTTCGACCAGTTGTTGCTTACCCCCGCGGATCGGGCGGGTATGTACCGAACCCACGGCACCGATGACGGTCACCTGCTGCCCGTAAAACAAATCCTTGATAGGCTTGAGCTGGCTGTAATCTTCATATCGGCGCGGAAAGTAGTAGAGCATGTCACCCAGCGTGTGCATGCCAAGCCTGCCCAGTGTCGTGGCGTGGCGTGGGCCAACGCCCTGCAACACGGTCAGGTCCGCATTGAGGGCCGCCGGGGTGGCGGATGTCTTTCCGCCAGGAGCGGTTTCGGCGCGCCCGGGAGGGGCAGGGCGTTCTTTCTTAGCCTCCCCTTCCGTTCCCCTCGATTCCGACGGCGGGGAAACAGGAGGGGCACTCGAAACAGGCTTAGGTGTTGGTCGAGACGCGCGTTTCTGCTTTTTGGTCGCTTCGGGATACTGATCTCCGATGCGTTTCCAAAGTCCCTTGAGTGATTCAGCGCGCGATTCAGGCGACAGGCTGGCATAGGACTGCAAACGTTGAAGAACGGCCTGGATGATCTCTTCTGAGATGTTATCCGCCCGGGCTTCACCTTCCCAGTAATCCAGCATTTTGGCAAGTCCGCCTATGATGGCTGTGTCGTCATAGCCATTTTTATGTTCAAGATTGAAGAATTTTCGTAGTTTCTCTAATGATTGCTGCATGGGGGTATTTTATCATGGGGAGGACGTATCCGCGGATTGTGCAGATTTGACGGATAAAAATATCTGCTCGATTTTTCCAATCTACAAATCACTTATGTTCTTACCGCCGCGAAACCCAGCCCGTTGGGCCCAACATGTGTGCCGATCACGGTGGTCACATTGACCATCAAAATTTCCCGCGGAATCGACTGGCTGACCGTTTCCATTAACTCATCCAGCAATTGACGGGCGCGATTCTCGGAATTGGTGTGCAGGATCGCCAGCCGCTCCAACGGACCGAGTTCCCGCAGAGCATTGTAGATGCGCTCACCCGCCTGACGCGTCGTCCGCACCGCGCCGAGGGGCTTGACTTCGCCGTTCAGCAGTTCAACGATCGGTTTAATATGCAACAGCCCACCCAAAGCCGCCACCGCCCCCGGAACGCGTCCGCTGCGGCGCAGGTATTCCATGGTGTCAAGTGCAGCCATAACCTTCGTGCGCTGGCGCGTAGAACGGATGGCCTCCAGGATGCCTTCCAGACTTAAATCATCTACTCTGGCTTGAACGGCTGCCAACACCTGAAAACCGAGCCCGAGAGTCAACGAGCCACTATCCAGCACAGTGATGCGCTCACGGAATTCGTGCGCAGCCAGGCGCGCCACGCTGACGATAGCCGTCAATTCCACCGCAGCGTGGATGGAAAGGATGTGATCGCAACCCGAGTCTAACAATCTCTGGAATCGTTCTGCAAAATCCCCGGTGGAGGGTGCTGCTGTGGTCGGCGATTGTTTCATATCCGGCAGGCGTGTGTAATACTCTTCACGCGAGATGCCTTTTCCATCCGCATACGACTGGCCGTCCATAACCAGCACCGCCGGGACGACTTCAATTTCATGTTCATCAATGATGTGCTGTGGGAGGTCGGAGGTGGAATCGGTGACAATGCCGAGCTTCATGTTATTTCCATCCTAAAGTATTTTAGATGTTCGGCGGGGGTCTGAGACTCCCGCCAAGCAGATTCCTACAAATTCTCCCGGCAGTCTAACTGCAGGGAGAGCAAAAGCACATAATTTTATTCAACTGAAATAATAAACTGGTAATGCGGCTGTCCGCCGTCCTGGACTTCGATCTCCTGCCCCGGATAAGCTTCGCGCACCTTATCAGAAATACGATTGGCTTCCGTCAAGGACAGGTCTTCGCCGTAGAACATGGTGATCAGTTCGAGGTCTTTGGCACCTGCCTTTTCGAGCAAATTCAAGCAGGCATCTTCCACCGTTTTTGCTGAACTAACCAGCTTACCGTCAAGCAAAGCGATTACCTGTCCCTGTTCACATTCCACGCCATCGATTTCTACGCTGCGCGTCGCAACAGTAATTTCGCCGGTTTTCACTAGTTCCAGCGACTTGTTCATTTTCTCTGCAATGGCTTCCACATCGCCATCCGGGTTGAACGCCAGCAAGGCAGATAACCCCTGCGGGATATTGCGACTCGGCACTACCTGCACGCTCTTGACCGTCACATCCTTGGCCTGATTGGCTGCCAAAATAATGTTCTTATTGTTCGGCAAAATGATGACTTTATCCGTGGGCAGATTCTCGAAGGCCGCCAGAATCTCCTGCGTGCTGGGGTTCATGGTCTGTCCGCCCTCGACAATGGCTGCCACACCCAGGCTGGCAAAGATGCGGCTCAGCCCCGGCCCGGGCGAAACAGTCACAACTGCGATTTGTCCCGGCTCAACATTTGCCAGTTCGAAATAGTCACCTTTAGCCTTGGCGTCGATCTCGTCCATCTGGGCCACCAGGTTTTCCATCGCCACCTTGGTAATCGTCCCGATATCCATGATGTAATCGATCGGCAGGTAGCGGTTCTCCAGCGGTACATGGATGTGCATACGGTACATCCCTTCGCCTTCCCCTACCTGGATAGAGGTGCCCATCTCTTCCAGCTTGCCATAGAAGGACTGCAAGTTCAATTCACCTTCGGGGTAGAAATCGACAACTACCTCGAAATCCTGGCCCTCTTCAACCTCCTGCATGGCGCTTTCGAAGTCCAGTGCCGAGATGGGCTGTACCGACGCCAGCGGCGTATCCAACGAATCCCCATAAATATGACGCAACATACCCTCCAGAATGAAGTACAAGCCCTTGCCACCCGAGTCCACGACACCGGCCTGCTTGAGGACCGGGAGCAGGTCCGGGGTCCGTTCGACCGATTCGTCTGCAGCCTTGACTGCGATCTCCAGAATCCCTATCGGGTCTTGCGTGGACTCCAAGCCTGCTTCCGTTGCCGAAGCAATGTCTTTGGCAACAGTCAGGATCGTGCCCTCCACCGGTCGGACAACGCCTTTATAAGCCGTGTCGCGCGCTTCGGCAAAAGCCTTGACCAATCCCGGTCCGTCCAGCACATCCTGTCCCTGCAAGCCACGCGAAAAGCCACGCCACAACTGCGACAGGATAACGCCTGAATTGCCGCGCGCGCCCATGAGTGCGCCCTGCGAAACAGCTGCGGCCATATTATCCACGCTCCGATGGCCCAACTCGCTGATCTCATTATAAGCCGATTGCATGGTCAGCACCATATTGGTGCCGGTGTCGCCATCCGGGACGGGGAAAACGTTCAGCGCGTTGACCGTCTGCTGATTGGTGCGCAGCCAGGTCAGTCCGGCTTCCACCAGTCGTTTGAGTGACTGGCCGTCCATGGGAGCCTTACGAAATTTTTCTAATCTTTTCTGTGTACCCGGGGAATCCAAGCCCATACCGTCTCTCCTGCTCCTCTGGCGATCAGTCTGTGTTGCTGACACGTAGCCCGGCTACATGCACATTGATGGTGTTGACGCGTAACCCTAACGCTTTTTCCACATGGTAACGGACTGTATTGGCGACACTGTTCGCTACTGAGGCAATACGTGTGCCGTATTCCACGACGATATTGATCTCGATATCTACTTTTTCCCCATCGTACTCAACCGATACGCCACGCGTTGGGTCACGTGTAATGGTATATGCCAGCCCCTCTGCAATATTTTTGGGAGCCAATCCCACCACGCCGTATGATTCCAGCGTAGCGTGATATGCAATGGTTGCGACAGCACCGGGTGAGATGTGAATGCCGCCTAAAGATGTGGTTTCTTCGCCCATATTTCAATCCTCTTTGGTTATAAACATAATCTTCTTGTAGAAGGGTACGATGTGTGGTAGAATGCTGTGCTTGCGGGAGCAAGCCGTAACTTTGTTATTATAGCAAGAAAGGAATTTGTAAGATGGCTAAGTGTGCCCACTGCGGAAAGACGACAACTTTTGGCCACAACCGGTCGTTCTCAATGCGCGCCACCAATCGAAAGTTCAAACCCAATTTACAAAAGGTGACGCTTTATGAGGATAATCGCAAGGTCAAGAAGATGCTATGCACCCGTTGCATTCGCAACCTGACCAAAACCAAAGCGTAACTCGTTCCTTTCCTTACTGATAAAAATCGCGGCAAATGCCGTGATTTTTTGTTTCCATTTCTTCATGTCATTGCAATGGAGCATAGCGACTGTGGCAATCTCCGCTTCACAGGTTTCCTGGGATTACTTCGCACTACTTGTACCCTGTACCCTATCGAGGTACTACGCAGAGCTCGCACCCCCCGTCCTAATTTGGCGGGGCACCTACATCTCTTAATGATTTGATCCCTGCCGCAATACCGTCAGGGTGCTTGAAAATCGAAGTAGCGGAAACAAACGCAGTCGCACCGGCTGCCTTCATGTCAGGCAAAGTTTCGGGGGACATACCGCCGTCTACTTCCAGCCAGGCGGACGAACCGATTCTATCCAACTCTTTCCGGATTTCAGCAACTTTCCCCACCATTTCCGGGATATACGTTCCACCCGAAAATCCAGGGTCGACACTCATCACCAGAACCAAATCTACAAAGGGTAAGACCTGAAAAATAGAGGCTGCCGGGGTGCCCGGGTTTAGCGTGACGCCTGCTTCACATCCCAGGGCCTGGATGTCTTCCAGGGTGCGGTGCAAATGTGGGCAGGTCTCTACATGCACAGTCAGACGCGAGGCCCCCGCCTCAGCAAAGGCTTCCAGCAATCTCTCCGGATTTTCCATCATCAGATGCACATCCAGCGGCAGGTCTGTCCCGCGGCGGCAGTGCCTGACGATGAAAGGACCCATGGTCAGGTTGGGGACGAATTGGCCGTCC
>JASFRG010000275.1:0-4921 GCA_050115035.1 Anaerolineales bacterium | reverse complement strand
CTGCTGAATACCTGAATCCGCCGCTCTCCGTAGATCAACGTGAGCTGTATGAAGAGTTGTTGGATAACGTGCAAACACATCACATCAACGGTCACCGTATCCTGATCGCCTGCGGCGATGCCAGCCAGATGGATGAGGAGATTTCCACCCTGGCGCATAAATTGCGTGACCTGCTCGATCCGGATGCGCTTTTTGTGGTTGTTGCTACGCAAGATGGTGTGCGTATGGTGGCGCGCTCTACCAGCGATGCGGTTGACGTTTCTGACGTCATGGCAGAGTTCGGTGGTGGCGGTCACGAGCGCGCTGCTGCGGCGCTAATTCGGGATGGGCAGGGGGAACAAGCTGAAGCTTTGAGTGAAGCGTGTAAGAGTTTGCTAAAATCGCTGCCCGAGCATGTTCGAGCGTCCATTACCGTGGCGCAAATCATGTCCCGTAGTCCACGCTTGCTTGGCCCGGAAACATCCGTAAAGGAAGTCGCCCGGTTGATGCAGCGCACCGGTTTCGAAGGATACCCCGTTGTGGAAGCTGGAAAGGTGATCGGCCTGTTGACCCGCCGGGCTGTAGACCGCGCCATGACGCATAAACTCAACCTGACCGCCGCAAGCTTGATGGATGCGGGGGATGTGACGGTCAGCCCCGAGGATTCACTGCAATATTTGCAGGCACGCATGACCGATAGTGGCTGGGGACAGGTGCCGGTCACCAATGACGATGAGGAGGTGGTCGGTATCGTCACACGAACCGACTTGCTCAAAACGCTGGCGCCTCCCACCGCGCGCAATGGAAGCATGAACCTGGCAAGTCGTTTAGAAGAGGCGCTTCCACCTCCCCGCCTGGAACTGATCCGCAGTGTGGCTGCTCAGGCTGTCGAACAACATATGGCGGTTTATATTGTTGGAGGCTTTGTTCGCGATTTGCTGCTCGAGCATCCCAGCCTGGATTTTGACATCGTCGTCGAGGGCGATGCGATTGCGCTTGGAAAAGCGCTGGGAAAGAAATTCGGCGGACGTGTGACCAGCCATACTCGCTTCGGTACGGCCAAGTGGTTTCTGGACGATTCAAAATTTGGGAGTCAGGCGTCAACCCCCGAATTCCTGGATCTTATCTCTGCGCGCACTGAGTTCTATGAGCATCCCACTGCGCTGCCCACCGTCGAACGCGGCAGCATCAAGCTTGACTTGCATCGCCGCGATTTCACCATCAACACCCTGGCCTTGCGCCTGGATGGGCATCATTTCGGCGCGCTGCACGATTACTGGGGTGGTCTGGCTGACCTGGAACGCGGCTACGTACGCGTGCTGCATTCCCTCTCTTTTGTGGACGATCCCACCCGCATGCTGCGCGCGGTCCGCTATGAACAACGCTATGGCTTTGAGATCGAAGAGCGCACGCGCCAGTTGATGGACGAAGCCAGGCCCATGCTCGAAAAGCTCTCGGCGGAGCGCGCGCGCCACGAACTCGATCGGATTCTCGACGAGCCAAACTGGTTCGAGATGCTCACACGTCTATCTGATTTAGGGTTGTTGACGGCTATTCATCCGAAGTTGTCTCCCCCAGATACAAAGTTCGAGTTTCCCTCGGACGATAAGATCGCTGCTTTCCAGACTTCCGGTTCGCTTCCGCCAAAACGGGCATTGATCTGGCTCCTGTGGCTGTCTCCCTTCCCGGCTGAAACACTCAAGGCGCTCTCACGGCGATTGCGTTTCCCCGCCGCGCTGACCGATCTGTTGTTGGCGGCCTCCAGCCTGCGGAAAGACCTGCCATCCCTAAAAGGCTCAAAGCCCAGCGGCTGGGTCGCGCGCCTGGAGGATGTGCCAGAAATGGCTGTCTACGTTGTGTCGCTCTCTGCTAAGGGGGAGACGAAAGATGCCTTGCAGAGTTATCTAAAAAAATGGCGACACGTCAGGCCTAAGACGACGGGTCATGATTTGAACGAATTGGGATTATCACCAGGGCCAGAATATAAAAACATTTTGGGTCAGTTGCGGAATGCTTGGTTGGATGGAGATGTGGAATCGGAAGATGAAGAGCTTGCCCTGAGAGAACAATTGCTTCCATCGATCAATTCGAATGATTCAGATTCAAATTAAATGTACTTTGGGAAGCTTTGCTCAAACCAAAGTACTGAAGCGAAGCGGCGAATTTCGTGTTAAATAGACTGACGGGAGTCAGTTTATGTCTCGCAGAAACCTATTTTTGCTTTTATATTCACTTGGAATTGCATTCGTGATCTGCCTGTTTCTCAGCGTGATCCTGTTCTTTGATGGAGGCAGGGTGTTTGCCTGGTTCGGGAGCGCGCTCGAGCATCCTGCTCATTCGAGCATCACGGCTGTGCCGACAAATATTGCTTTCACACCTACAGCAACAGCGACGGCTTCCCCGACTCTTACTCCGACCCCCGTACCTGCATGTGGCGGGCCACCGTCCATGATCCTGTTATTGATTGGATTGGATTCTCGCGCCGACAGTTACTATGCCGGTTTGGCCGATTCAATCCGCTTAGTGCGGGTGGATTTTGTCGACCCGGGCATCATGGTCTTACCCTTTCAACGGGATATTTATGTCGAGATTCCTGGGCTTGCAGATCACGGCATTACCCATGGAAAACTCAACCAGGGGTACACGTATGGCACTCCAGCGTTTGGCTATTACGATGCTCCAAGCCAGGGCCTGGGCTCGATGGCAGACACCATGCAGCACAACTTTAACGTTCAGGTGGATGGCGGGGTTGCGATAAACATGCATAACTTTGTCCGTATCGTGGATGCATTAGGAGGGCTTGATGTCTACCTGCCCAACACTATTGATGGGCGTGTGCCTGGATCGCAGGATCCGGATTTGTATTTTGAAGCCGGGAACCACCACCTGGACGGTTGGCGGGCTTTGATGCTGGCCCGTTTGCGCCCGCAGGGTGATATACAGCGCACGAATTCTCAAACGATCATTCTCAAGGCATTGAGCGCCAAGTTGCTTAGCCCTGCTGTTTTGCCCAGGTTGCCAGAGCTCGTAAGCGCATTTCAAGGTTCGGTTTTCACTGATTTGGATACCGTTCAGATCGCCCAGTTGACCTGCCTGGCTGCTATGCTCGATCCTGAGAATGTCGAATATCTCTATTTTCCGGAAGAACTTTTTCAAGGCACAAGGGTTCAGGATCCCGTGTTGGGGAACACCTTTGTCTGGGATGTGGACTTTGACGTGTTGCGAGATTATCTCGCATCTTTTACGGTTGGTACCTGGCCTGAAATGCCCTAGCCTATAGTGTTATTTGAACCTATAAATAATGGCGGGCGCACAATCGCAGCCCACCATTATTCTCAAACTTCTGGCATCCCCTGTTTATCTCTGCATCCGCGCCCGTCTGCTCAACTCCTCCAGCAGCGGGCGTAAGTCATTCGGAGCGGTTGTGTCGCCGCAACGCACGCTGTGCTGGCTTTCATCGCCGATCACGGTTATGTTGTACGTAAATTCGTCCGGCATGGCGGGTTGGGTCAGGTCGGCTGGCAGTGCAAAAAAATCTGCATCGTCTAACATGTTCCCCAGCGCTTTGGATTGTTCCTCAGGGAGTTCATTAAGATCAAGACTCGTGCTGACCTTTCTGCCCATGAAGCCACCAGTCCGTTCGAAGAGTATCTTGGTCATGGAAAAAATCCGGTTATTTTGCCAGACCCAGCGCTCGCATCACTGCAATTGGGCAGCCATCGCCGCCATTTCCTCCGGTCCCAACCGTGATGCCCACTTCGGACCAGCCATTTCCTACAGCTTGCTGTTCGAGGCTGCCGCTGCCAAATAGTTCGCCAGCAGCTTCAAAGGTCAGGTCCGCCGCGTCCTGGAAGTTCGAGCGGTCGCTCAGTTTATCTGTCAGTGTCTTGTACCAGATTTGCCCGGCTTTTTCCCAGGCATATCCACCGAGTTCGACCGCTATCAGGTAGAATGCGCGATTGGGAATCCCGGAGTTGATGTGTACGCCGCCGTTGTCTTCGATGGTTTTGACATAATCGTCCATATGGGCTGGCTGGGGGTCTTTTCCGAGCACTGGATCATCATAGGCTGTTCCCGGCGCTTTCATATTGCGGATACCTGTTCCATTTACATTAGCTGTAAACAGGCCCTCACCGATGATCCAGTCCGCGTCGGCAGCAGTTTGTTGACGCAGGTACTGTTTGACCAGCGATCCGAACACATCTGACATCGATTCATTCAATGCTCCAGATTGATCCCAATAAACCAGGTTGGCTTCGTGTGAAGTCACGCCATGGGTCAGTTCGTGCCCAATGATATCCAGCGCGATGGTGAAGCGATTGAACAAACGCTGGCCCTCGGGTAAATCCTCGTCGCCATCACCGTAAACCATTTGATTCCCATTCCAAAAGGCGTTGTCGTACCCTTTTCGATAGTGTACGGTTGAATCCAATTGCAGACCGTTGCCATCGATTGAATCTCGCCCATAGATATCGAAGTACAGGTCATAAGTGACCCCAGAACCATCGAAAGCTTCATTGACCGCATCGTCCGATACAGGACCGTCTCCTTCGCTTCTTGCTACGGTTCCAGGTAGGTTGGTGCCATTTTGTGCATCGTATACTACCCGCTGCTTTCCCGCATTAACTGTCTGCGGAGCCTCGAACGATTGCAGTTCCTTTGCAATGCGCCGTTGTGTACGAATTTGCTCGGACGTTGTGATGGTTCTAATAGCGGTTTCGCGTTGTGCTTCTGTGCCGTTCGTGGCAATTTCTTTCAGTATGTGGGGTGGGGTAATACACAAAATAGAATGGTGATGGGACATAGAGCCTCCTTATTTTTCGAAAAACAATCGATATTTAGAGTATACAACTCCAGATTCAATTATGCAACTCTAAATCTCTAAAAATGCACTTTTCATTCGCTATCCTCAAAAAGATTGATTTCGTGTCTATGGTATTCT
>JASFRG010000274.1:0-4931 GCA_050115035.1 Anaerolineales bacterium | reverse complement strand
TGGGTACCGGTGTCAACATCGTGACCATGGTCTTCGGGAACATGGATAATTCTGGAACCGGTGTGGCTTTCACCCGTAACCCGTCAACAGGTGAGAAGAAAGTCTGGGGCGAGTATTTGATGAATGCCCAGGGTGAGGATGTCGTTGCCGGTATCCGCAATGCAACAGAAATTTCAAAAATGGCTGGCGAATTACCGGAAGCCTATAAAGATTTCATGGAAGTTTGCGAGAAACTCGAACAACATTACCGTGAAATGCAGGATGTTGAATTTACCATCGAGCACAGCAAACTTTGGATGCTACAAACCCGTGATGGTAAACGTACCGCCAAAGCCGCCGTCAAGATCGCAGTGGATATGGCAGAAGAGGGGTTGATTACCCAAGAAGAAGCTGTAAAGCGTGTCAAACCTGAACAGGTTGATACCTTATTACACCCCCAATTCGTTGATAAAGCAAAGAAAGAGGCTCAGGAAACTGGCAAGTTCTTGGTCAGTGGCGTGAACGCTTCCCCCGGTGCTTCGGTCGGGCGCGCGTATTTCGATGCGGATACTGCCGAAAGGATGGCCAAGGAAGAAGGCCAGGATGTCATCATGGTGCGCCCCTTCACCAAGCCGGATGATGTCCACGGTATGTTGGCCGCCAAAGGCATTCTGACCACTGAGGGTGGCGCCACCTCCCACGCGGCAGTTGTTGCTCGCCAGTTCGGTATTCCCTGCGTGGTGGGTGCATCCGAAGCGCGCATCAATCTGGAAGACCGCACCATCTCAGTTGGTGAACTGGTTGTGAAAGAAGGCGACTGGATTTCGGTCGATGGTACTTCCGGTGAAGCCTTTGTCGGGGAGATCGAAGCGGTGGCTCCCTCTTTAGAGGAGCAGACCGAATTGATAGAACTGTTGTCCTGGGCTGATGAGATTGCCGCGAAAGATGGTATTCGCGACTTTCCAGAAGGATGGCCGACTCGTGGCCTGCAAGTTTGGGCAAACGCTGACTATCCTGCCGATGCACGCCGCGCCCGCTCATACGGTGCCAAAGGTATCGGTCTGTGCCGGACCGAGCACATGTTCTTCGAACCCGAGCGTCTGCCGATCGTACAGGATATGATCCTGGCCGACTCATCCGAAGAGCGCACAGTCGCGCTTGACAAACTGCTTCCGTACCAACGCGCAGATTTCGATGGTTTGTTCGAAGCCATGACCGGCCTGCCCGTCATCATTCGTCTGATTGACCCGCCGTTGCATGAGTTCATGCCCGATGAGCATGAACTGCTCGAAGAAGTGATCGAGAACCGCATCAAGGGAAAAGAAGACAAAGCCAAGGAAGAATTACTCTCCAGCATTGAAAGTATGCACGAAAGCAATCCGATGATGGGTTTACGCGGAGTCCGTTTGAGTGTGATGATGCCTGAGATCGTCAGCATGCAGGTTCGGGCAATTTTCGAAGCGGCTGCGGACGTCAAGCTGCGCGGCTTTGAACCCAAACCGGAAGTCATGATCCCGCTGACTGGTCACGTCAACGAACTGCACTTTATCCAGCCCAAACTGGAAGAGGTCGCTGCCGAGGTGATGAAAGAAAAGGGTGTCGAGTTTGATTACAAATTCGGCACGATGATCGAGATCCCACGCGCCGGCTTGACCGCCGACCAGATCGCTAAGACGGCTGTCTTTTTCTCGTTCGGCACCAATGACCTGACCCAGTTTACCTTTGGCTACAGCCGTGACGACGCCGAGCGCAACTTCCTGGTCAAGTATGTGGAAGACGGCATTCTGCCCAAGAACCCATTCCAGACCATTGACCGCGACGGCGTGGGCCAACTGATGAAGCTTACGGTCGAAAAAGGTCGCACAACCCGCCCCGAACTGGAGTGTGGCATCTGCGGTGAGCATGGCGGTGACCCCAACTCGATCGAATGGTGCCACATGATCGGTCTGAACTATGTCAGCTGTTCGCCCTTCCGTGTGCCGGTGGCACGCCTGGCGGCGGCGCATGCTGCTTTGACGCATAATGCGAAGAAGTAGGTAATTACTCTTATAAATTAGACTTCCGAGTTCTCAAAGAACTCGGAAGTCTTTGCTTATGAAAATGATCCTGCATCGTGCCAATCCGTTCCTGACAGATCAACATCACAACCGGCGAGCTTGAGTCTTCCCGCCAGTTCCTGCCTGGACTTGGATGTATTCTGCAAGCGGACAAAATGTCTGCCGGCGATGTCGCTGAACGGTCTGAGCGTTCCGACTTGTACCAGAATAGTACGCTCAGGATATTTTCCTAGCGCCAGGCCCGCCTCGAAAATAACGTTCGGCCTGGACTGCGGCGTTGTTTTTCTTTCGTAGGCAGGGTCACTGCCTGAGATGAATTCATCCCGCAGCCTGGCCTGATCGTCGCCGGTAAACAGCACGATGATAGCCTGTGCGTAGCCCATAGCTGCATCCAATATCTCTCCCACGAATGGAGTTGGTTTTCCAGTCAGCGCAACAGCTTCACCCCACTCGATGGGTTTCAAGTCGATGGCACGCAGGAAATCGAAGAGCGCCCGGCGAATTGCTTCATCCCGGCCGTGGATGACGAAAACCCTGGATTTGTTTGTTTCTTGTGCTTCCTTCATTGCCTGTCAACTTTCTTCATCGTTAAAATTCGATACGTCTTCAAATTCATTGTCTTCCCGGGGTTAACCTTGTGGCCAGAGCGCAAGCTGCCTGCAGTCCTCATGTACTAAACTCAGCAACTCATCTTTTCCCAACCCTAATGGCTCCAGAATCTGGTGTACTGTCCGCAGCAACAGTTCTTTGTAACGGGGCTTGTTGACCTGAGAATAATCAGGCTCAATGTCCGTATCCCAGGCACGGATGCTGGTCTTTTCGCCGTGTGTGTAGATGAACTTCACCCGCTGTCCAACGCGGGGGCGTTTTCCTTCGGCGGCCAACTGCCTGGCGGCTTTGGCTGAAGTGGAATTCCCTTTGTACTCATGCGGCTCTCTCGATAGTTTGGTTTGGCGGACCAGGTCTTCGACCGGCACGCGCTCTGCGTCCAGATCGTCGAGAAAAGTCTGGGTTAGGGCTATGGCCTCCGAAACGAGAGCAGGTAGACGGTCCGCGTTTGATTCGCCTTCCAGCAAGGACATGATCTCTCGCTCGGCATCGGTGATCCATTTTGGGGTATCCGTCCTGCGCTGCGCCATCCCCCTGACCTTGAGCCCACCATGATGCCACTTTCCGTAGTAGCGATTGGCGGCACCAATACGCGGATTCAGCCTGGAAGCGGTAAAGACCAGCCAGTCGAAGATGCCTTCCAATTCGAGGATCAGACCGGTGCGAGCGGTGATTTCATCCATCAGCGGTTTGAAGTCCCGGGGACAAACTGCCGCTTTTTTCTGGACGAACAGGCTGTCCACGTTTGCGGCCAGCACCCTGAACCCCAGCTCCTGCGCCGTTTCAATCGAGGTGACCAGCGCATCGCGCCCGACCCCGCAGATAGCCTCATGCGCCTGGATGTTGCCGAACAGGTTGTTTTTGTAGCCCTGATAGCCAAAGGAAACATAGCCCAGCCACTTGAGCGCATCCGCAACGGACTGGAGCACTGCGCGCTGTGCATCATCCTCGGCGAGTTTTTTCAGCGCCTTTTTGACCTTGTGCCGCTTTTCAAGCAATGGGCGCAGCACGCTGGCGACCAGGCCATCCACATCCTGGGTGATCGGCATCCCGCTGCCCGGAACGTAGCGAGACTTCGTTCCTTCGACACCGACCGTCTCACCGCTGATGTTCCAGGTCATCATGATCGACGGGTACATCGAGAAGAAATCTAACTCAGCGACATGCTTGTGTACGCCAACAATTGGCCGGTAGTTCATTCCGCCACCATCGGCGGCGTTCAGCTCCAGTGCGGATTTGAAGCGCTCGGTCTGGCGTTTTTGCAGCGGAACCAGAATCCCACGCCCCAGCGCTTCCCGGATTTGCATTGCAGTGAAGCCCGAGCCGGGGCTATTGCGGGCGGCGGTCTGCACGTCCACGCTGGTGACACGCGCCATCTCGACCGCCGAGCGCATGCTGAATTTGAAGCCCATGTCCATGGTTGAGTTTTTCGGGTCGATGTGCCATCTACCGAACAAATGCGTTTGCCGCGCCCGGAAGTAAATGCTGCCATAACTTTCGAAGGTGCTCTCTTCTTTGAAGCGATATTTCTGGCGCATATCGCGCCCCGGATTGAAATCGATTTTGTGCCTCCTGGCGCTCTCGATCAAAAAGGGGAATAACCAGCCGTCTCCCCAGCGCGCAAAAACCACGTCCGGATCGTATTCGTCCAGGATGCGCCCCAATTCTTTCAACAGCTCTGGCTCATCCGAAAGACTTAAGGTGATTTGTGTCTCGTCATGCTGGATGTACAGGCAGGTTGGCGAGGCATGCTGAGGGTCTGCATCCGGTTCGATGGAGAGAGTACGCAGAGGTGGCAAATCGTAGACGATGTCCCAGGGGCTGTCCAGAGCTTTGATCTCCAGTATTTGATTCTGATCGTCTGCTTGTATCCGACAGCGTGCCATCGGAAAGACCTTTTTCGCCACGCCATAACGGATCGGGAAAGGGATTTTGGCGTCGAAATAACGAATCCATTTGAAATCCTTTTTCATGTGATAAAACAAGCGCTGCTGGGCGATTGGATTGTCTACCCGAATCTCCAGCACCGGCAGCATGCCCTGATACAAATCCTGACGGGTCAGGAAAGTTATTTCAGGTGGAGATTGATGTTTTTGCAAAACCTCTCGAACATTCTTCAAACGCTCATCATCGCCCGAAACATAAAATATCGTTTCGAAAGGCTGGGTTAAGCGATGGCGTTTTCTGTCCTCGCCCAGGAGCCAGACCACCGCGCCGTCGATTTCATCGGCATAGACCGATAACAGCCAGCCGTACAGTTCACGCGGCATCCAGATACTCCGGAAA
>JASFRG010000273.1:0-4932 GCA_050115035.1 Anaerolineales bacterium | reverse complement strand
TTGCCGCTTGTCCGGGGCCACACTGAAGTGGAGTTTGACGCGCTTGTTCTCGAAGTGACTGTTCCCCATGTTGCTGTTACGCGGCAGTTCAATGCCTGTTCCAAGCGGAATAACCAGTCCTTTCTCGTGTAGTTCGCCAGTCTCGAAATCCAGCGTATAAACGAAAATGTTGCCAGCGTAGCCCAGATCGGCGATGGTGGCAGAGAAGAAACGGTGTGGGGTGAAGACCGCATAATAGTCCCAACGCTTAACGCGGAAACGTTGCAGCGGGCGCAAGGCGTAGAAGCGCGCAGCCTCGAGGTTGCAATCCAACACAGGTTGGCGCGCCCAGCCAATTTGGGAGAGATTGCCGTCGGGTTTGAGCAAGGGACTGGGTTGGCTTAGTTCGGTTTGCATTGGAAATCCGTATATGAATTAGATTTTTCAAGAGCAAAATCATCGAATATAGAGAGCATATAAAACTCCGGTTTATTTATATTTTGCCTGGCAAGCCTCCACCCAGGCTTTATCCATTTTAATCAGCCGGTTTTTCTTCAGGTTTGCCTTCATGATACGGCGCACATCTTTGTCGATGCTGTTGAGCCAACGTTCCATGAATTGTTTGCCTTGCGAAGGTGAAGCGGCAACCACTACGCTCCAGCAGTAACTCAACCCTTTGCACAGGGTTTTGAAATCCGTGTCATGCTCCTGAGCTGCTTCAACTGAACTTGTAATTCGGTAGAGGATGTCGAGCGCCCTCAGGACATGATTCTCTTCTTTCAGCAAACTTGGCTCAGCCAATCCAGCGGCTACGGCGCGCATCTCCAGCCAGTTGCCTTTGATCCAATCTTCCATTTTGTCCAGCAGCAAATCCATATCGACTTTTCCAACGCGTTGCAGCGCCATCGCCACCCCCTCGCGGATACGCCAGCGCGGATCGGATGCGTGAGTTCGCAAGGTAGGCCACAGATCGTTTTGGCCTTCGACAATCAACCGGCCCAAACCTTCGATGCCGCAAAATGCCAGAAACTCATCGGGGGTGTTGACCGGGGTGCGTTCAGGGGTGAAAGTCAGGAAATGCTGGATGCGTTTGCGATCTTCCAGGTCAGCGGCTGCGTGGGCCAGTTCCAGATTTCCGCGCGGACCGGGCAGGTTAGACTCGGCCCGCAAGAATCCATCCCAATCATCCAGACTTTTCAGGGTTTGGCGATATTCGTCTATTTTGCTCATGGAGTGGCTGTTTCAATAATTTCAAGGGTGACCTGCGCTTCGATTTCCACAATGATTTCCATAAAGACGGGATCGCCGAAGGGTTCACCAAACGGGTTGATGGCCTGCCAGGCGGTAGAGTATGTACCCGGCTCACTCGGCGCGGTGAAGGCGATGCGGACTTCCGCCTGGATCCCGGCACGGGCCGGGTAGAGCGCCTGTTCGGTGGCCGCGCCCATCTCCGATCCACCTACGAAGCGCAGCCGATAGCGCGAGTCCCAGTTGCAGGAGCCGTTATTCTGAACCAGCCAGCCTTTTTCCACGCTAGCGCCGGGGGCAACCACGGTTCCGTCTGGAACGGTCAGGTCTTCGACAAAGGCTAAACTGTCCGTGCAGGGGGGCGTTGGGGTTGGGCTGGAGGTTGGGATGGGTTCTGGGGTGACGGTTGGAATAACAGGGGTATTCCCCTCGATGATGACCTGAGTCGGTGAAGGCGCTTTGGGTGGTATGAAAGGCGTTGGCGCGGGGGTAGGAGCACAGGCTGGGGATAGGAGAAATGTCAATAGGATGGCAAACAGGATTGGGCGGAGCTTGAAGCGCTGCTGGGTGTTCATTTGTCCCCGTAAAAATGTAGGGGCACGACAAATCGTGCCCCTACGGGAATTCATTCTATTCTTCGTCTTCAACCGGCTCTTCGTCGACCTCGTCATCCATGGCGAGCGGCATGAGCAGTTCACCACCCAGTGCCTGTTGACGGATGTAGTTTTCAATCTCAAGCGCCAGTTCGGGGTTTTGTCGCAGGAATTCCTTCGAGTTTTCGCGTCCCTGGCCAAGGCGGGTATCGCCATAGGAGTAGAAAGAGCCGCGCTTGTCGACAATCTCGAACTGAGTGGCCAGATCAAGCAGGTCGCCGACCTTGGAAATGCCTTCGTTGTACATGATGTCGAACTCAGCCGTGCGGAAGGGAGCCGCCACTTTGTTCTTGACCACGCGAACACGGGTGCGGTTACCGATAATCTCCGCGCCGACCTTGATGGATTGAATGCGGCGCACATCCAGCCGGACGCTGGAGTAGAACTTGAGCGCCTGACCGCCGGTAGTGGTTTCGGGGTTGCCGAACATGACACCGATCTTCTGGCGCAACTGGTTGGTGAAGACGACCGAGGTCTTGGTCTGGTTGATGGCACCGGACAGCTTGCGCAGCGCCTGTGACATCAGGCGGGCGTGCACACCCATGGTAGGATCGCCCATGTCGCCTTCAAGCTCGGAACGAGGCACGAGGGCTGCGACCGAATCGATCACGACCACGTCCACTGCACCGGAGCGGACCAGCGTTTCGGTGATTTCGAGCGCCTGCTCGCCGATGTCCGGCTGGGAGACCAGCAGGTTGTCCACATCCACGCCCACGCGGGCCGCGTAGACCGGATCGAGGGCATGTTCCATATCAACAAATGCAGCTGTGCCACCCATGGCCTGGGCCTCGGCAATGATGTGCTGACAGAGAGTGGTCTTGCCCGAAGATTCCGGACCGTAAATTTCTGTGATACGTCCACGTGGAATTCCACCTACCCCTAAAGCGATATCCAGGGAAAGAGATCCAGTGGGGATGACTTCCGTCGCCATGCTATGCGCGTCACCCAGGCGCATGATCGAACCGTCTCCGTACCGTTTAATAATATCGCCGACAGCCTTATCGAGCACTGCCTGGCGGCCATCGTCTTGTGAATCGTCTTTTTTCTTTTTGCGTGCCATGTCTACGTCTCCAAATAAATGTATAGGTCCAAACTTTGCTTTGCGTACAGTATAGCACAGATGTTCGGTTCGTCAAGGCTGGAACCGGTTGGTTCGGCAGCCACAGCGCCGCTTGACGAAAGAACGTTTGTTCTATATAATTTATAACATGTTCCTGCTTCCGTCCCGCTTACGAAAAATCATCCAAAAGATCATGGGGACGGATTCGCACACCCTCCACGCAGACCAGGAATTGCTGACAGCCATTCAGGAGGCTGCCCAAGAGCAGGGCCGCACGGAAGAAGATGTCTGGATCGAATTTGTGAGAGCCGGTCATGATCAATACGTGCAAACCAGCGAATTGGAAGAGTGTTGGGATGCTTTAACCGATCGTGAACAAGAAGTTACCGCGCTGGCCTGTATGGGACATAGGAACTACGAAATTGCTGAAACACTCAGCATTTCTCACGAAACCGTTAAATCTCACCTGCACAACATTTTCACAAAATTTGATATTCGTAATAGAAATGAGTTGCGTCGCGCCTTAAAAGATTGGCGCTTCGACGAGTGGTGGGATGCTAATCACTAAATTTAGCCATAGAGTCACGGAGTCACAGAGCCCCGGGGTTTTCTTTGTGCCTTTGCCTGTCCTGGCGTTGTTGGTCGGTTCAAGGTGTCTTCGTGACTGCTGTCCATAAGTCTCATTATCAACTTCACCAGATTTTGGGTATGAGGTTGCTCTGCTCCCCAGATATGCATCCCCCAACGGGCTAGTCCAATTATCCCCTTACAAATCCCCCGCAAGGGGATTTTCTTTCGTATATGGGACAGGTATGCTATCAGGGCGGTTATTTCTCAATTTTTCTTACCCGCACAAACCACGCAAGGAACCGGCACATGATGACAGCTTTGCACACACCAGAAGAATCCGGGACTTTTGTTGTCCACGAGCATATCACACTTATCAACGGCCAACAAAATGTCACCTATCAAAAGATGCATGCGTTGATCGTGGAATTGGCGCTGACGGGCCCCATCAAAGTATTGATTGGCAGAAACCGCTATGACCATTATAGGATCAACTACGCGCTGGCCGCGGCTACCTCTCACTACGAATACATCCTTGGTAGCCATATCCGCCTCTCGCGGGCGGAAACCTGCTACCAAATGGTCGAGTTGCTGAAACAGACCCCAGCCGACCCAATCCCAAACCTGATACTGGACTTGCTCGCGCCCTTCCATGACGAAAGCGTCTCTGAGCGAGAGATCGATCAACTGCTGTTTGAAGCCATTCTGGAATTACGCCGTTTGAACCGAAGAGCGATGGTAACCGTCAGCGCCCATGCGGGGAAGAATCGTCCGCGTTTGATAAAGGTTTTGGAAAAAGCCTTTGATCAGGTGGAACAGCCCTGGGTATATCAGCCACAATCCATGCCGCAACAAGTCCTGGTCGGGTGAAGCTGTGGGACACACCATCCTTCCGTTCACCTGGCAGTATAGAAATGAAAAAAACTATTTCGCCAGCTTCCGCCGCGCCCTGCTGCTGGCAGAAGACAAACGCACTTTTGACGATCTGTGGAACCGGGCCGAGTTCCATTTGCCGGCCGCCGAAATGGCATCCCACCCGCTGCCGGTTGCCACGATTCTGATGATGATGAACCTGGAACAACACAAGCTGATCCAGCACTTTGAGAACAAAGTAGCGTCTCAGACGCAGCTCATCGAACGCCTGGAGAAATCTTTGAAAAGGAATCAATCTCAAATTGCTTCCTTGAAAGGCGAGTTAGAAAACGTCGAGGCAAAGATTGAAGCCAGGTTGAAAGAATTTCGCAATGAGATGTTGGCTATCAAATTTCCGGAGTATCTGGATGCCGCGTGAACTGTACGGCTGGCTGTTATCGGTCTATGCCGATGAAATCGACGGCGCGGTGGTCTGGCTCCTGGGCGAGGACAGAAAACGCCATCGCTTAACCCAGCCGTTCGAAACGATATTTTATGTTTCGGGCGATGATG
>JASFRG010000272.1:0-4947 GCA_050115035.1 Anaerolineales bacterium | reverse complement strand
TGATCAATATCGCCAATGCCGATGTGTACGTATCCCTGCAAGGCACAACGAATGATGGCGCCAAAGTCATTCACGAGTACCCTGTCGATGGGAGCATGAGTGTTACGGTGCCGGCCGGATGGTATCTGTATGTTGCCTGGGTTGGCGGTGAGCAACTCTCCGGCGAATTCAAACTGAGTAGCAGCTCAAACCGAACCATGACTTTTTATCCGAACAGGATCGTTGTTGAGTAAGGGACATATGACAGCCAGACAGGGCAGCCGCAAATGGCTGCCCTGTCTTTATATCCAACAATTTTCCACAGTACGACTTGGATCAAACTTCACTACCAGGGATTTGTTTGGCAGGTTTACGGCGTAACAGTTTGAGAAGCATCCAGATGATCAGTACGGGTGGAACCAGGATGGGTAACACCGCCACAACAACCCAGATAGCAAACTCGGCAATGCCCTGGTAGGCTTTGACCAATGTTTCAGTAGCCTCTTTCAAGGTTTCGCTGGGGGTCCAGGGTTTTGGCTCGGGCGCGGGAGCAGGCTCGATCTCAGGCAGGTCCGGCGCGATGGTGACCGTGATGGTCGAGAAGGCTGAGCGGTCAGAGAGATAGTTCATGCGACCTTTAACCTCTTCAATCTGCGCTTCGATTTGGGCCAATTCCTGGTTGATGCGCAGGGCTTCGTCCACAGTTTTGGCATCTTCAAGGAAGGATTGGATGCGCGCCTGGGTGGCTTCCAGGTTGGACAGGCGGGACTGCAAATCCACGAATTGATCGGTAACATCTTCACCGGATGCGTTTTCATCCAGCACGCGCAGAGCCAGCCCGCGCACGCGTCGCATCGTGACCTCGAACTGATCCACGGGAATTCCGAGCGTGATACTAGCGTACTTGTAGTTCTCCCCATCGAGATGCGTCTGGTACCAGACACGCGAACTAACGATGTATCCGCCCGCATCTCCGACGACCTGCGTCAGGCGGTCGACGGCGATGTCGCTGTCTTCGACCAGCACGTTGACTTCGGCGTTCTTGATGATCTTGCGATCGATTGAGGCGGCCTGGTGAGGCACATTGCCGACGTCTGGCACGGTCTGGGAAACTACACCGGCGGTGGGCATGGCTTCCGCTGACTTTTCTGCTTCGCCTGCGTAGCCAAAATCATCGGCGGGTTCGGCGCGGTTCCCTTCGACATACGCTCCCGGTTCTTCCGGGGCGACGGGCTCACCGGAACTTGCGGAAGCGCAGGCGGTCAGGATCGTCATTGCGATGGCGATCAACGATAGCGTTGTGAACAATTTGGTTTTCATGGTACTCCTCCAGGTGATAGGTTTTTTGGCGTTACCAAGATGACGCCTTGGAGGACAGTTTTGTTCCCCGCTTACAAAATTGACAGTCACCTGCGAGGTGACTGTCAATTCATAATATCAAATCCACTCCGCTTCGACCGTCCGTTCGTTTTCCACGTTCCCGGTATTAGAGGTGGTTTTCGGTTCCAGCATCATGATCCAGACTTCTTCTTCGGCTACGGGCATGTGCTCCACACCTTTGGGGATGATAACAAATTCGCCTTCGCGAATGGTCAGGTCTTTTTCACGCAATTTAATGGTCAGTGTGCCTTTGACCACAAAGAACAATTCGTCTTCGTTTTCATGGTGGTGCCAGACAAACTCGCCCTGTACTCTGGCGAGCTTGACGTAGGAGTCGTTCAATTCACCGGCAATTTTAGGATGCCATTGTTCGTTGATGAGGTTGAATTTTTCGATGAGGTTAATAACTTCTGTCATTGGGTTTCCATTTCTATCATTTGTTCATTTGCTCGCTCGCAGTCACGCTCGATCTTTCTATTCCAGCCATTCAATCCCATACTTCAGGGATATTCTCCTGTGTTCCGTATCGTCAAGGGATCCGGCCTCCTGCGCAGCGGACAATTCATCGAAGAAATTCTCCATCCCGCCAGGGACTGCGATCCCCAAATACCTTGAGCGTGTCTTCAAGGGATTGTAGAGCGCGTGCGGTATCTGTTTTGGCAGATGCGCCACGCCGCCTGCGGCTGCCCATAGCTTTTGGCCACCGACTCTGATCTCGATCGCGCCTTCCAACACATGCACCACTTCATCTTCGTGCTGGTGCACATGGAGGCGGTTCCCGCTTTCGGGATCGAACTCGAATTCAAAGAGATAATACGCACCGTTAGTGTGTTGATGAGTGAGCTTGTGCTTTATTCCAATAAATTCCAGCACTTTGCCCTCATCTGGCGGAACAATGATGGGGTGCGGATGATCAGTTTTCATAATCTTCTTCTTTACCTATAAAGCTCAAACAAAAAAGCGGCTGTTACACCGCCATGAGGAACATTATTTCAATAAAGATTTAATCATCCCCCAAAGATCGGGAGTTTCCAATACTTCCCCAAATGCCCTAACCCATTTTTCAATTCGTTGCACATCCATATTCGGATATTTTTCCACGATGGTTCGAATATCCTCCAAATCCTTCGGGCGATGAGCAATTGCTTTCATAATTACCAAATCTTCAGGAGTTGGAAGACGCAACTGCAATGCTTGATCCACCTCATATAACACACCACGTTCAACCATTTCATCTTCAAACGGTAAAGCTCCTAGTGATATGTCAACACTTGTATCTGTAGGTATATGTTTTAAAAGTAATACTCGATTTTTCCTCGCAAAATCAACTGCATTATCGACGCGCGGCTCAATCCCTTGTTCTTTTGCCAATTCCAAAAGGCGAGGCAAGTCTTTATTGGAAACCAGGAACACGGCATCTACATCTTCAGTAAAGCGTGCTCGGCCTAGGATACTGACCGCCGCTCCACCTACGATTACTCCCTTATTATCAAAACGTAACAACAGGTGCTGCAAGGCATCCAAGGCATCAAGAAGAGGTTCAAGATGGTCAGATTGACTCATAATGTTTACGGATCTTTGCCCATCTTTTGAAAACTTTCATTTCCCCATCGTCATCGCCGCGCCTCAGGCCAAGACGTTTCGCTCGCCGCATAATGGTATTGAGGTGTCTCCAATTCTGTCTTGGCGTTAATGCACGAAGTTCCTGCCGCTCAATCTCCTCAACGGCTTTCCAACGCTCCTTGTAAAGACGAATATCACCGACTTCCATAAATTTATTATAACCGCTCCAACTTCATCACAACTCCATCTCATCCTCTTCCCTCGGCACATCCCCGCGTTCTATCTTCCGTTTCAAATGCTCCGGCCACGCGGAGGTGTCCTCCGCCTGCAAGAACAACGGGCTGTCGCCCTTTTGAGTCAAAATATCCCGTGAGCGGCAGTTCAAGACTGCTTTGGCCGCCTCGATGCCCGAAGCGGTCACGCCTGCCACACCGTGACTGATCGTGCTTTGTCCGCACAGATACAACCCTTCGAACTCGGTTTTCTGCCTGAATCCCAACGGTCCCACCTGCGACGGGCTTTTCTCAATGCCGTAGATGTTCCCGCGCGTGGCGTTGAGATAATGCTGGTTCGTCAGCGGCGTGCCGAGGCTGTAATACACGATGTGCTTGCTCAAGCCGGGGATACGCTTCTCCAATCCGCGCACCATGCGCCAGGCCAGATCTTCCTTCATCGCGTCGTATTCCGTGGGGCGCACGCCATATTTTGTGTGCGCCCACTTCTCGAACGCCTCATACCCAACGAACGCAAACGACTCACAGGTGTGATGTCCGGGACCTGCTCCACTGGCCTTGTCAGCGGGGTGCATCTTCGACGGGTCTTTCAAGGTCGTCACCGTCAGGAACATCCCCGCCGGGGTTTCATCACGCAGCGCCGCATCACCGAGTCCGTCCGTGTAGATCTTGTCCACGTCGGCGTGGTCGTAATACCACATGTTGCCCGAGTCGAGACCCGCGCTACGCAGGTCCATATCCGTAGCGAAGAACAGGCTCAGGCTCGACATCGAATATCGGACCGTATCAACTTTCCGCCGGAGACGAGGCGAGAGGTTTTCTCTTCCGATCATCTTGACAAAGGTGGCATCAGGATCGGCATTGGAGATGACCACATCCGCACGGATCTCTTCTCCCGACTCCATTTCAACGCCCAAGACTTTTTTTTCCTCAACCAGAATGCGCTTCACACTGGACTTCAGCCTGATCTCGCCACCCGAGCGTTTCAACGCCCGGACGAACGCCCGCGGAATCGTGAACGCGCCGCCCAACGGATAATACCCACCGTCCAGATAATGATCGGTGATGCCCGCATGCATGAACGCGCTGACCTGCGAAGGCGGCAGACCATGATCGCCCGACTGCCCGCTCAGCACACCGCGCAACACAGGATCGCTGATATGCGCGTTGATCAGGTCCGCGCCCGTGGCACGCATCCACTTGAGGATGTTTCCCGCACCCTTCGCAGCCTGTAACGGCTTGTTCAACTTACCGATGTTGCGCAAGCCTTCGGTCATGGCGGTCAGGTCAGTGAAATAGCAGTCAATGCCCTTTGCCTCTTGCGGAAAATGACTCTTCAAGCGTTCGATTAAATTTTCCTTGCCCTTGGGGAAATCGAACTGCTGATCGCCGATGACAATATGATCGTATCCATCCGGATTAAGTTCCACAAAAGCTAAGTCCTGCGATACTCCCAACCCATCATAAATCCGACGCAACCCGCCACCTTCTTCCAAACTCCCGATGTAATGCACACCCGGGCTAAAGCGATAACCGTTCAACGTGAACGAATGAGTCCACCCGCCCGGGCGGTCATGTTGTTCGAGCACGAGA
This sequence comes from Anaerolineales bacterium, assembly GCA_050115035.1. Classification (GTDB taxonomy): domain Bacteria; phylum Chloroflexota; class Anaerolineae; order Anaerolineales; family Villigracilaceae; genus JAABUE01. The sequence continues at coordinate 199 of JASFRG010000272.1, read as the reverse complement.
ACTTTCTTGCCTGCCTGTGCCAGTGCGACGGCAGTTGTAAGTCCACCCGCGCCCGAACCGATGATGATCGCGTCGTAATCCATGGTACCTCCCAAAGATATAAAGATTATGTATTCTAAACCCGATTCAACACTGATCATCCATCCTGCAAATTGAAATGATCGATGGGCTCTCTCTCCTCAACGGGCTTTTATCCCAA
>JASFRG010000271.1:0-4949 GCA_050115035.1 Anaerolineales bacterium | reverse complement strand
AGCCGAAGTCCAGGATGTGCTCATAGGGCATATCCGCTTCAATGTAATCCATCACTTTTCGCAAGCGCTGCCAGAACAACCAGTTGATGAGCGGGTTGGTATGTGAATAGGCTGGGAACCCGGCTTCGTCCATGCGACCCTGTTCGGATTCACCCAGCACTTTGCGGATGACTGCACGAAAGTCAGCTTTATAAGCGCTGAACTCAGATTTTTTCATGAGCAATATTTGAGCCGCCAGGAAACCTGCTTGGCGGCTTCTCAGAAAACTTGGCGTCCCTGGCGCCTTGGCAGTTTATACAAGCGGCCCACTGAGCGGGGATTTAGGCGCAGCGTTCATGTCGATCTCGATGGCGGAGAGCAAAATCTGGATGCCCAGGATGATCGCCAGCGTGGGCAGGATAACTGTCCCGGTGGGAGCTGCCACGCCCAGTTCCAGGTATTGGATCCACTTTACACTGCCGAAGATAACTCCGAAGAGGATCAGCGGGATGCCGCTCAGCAGGTAGACGGAAACCATGGAAAAGTCGAACAGGAAATAGCGGAGCAGGATGCGGCGTAACAAGGTGGCAAATAACTTGGCCGGGAACTCGAACAGTACCCGCCAGATAGACAGGCTGGAACGCTCGCCCCGGTAACGCGCTGGCATGGGCACATCCAGGATGTAAGCGCCCAGCAAATAAAGATTGGCGAGCATGGAGGTTTCGAAGAAATATCTCTGGTCGATGCGTGCGAGTGACAGTTGCTCCAATATCTCGGTGCGGATCGCAAAAAAGCCGTTGGTGGGGTCGAAGCAGTTCCAATAGCCGGTGGCGGCCTTGGTGAGAAAACTCAATCCAAGGTTGCCGATGCGCCTTATCAACGGCATGTGACGCAGCGAATCAAAATCGCGGAAACGGTTGCCTTTGGCGTAATCGGCTTTGCCCTCCAGCAGCGGTATGACCAGTTTCGGGATGTAAGCCGGGTCCATTTGATGGTCGCCGTCTATTTTGATGACGACCTGCGCACCCAGTTCCAACGCTTTCTTGAACCCGGTCACCATCGCAGCGCCCACGCCATGGTTCTCCTCGTGTCGCACCAGGACGATGCGCCTGTCGCGGTTTGCTCGGGTCTGCACCAACTCTGATGTGTTGTCCGGGGAGGCATCGTCCACCACGATGATGTGACGCAGGTAGTCGGGCAGTTCTGTTAGGACCGCTTCGATTTCATCTTCAACGTGATATGCCGGGATTACAACAGCTAAATTGAATTTGCGAAAATTGAAACTCATAAGGAAGCAACTTAGGAAGATTCCAGAATCAATACTTCATAAGGGGCCAATTGCAAGGCTTCGGCTGACAGTGAAACTGTCGACTGAGCCTGTCGATTTGTGGAAAAAAGTGTAACCCAATTTCCAGCCGGGAGGTTTTCTGCATGCACCGTACGGTTTTTGAAGTTGAGCGCTACCAGAATTTTTTGCTCCACTGTGTTCCGCATGTAAGCTAATGTGTCTTTTGGCTGTTTCGTTAGCAGGGAGAAATCCCCGCGCACGAAGGCAGGGTTTGCGCGGCGTAATTTGATCATGTCCCGGGTGAAATTTAGCATTGAGTTTGGATCTTTTTGCTGGGCTGCTACATTTCTCATTTGATAATTTGGGTGTGCCGGCAACCAGGTTTTAACGGGCGAACAACCAGCATTGACTGTTTCATCCCATTGCATAGGTGCGCGGCAACCGTCTCGCCCCTTGTAGAAGGGCCAGTATCTCTTGCCGGGAGGGTCAAGGATCTCGCTCCGTTTTAATGAAACGTCGCGCATGCCGATCTCTTCACCATAATACAGGTATGGGGTTCCGCGTAAAGTGAGCAACATGGCCATCAATACTTTGATGCGATCATCCTCTTCGTTTTTGGTATGTCGCGTTGCCGTGCGTTTGGCGTCGTGGTTGCCAAGAACGTAGTTTGGCCAAATGCCTCTTTCAGCATAGGCCGTTTCCCAATCTAAAATAGGTTGGACATATTGCGCCGGATTGAATTGGCTCCATGCAAACTCAAAGTTGAAAACTGCGTGTAATTTGTCCGCGCCGGAATATTTAATGACTCTTTCTTTTTCTGGTAAAAAAGATTGACCAAGTGGTTCTCCAACTGCGTAGCGTTCAGGATAAGAATCCAGCAAACGGCGCAGTTCTTTCAGTAAGGAAAGCATTTCGGGCCGGTCGCAATCGTAGATATGTTGCTGGCGGTCGAAAGCGCGCAGGCCAAATTGGCGAGGGTTTTCGCGCAACTGGTCGTCCTTAAAATACATGTCGAACACATCCAGGCGGAAGCCGTCCACACCGCGATCGAGCCAGAAACGGACGACATCCAGCATGGCTTTTCGCACATCCGGGTTGCGCCAGTTCAAGTCCGGTTGTTCGGGCACGAACATGTGATAGTAGTACTGGTCGCGTTCGGGAACGTACTCCCAGGCGGGACCGCCGAAGACCGATTGCCAATCGTTCGGGATATCGTCTTGCCATAGATACCAATCCGCTTTGGGGTTATCACGGCTGGAGCGAGATTCCAGGAACCAGGGATGCTGGTCGGAGGTGTGATTGAGCACCAGGTCGAGGATGATGCGGATATCGCGTCTGTGCGACTCGGACAGAAGCAGGTCGAAGTCCGCGAGCGAACCGAAGCGTGGATCGATATCCATATAATCGCTCACGTCGTAGCCGAAATCTTTGTCCGGGCTGGGATAGATCGGGGATAACCAGAGCGCGTCTACGCCCAGGTCAGCCAGGTAATCCAACTTACTTGTTATGCCGGGCAAATCGCCTAAACCATCCTCATTGCTGTCGGCAAATGAGCGCGGATAGATTTGATAGACAATGCCGTCGCGCCACCAGAGAAAATCGTCCATGTGTATGCCTTTTAATATGAATTTGTAAAGTATATCATTGCGAGTCGTGTCCAGTATAATAGTTATAGTGATAAAATCAAATAAAGTTTTATTAAGGTTTGCGCACTAATATGGCAAATTCCAGGGAACATATCTTCGTCGTTGAAAGTGACCCTGACATCAGTGATTTGATTTCGCGTCAGGCTTTACAACCTATGGGGTATCAAGTTAAGGTGGTCAAAAATGCCTCTACTGCCTTACGACAGGCGCTTCAGACTCCCCCAGACCTGCTGATTGCAAATTTGAATTTACCCGACCTGAATGCAAAGGATTTGCTGGTCGCCTTGGCTTCGCAGGGGGCTAATATTCCTTTGATTGTCATTGCTGAGAAGGGACAGGAAGAAGACATCTTGCAAGCTTTCCGCATGGGCGCTTCGGATTATTTGCACTGGCCTGCACGGGATGCCGAAGTGGTTTCTGTGGTGGAGCGCGTTTTACGTCAAACGCAAGAGGGGCGCGCCCGAGCCCGTTTGGACAAACAACTCAATGAAGTCAATGTAGAGTTGAAAAGGAAAGTCAACGAGTTGACAGCCATCGTTGAGATCGGCAAGGCTGTCGTTTCAGTTACCGACCAGCGAAAATTGTTCACAAAAATTGTGGAGGGGGCAGTCCAGGCAGCGGAGGCAGATTTAGGCTGGTTGATGTTGCGTGAGGAAGCCAGCAAGGTGTTTTTGCTGACGGCGCATCGCAACCTGCCGCAAAGCTGGGCAAAGAAACTCAATCAGCCGTTGGAAGATGGAATCAGTTCCCTGGTCTCCCTATCAGGCGAGACTCTGTTGATTCACGGTAAGCCGTTGGAGAGGTTTAGAGTGTCTGCCCTGGGTAAGTCAGCGGCCGTGGTGCCCATAAAAGTGCAGAAACAGGTCATCGGTTTGTTGCTGGTGGTGCGTAGGGATGTAAAGCCATTTGACCGGGCCGAGCAAACCTTGCTTGAAGCTGTAGCTGATTATGCTTCTATTTCGCTTGTCAACGCGCGTTTGTTCCGGGCACTGGAGCAAACAGCCGAAGCGGCCAAATCCGGCGAAAGGCGTCAGAATGCGGTGCTCGAGTCTGTGCGTGAATCTGTGAGTGAAGAACTTGAGGCTGCTAAGAAACCGATTGAATCATTGTTGAGCCAGAAGGATGTTGGCCCATTGACGGAGCAGCAACTCCAGGCGCTAGAATCAGCGCAAGCCGCCTTACAACGAATGGCTCGCGCTGCAGAAAAAACAATACCGCCCATAACGCCGATGATGACGAAGCGGTAGTAACTTTTTATGCCCAAACGCGACCTGATCCTGTTGGCGCTGGATGATGCCACCGTGATGCAATTGATGCAACGTGCGTTACAGGCTGTGTCCTATGAGACAGCGGTTGCCTCCGATCGTGTGGCATTGGATAAAATCGTTCAGGAAGCGATTCCGGCACTGGTTCTGCTGGGGGAACATTTTGATGGCCAGTCGGGGGTAAAGATTGGGAAGGATGTCCTTGAACGCTTCCCGACTGTGCCTATCTTGATCTATGCAGGACGGGAATCTATTGCTCTTTATAAAGAGATTTTACAAGCTGGTTTGATTGGATGTTTGTCCCCCCCTTTACGGAATGACGATATTACCGGAACGGTAGAGCGCAGTTTGCAGCGCGCCCGTCATCTGGGGGACTGGCTGCGTAGGGAAGTGAAGCGGACGACAGCCTCCCTTGAACGCCGCGCCAACTTGAGTGAAGCAGAGTTACAGAGATTCGAGTATATCTTTGCAAATATTGATGATGGTGTGCTCATCATGGATGACGACAGGCGTATCCAGTTGATGAACAAGGCTATGATGGTGGCGTTTGATTTACCCGGTAAGGAATTTCGGGGGAAACCTGTTACAGATGTAATTGACCATCCGGACCTCAGTGTATTGCTAAATCGGGCGCGGACGGCACCTTTGAAATATCATGAAATTAATTTTGATGATGGCCGAATATACAATGCGCAGTACACGCCCCTTAAAGATATTGGCTCGGTCATTACAATGCAAGATATCAGCTATCTAAAGCAGGTGGACCGTGTG
>JASFRG010000270.1:0-4962 GCA_050115035.1 Anaerolineales bacterium | reverse complement strand
AACACCAGCTTACACCGGAGACATCGCTGAACAGCATCTCGACCCGAGTCAGGAGTACACCACTGATACCCAGGAGATCAGTTTTACTGACGAGCAACATGCCATTTGGGCGGACCTGTACAATGGAATCTATCAGCCTTATTTTCTGGAGCATCTCTGCCAGGAATACAAGGATGGATTCGAATTATTACAGCTGGATCCGAAACGTATTCCATCTGTGGCATACCTGAACGAACAGATCCAATCGCGGACCGGCTGGCGTATCGAGCGCACTGCCGTGCGCTACACACTGGCGGATGACTGGTACGTCAAGTTTGGGCAGCGCATCTTCCTGATCACCGATTACCTGCGCACCCGTGACCAGATGGAGTTCACCCCCGAACCGGATATGTTCCATGACATCTTCAGCCATCTGCCATACCTGACGCAGGAATTCTATGCGCGCATCGAGGACAAATTTGCCCCGGCCTATATGCAGGCTACTCAGGAAGAAAAAGAAGTCATTAAAAGGCTAGCCTGGTACAGCACCGAGTTCGGACTGGTGATGGAGGACAACCGCTTCAAGGTCTTCGGCGCAGGCATCATCTCCGGGCGCGCGGAACTGACGAATACGATCATGGAGTTCTACCGTTTGAACCGAGATAACGTCATCGACTATACCGGGGATGTGTTCGCGCAGCTACAAGCGCATTTCGACACGCATCGCGATGACATCAGCCGCATCATTGCCGGCGTCAATGAATTGCACCGGAAGGGTGAGATGTCGTCACAGGACCAGGGCTGGAACGTGGTGCACGCGCTGTACGAGCAATTGGGCATTTCTCGCAAGGGATATTTCGGCGGCGAGGTGATTCTGGCTCCCTTCGATGTGGAGATGATCGCCCAGATTCCCAAGACGGTATACGCTTTCAACCCAATGTTCTTCGTGTGCGAGTCGTTCGAGCAGATGGACGCGCTGCTGGATTCGTATTTGAAGCCAATTGCGGAGCGAAGTAACTAACGAATAATTTCCGTTTATATTGACATATTGAAGGATTCTTCCAGCACGCCAATTGAGATGTTGCTCAAAGACCTTTTGTGATTTGACATTCGAAAACGGTACTCACCCTCCCGGTGGTTTCACATCAACACCGCTGTTTGGCCAAGAAAACCGGTAGTGAAGTGAGATTATCACACACCCCTACATTTTCGGGGCCTGAAGGCAAATTTCCCAGATGCAGCAGTCGTAGTAAGTGTTTTTTGGGCAAGATGGGCGATTATTTGGCTCTGAAATGGGGGTTGGAGATAATCTCACCTGACCACCAAGAAAACCTGTGAGACGTTTTATTGAATTTGTTTACCGAATCTCATTGTGTCTTTTTTATATTAAACCTCTTGTATAAGTGCTCTCGCCGCCTAGTGCAGGTTTGTTTATTGACTCTTGCAAGAGGTCTATTGTGTAAAAGCCAAGCAAATTTCGGCAGGCGGCTCTTGTTGAGAGTCCAATTTCCCTTATAATCACAATCGAATATTCAGCCTATAAAATGAAAGTTGAAGATGACCGAACCCCCTGCTAAAGATAAGAAGGATGGAGGAGATCAATGGATCAAAAAGTTGCTATCATCACCGCAGCCGGCAAAGGCATAGGCGCCGCCATCGCCCGAGAGCTGGCAGACGACGGCTATCAGGTAGCCTTGCTTTCCAATTCTGGCGGAGCGGAAAGCCTGGCGGCGGAACTCGGCGGGTTGGGGTTTACCGGCTCGGTGTCGGAGGCAGAAGACCTTTCGAATTTGGTGGACAAAACGATGGACAAGTTTGGCCGCATCGACGCCGTGGTAAACAATACCGGTCATCCGCCCAAAGGAGACCTGCTGGAGATTTCCGATCAGGATTGGCACGCTGGAATGGACCTGGTATTGCTCAACGTTGTCCGCATGGCCAGGCTGGTCACGCCCATCATGGCGCGGCAGGGCGGGGGTGCAATTGTCAACATTTCCACCTTTTCAGCCTTCGAACCTAAGCTGGCTTTTCCTGTTTCGAGCAGTTTGCGGGCTGCGTTGGGAAGTTTCACAAAACTCTATGTGGATCGATATGCCCCTTCTGGAATCCGCATGAACAACATCCTGCCCGGCTATGTGGACAGCTACCCGATGAGCGAGGAGAACCTGGCTATGATTCCGGCTGGTCGCTACGGGAAAGTCGAGGAAATTGCCCAAACCGCCCGCTTCCTGCTTTCCCCCGAAGCCGGGTACATCACCGGACAAAATATCCGTGTGGATGGCGGACTCACCCATTCAGTATAGGAAATCAAAATGACGAACAACCAAAGTTACGATGCAATCATGGCTGGCGGCGGGGTGATGGGCTGCGCGACCGCCTACTATCTGCTCAAGGCCGACCCAAGTCTCAAGGTGGCCATCATCGAAATGGATCCATCCTATGAATACAACTCGACTGTGTTATCCGATGGGAACACGCGACTGCAATTCAATGTCAAGGAGAACATCCAGATCTCGCAATTTGGGCTGGAAGCGCTGAAGACCTTCAAGGAGGATATGCGCGTCGGTGACTGGCAACCTGAGATCGATTTCCGGCAAGAGGGCAATTTGTTCGTGTCGGATGCAGAGAATAAAGAGATCGCACTGGAGGGTTTGGCAGTACAGCAAAACCTGGGCTGCCCGGTAACCTGGTTGGAACCCGACGAGATTTCAGCCCGCTTCCCATTGTACGATACCAGCCAGGTAGCCGGTGGCACCTTCGGCGAATTGGACGGCACCATGGATCCCAACGGGGTATTGATGGGCTACAAGAACAAAGCCGTTGACCTGGGAGTTGAGTTCATCGAAGCGGAAGCAGCCGAAATCTTGCGGGAAGATGCGCGAGTCACCGGCGTGCGCTTGACGGGCGGGACTGTCCTGAATGCCGGGTTCGTGGTCAACAGCGCCGGCGCCTGGTGCTCGAAACTGGCGCGCACAGTAGGTGTGGAGTTGCCAGTTGACCCGATCAAACGTCAGGTCTTTATCATCGAGACCAACACCGATCCGCAAGAAACTTACCCGCTGACGGTGTTCCCCTCCGGGCTGTACCTGATTCAGGAACATCACAATCGCTTCATGTGCGGCAAGTCGCTCGATGATGATCCGGTCGGTTTCGAATTTGGTTGGAGCCGGGAAACTTTCATGGATCGGCTATGGCCGGACCTGGTCGAGTATGTGCCCGCCTTTGACCAGTTGAAACTCGTCCGTGGCTGGGCCGGTTTGTACGCCGTCAACACGTTCGATGGCAATGTGATTTTGGGAGAATGGCCGGAACTGCGCGGATTTTTGCTGGCAAACGGATTTTCGGGGCACGGCTTTCAGCAATGCCACGCCGTGGGACGTCACCTATCGGAATTGATCAGGGGCGTAGAGCCATCGTTGGACCTTTCGATATTTTCCCCCAGGCGTTTGTTGGAAAACAAGCCTGTCTTCGAAGGGCACAGGAAATTAGTGTAGAGTAGTATTACGCCTTGCTCGATGTGCAAAGGATGTCTATGGTGTGTTTGTGGGAGCCGGCGTATTGCTCGGCGGAGGCGCGGGCAACGGCGTATTCGTAGGCAAGGGTGTATTGGTAGGTAATCGGGTGTTGGTTGGCAAGGGCGTATTCGAAGGCAGGGGTGTGTTTGTCGGTACGGATGTGTTTGTCGGCAGGGGCGTATTGCTCGGTAAGGGTGTGTTTGTGGGCAGGGATGTGTTGGTTGGTAATAGTGTAGGTGATGAGGTGACAGTGAGCGTGGCAGTTTGTGCCCGGGTTGGCGTCGGTGAATTCGTTGGTGTGGCGGTTTTTGTTCGTGTTGCCGCAGGCGTGTAGGTGAGCGTGGCGGTCCGCGTCCTGGTTGGTAGAGATGTGCTGGTTGAGGCCAGCGTTGGTAGCGTCGGCGCTTTGGTGTTTACAGCTACCCCTGGCGAAGTAGGAGTGGGCGGCGAGATCGAAGCAAATGCCCGCACATCATTGATGACCACACCCGGTTCGTCGACTGTGATCAAAACATATCTTCCAGGCTCCGGATCAAAAGATACATCCACTTTACCCGGCTCAGAATCTGTTTGCGCGGAATCATCAGCGGCCGAGCTATAAACTTGTTTGTACTCGTCATCAGACACCCCAACTGAAATGGTGAAATCTCCATCAGAGTTACCCAGCAATTCTTGGTTAAACTCCACCCTGTGGATAGGAGCGGTCTGACCGGTATCAATTTTGATCCAGCTATCCGCGCTTTTACTCACCCAGGATTTCTGATCCGGGTGCTTATCAAAACCTTTGGTCGAACATAATGGTGAAAAGGAATCCGGCGTGCAGACCGTTTCTGCTACTTCGTAGGTAGAGGTTGGAAGGGCGGGGATGGGTTGAGCTACCCGTTCTTGTGTTGGAATGGGACTGGCGGGTTCAGCAATTAGCCTGAAATTCCCAAACAAGATGCCCATATAAACAGCCGCAACAACACTGACGAGCACAAGCGATCTTCGCACCGCATTCATCAAATCTGTTCCAGGAACCTTTGATACGATGTTCAATCCACTTTGGATGGCGACACGCAGACTCCCCATCCAACCCACTTTCCGTCGTTGCGCAGCCTGATCGAGAAATGCAGTCCGTTGTTTGGACATTAAAATCGAGGGGTATTCGGCTCGTACTGGTTTCAACTCCCCGAGAATTTCGACAACATCTTTTTCTTGCAGGGATTGTTCTACTAGATTGAAACTCTTGACGCTAAATTTCTCCATCAAGGCAACCTGAACCATGAAAGCGGTCCGCCTTTTGGCCAGCATCTCTGGAGGGTATTCTGCCTTAACTGATTTCAATTCCCTCAACAATTCGATGATCTCGTGATCTTGCAGCGAGGGAGTCGAGGTCATGCGCTCACCGTACTATTTAAAACCTTGCGCAATTTTGCAATTGCGCGATATTGGATTGCCTTAACATTATTCACTTTCTTTCCGATAA